>CACHWQ010000039.1 GCA_902583645.1 uncultured Pelagibacteraceae bacterium | reverse complement strand
TGATGGAGTTTTATCAGCATTAACAGATAAATTAGATGAAAAAACAATAAATAAATTACCTGATAGTGTTAAAATTTTATCCAACTTTGCTGTTGGTTTCGGAAATATAGATTTAGAAGCAGCAAAGAAAAGAAATATAATTGTTACAAATACTCCAGAAGTTTTAACTGACGCGACAGCTGAGATAGGAATTCTTTTAATACTTGGAGCATGTAGAAGAGCATCTGAGGGAATTCAAGGTGCAAAAGATGCTGACTGGAAATGGTCAGCTGATTATTTAATTGGAAAGCAGTTAACAGGAGCAAGACTAGGAATTTTAGGAATGGGTAGAATTGGACAAAAAATTGCCAATATAGCAAAATCTTTAGGAATGATTGTACACTATCATAATCGCTCAAAATTAAATTCAGAAAAAGAGCAAGGATCTATTTACCATGATAACTTGAAAAGTTTAATGGAAGTATCAGATGTACTCTCTGTATGTTGTCCTGCTTCCAAGGAAACAATTAACTTAATAAATAAAGAGACTTTAGAGTATTTGCCTAAAGGAGCTGTAGTAACCAATGTTGCTAGAGGAGATATAGTTGATGACGAAGCATTAATTGATGCATTAGATAGAAGAAAGGTTTATGCTGTTGGCTTAGATGTTTATAAAGGAGAACCAAATTTAAATCCTGGATATTTAAAGCACAAAACTGCATTCATACTTCCACATTTAGGAAGCGCTACGAAAGAGACAAGAACTGCAATGGCTAATCTAGCTATAGATAATTTAAATGAATTCTTTAAAACAGGTAGCTGTAAAAATAGGGTTAATTAAAAGTATAAAATTCTACTCAAAGTTGTAAATAATTTTGAATAGGTCTATTTAGCAAAAGACTCTTACAACCATTTGTGCTTAAATTATCTCAAGTTAATTAACTAAAGAGGAGAAATAATGATTAAAGAAAAAAAAATCATTGAAGGGAAAAACACCTTCAAGACGTAAGTTCTTTAAAACTGCGGCTATGGCCGGAGCAGCTGCTGTTGCAATGCCTTATGTAAATTTAGGCGCTGCACAAACATTAAAAATGCAAGCTGCATGGCCTAGTGGAGCTAATATCTTTTTTGAAATGGCAGGAGATTACTGCAAGATGGTTAGCGATATGTCTGGTGGATCATTGAAAATTGATCTGCAACCAGTAGGAGCAGTTGTTAAGACTAGTGAAATTGGTCAAGCTGTAAGTTCAGGTGCCGTGGATATGGGTCACTGGGTAACAGCTTACTGGTACGGTAAAAATGCTGCGGCATCTTTATTCGGAACAGGTCCTTCTTACGGAATGTCATCTCAAGAAGTAATGGGATGGATGGAGTACGGTGGAGGAAGAGCACTTTATGAAGAAACTATTAAAAAAGTAGGTTTCGATTATACAGGTGTTTTTCATATGCCAATGCCAGCACAACCGTTTGGATGGTTTAAGAAAAATGTAACCAAAGTATCTGATGTTAAAGGTATGAAGTATAGAACAGTTGGTCTCGCTACTAACGTTCTTACTGCAATGGGAATGGTCGTTAGACAATTACCAGGTGGTGAAATTCAACCAGCCATGAAAACTGGATTGATTGAAGCTGCTGAGTTTAACAACCCAACTTCAGACTCTCAGTTTGGAATGCAGGATGTTTCTAAGCATTATCACTTAGGAAGTTTCCACCAATCTCAAGAGATGTTTGAAATACCAATCAACAACAAAACATTTAATGGTCTGTCACCAGCTAACCAAGCAATATTAAAAAATGCTGCTTACGCTGCGAACACAGATAACTATTTCAAAGCATTAGTTAGATATTCAGCTGATTTATCTAAATTAATGAATGAACATAAAGTTAATGTTTACCAAACGTCTGATGAGATTTTAGCTCAACAATTAAAAGGTTGGGATAAAGTTATCGGTGATTTCAATAAGAAAGATCCTTTCTTTAAGAAAATCGTAGATTCTCAAAAAGCATACGCTAAGAGAGTAATGAAGTACTTGCTGATGAACCAGCCTAATTACAAATTAGCATATGAAAATGAGTTCGGA
>CACHWQ010000038.1 GCA_902583645.1 uncultured Pelagibacteraceae bacterium | reverse complement strand
ATCTCCCTATGTCCGAGGATGGTCCGAGTAGTCCTATAAAATCTATTAAAAATATTTGACATATTAACCTCGAGAGAAGGTTTTAGTTTGTATCCAATGTTTACTTTAAAAGTTTCCACTCATAATTACACCAGCTTGACTTAATGTTGTTAAAAAGTTGAAAACTACGTAAATTTTTGCTGCTATCGCCCAGCCGTATGGTTTACCCTGATTAAGTTTGGCAATTTTATATTTTGTACTACTGTTCCACAACCCAATATTTGACCAAAAAATGTATAGAGCTGCAATTATGTAAAAATAATTATTATACAACCCTGCTAAAACTCCTGTGACTACTCCAATTATCATACCCATTAATATACAATATAGCCAAAAAGTTTTAGCCATAGACTCTTCACCATTCCAAACTCTTTCAATTATTTTATTAGATTGAGTTATATTATTAGATGATGACTGTTTAAGATTTATTTTAGTTGATATATTTTTTTTTGTTGGGTTTTGTGAAGTGTACCAAGTATATCCAACAAACCCTATAAAACTTAAAGATATTATCCAACCAACAATAACTAGTAAATTATTATCTTGAAAGGTGGAATTTTTAGAATCAATTTTTTTCTCTTTTGACAAAACTTTACAGAAAATACGAGCGCTTTTTACAACATTCATATTTGTTTCCTCTAATGTGAATTTTCTGGATAATTTTCCAAAAGGTTTTATATAAATATTGATTTTTTTTGTAGTTACATGTTGATCATCCTGTGTATAAAAACCTAAACCTGAAATTTCCATTGGTTTATTATCTTTGTTTGTTATATCTAAAATAATTGTATTTGAGTCTTTGTACCAGGACCAATCCATAAAATCCGTACATCTTCTTGAAGTCTTTCCTCCGGACCTAGTTAAATTTATGTTATATTTTGGTGCAACTCTTTTAAAATCATCCACTGTAATAGTTTTTGGAAATGTTCCTGCAATAAACGGTGCATTATCGTAAAAGTTTTTCGGAATCTCTATAAGTGTTTTTTTGAAATCTTGGCACGTATAGTTGTCATTTTGTTTTGTGATTGAATATGCTTGAAATGTTCTATCATAACCACCATATGTTTCCATACAGTAAATTTTATCATCTGAAAAACTAATATTGCACCACAACAAACTCAGAATTAAGATCCCAAAAAACTTATACATAGAATTAATATAACATAAATTTATCTCTCTATGTCCGAGAATGGTCCGAGAAACTGAAAATTAATTAGTAAGATTTTCCAATAAAAATAATCCAATGTTATAAAAAACTGTGTGATTATAAGGGAATAAGACTATCAGAGACCATTAGAGACTCTGAAATTCCTCAACTTAAACTATTTTAAGTCCTATGTTCGTAGGTATTACTTTTCTTTAATTAATTTAATTTTGAATTCAAAAATTTAAGTGTTCTTTTAATACTTAATTCTCTTGATTCTTTATGTCCAACATTAGTAAACTTTCTCCCTGTAGCTAAAATAATTCCTTCATATTTAAAACCGGGTATATCGACATCAAATGAGTGTTGTGCCTCAGGGTATTTATAAACAGTTAAATTTGAATTATTAATTGGTTCTACACAGTTTAAATAAGGTGCTACTAACTCATCTTTTTCAGCTATATGGATTATTATTGGCACATAGGAACTTTGAGGTATTGAACCTCCTGCTAATCCACATCCTGGATAATAAGATACGATTGCACCGAATAATTTTTTATCTTTTTTTTTAAACTCTTTCATTATTTGTAATTCAAGATCATTAGCCAATAAATTTGTTCCAGCTCCTCCATAACTGAAACCGATTATTCCTATTTTATCTTTATTCCATCTCTGTTTTTTAATCCAACGTGATAAACTTAAAACATCTTTAACTCTTTCCTCTGGAAAATCTTTATAATCTCTTCTTCCAACATGAGATTTAATTCCTTTTTCTTTGTGATGATCAATTATGACTACATTATAACCTTGTTTTAACAAACGATCTTTCCACATATAAATATGTTTCCATACACCCCCACTGCCATGTGATAATATAATAGTGTTAGCTTTATCTTTTTTTTGAATAAAGACCTCAGATGTAAAACGTTTTTTTACTTTAAAACCACTTTTTATTTCAAAGCTAAAGGAAGTTGCTGGGAACAAAA
>CACHWQ010000037.1 GCA_902583645.1 uncultured Pelagibacteraceae bacterium | reverse complement strand
TCTTTTCTCCATGTTATTTCTTTAGGTAATAATTTTTTAAATGTTTTTCTGAGGATGTATTTTGTCCACCCCCTAAAAATTTTTTTTTCATCATTAAGAGAGATAAACAATTCTACTAAATTATTATCTAAAAATGGATATCTGACTTCTATTGAATTGAGCATTGATAATCTATCTTCGTAATGACATATTGAAGGAATTGAAAATTTTTTAAAATCTTCAATCTGTCTTGATCTCACATTTTGACCTACTGAATAAAGTGGAGTTTTGTTAATATCTTTAAAAAAAGATCCATAATAATTTTCTTTTTTTTTACTTAAATATCTTTTTGATTCATTTATACTAAATTGATAAAAAACTGTTTTATTTTTTAAAAATGAAAAAACAGTACGAAAAAACTTAAAAAACTTTTTTTTTTTGAGTAAATTAATCAAAAAAATATATAAATACTTTTTATAACCACACAATGCCTCATCAGCACCTTGGCCACTTAATAGAACTTTAAGATTATTTTTTTTTGCCACTTGCATTAAGTAATAATATGCAATATTTGAAGCTCCTAATACTGGTATATCTATTTTTTTTGAAACTTCTTTTAATAATTCAAAATAATGATCTACGTTGTTAGGCATTTTAACTTTTAGACTTTTAACATTAAGATGTTTTTCCATAATTTCAATAAATTTACTTTCATCATAATTTTTTGAGTCACTCACAAAAGATAATAATTGAAAATTAAAATTTTTATTAATTTTTTCTGTTACAGAGGCAATTAATGAGGAATCTAAACCACCTGATAGCAAAATTCCAACCTTAACGTCACTCCTTAATCTAATTTTAACACTCTCAAAAAAAAGGTCATAAGTTAAATTTTCTAGATTTAAGTAATTATTTTCTTTATCTTCCAAACTCCAATATAAACTTTCATCGATTGAAATTTTATCTTTTTTTAAATCTAGCGAATATACAGAACCTTGTTTAAATTGTTTAATACCATCTAAAATACAATCATCATCTGTATCAGTTACAGTATTCTCTATTAAATTATAAATAAATTTTTTATTTAAATTAAATTTTTTTCCAGATGCTATTGCTAAAGTTTTTAGTTCTGAAGCAACAATTAAATTATTATTATGCAAAAAGTAGTATAAAGGTTTTTCTCCACATCGATCCCTAGAAAAAAAAATCTTTTTATTTTTAAGGTCATAAAATACAAATGACCACATCCCATTTATTTTTTTACATGTTAATTCGGGACCAAAATAAATAAGATAATACAACAGAACTTCAGTATCCGAAGTTGTTTTAAAATTAATTTGAAATTTGCTTAAATCTTTTTTTAATTCTAAGTAATTATATACTTCACCATTAAAGATTAAAATAGAGCCAGTCTCTTCATCAATCATGGGTTGGTTTGCAGCGCTACTTAAATCTAAAATTGATAACCTTTGATGACTAAAATATAAGTTTTTTGTTTCAGCCATTATGTTTTTTGATCCCGAAAAGTCTGGTCCACGATGTTTTTGAAAGGTTTCTGCTTTTTTTAAGTTATCGATATTAATTTTCTTATCCGTTATTTGAAAAATAATTCCACACATAAATTATTTTATTATATCCTGATAAATACTTTTAACTTTTTCCATCTCGTTATAATAATCATTTCTTTTCAATATAATTTTTCTACTTTCACTGCCAATTTTACTTAAATTAAAATCTTTTAAATTGCTTAATATATCTGTCAATTGATCTACATTTTTATTCTCAAACAAAAAGCCTGTTTTCCCATGCTCAATCCATAAGTTATTATCAGAATTATTTGATGAAATTGAAGGAAGCTCACATGACATAGCCTCGGCTGTGCTTGCAGAAATACCTGCATCACTCAAGGAGGTAGATACATAACAGTCTATTATTGAAAAAATGTATGGTAACTCATCTTGTTGATAACGACCCATAAAAAAGATATTTTTTTGTAGATTCAGATCCTTGGTAATTTTTTTTAAGTTATTTGTTTCGGATCCGCTGCCATAAATTAAACATAGAACTTTAATATTAGTATCAACTAATTTTTTTACTGATAGTATTAAAGTTTTTATATCATAAGTTTTATCGTGATTTCTTAAACTAATAATTTTAAGATGGTTTCGGAAATATTGAAGTTTTAATTTCATTTCCATTTTAGAGCTATATTGTTTTTTCGAAAAATGAGCAGTATCAATTCCAAAATTAATAATTTGAACTTTATTTTTTGTATTTGTATCAACATTAAATATTAAATTCTTCATTTCATAGGAATCTGTAGTAATTATTTTTGCTTTTTTAAGTAATTTTTTTATAAAAAAATTTTTTAAAATATTTTTTGTATTTGTTTTTATATCGTCGCCCCAAGCAGTGCATACTAGATTATTAGTTTTT
>CACHWQ010000036.1 GCA_902583645.1 uncultured Pelagibacteraceae bacterium | reverse complement strand
GAACATTAAATTATCGAACTAGAAGTAAAGCAGGTAGATTTAATATGACTCCAACTGCAAAACTGACATATGGTATTACTCACTTATCAGAATTTACAGATTATATAAATAATCCAAATGATCCTTTGATAAGAAATTTAACTTACAAGGATACTGATTTTGCAACCGGTGAACTGGCTGCAGGATTTCTATTTGAAATGGACGAGTATGTTACCGACATGGGAACTCTTCAACCAATGGGAGGATTAGAACTTCTCTATGATTTAAGTGAAGATATTGATTATAAATATATTTATCATGGTGTAACTAATGTTACGACAGAAACAATTCGAAAATATTCAAACCAAGATCTAAAATATAATATTGGTTTCGAGGCTATTTATTTGAATGGCTTTACTGTCTCTTCGAGTTTTGAAAAAATTATAAGTTTGAATGACAGAAAAGGTCCTAATAGTTCCAGAGAAATTTTCATATTAAAATTTAGTAGATCAAAAGAAGAGGATGGTGAGTTTGCATTTAATTACAATCCTGTAAACGCTCATGAGTCTAGTGTAAGTTATAGTAAAAATATTAATGGTTTTGACTTTTCAATAAATCATAATCAAATTTTTGAGGACTCGCTTAAGTATGACACGAATGTAGAAGTTTCAAGTACGTTTTAGTATACTCTTTAAATAAATGAGAGTATTAATTCTTCAACATATCAAAATAGAAGATCCTGGTTTCATAAAAGATTTAATGATTAAAGATGGGGCTAATTTAATAACAATAGAATTAGACGAAGGTGAAAAAATTCCAAACGATCTTACAAAATTTGATGCAATGTTTTGTATGGGAGGACCAATGGATACTTGGATGGAAAAGGATTATCCCTGGTTAGTTGAGGAAAAAAAAAGAATAAAAGAGTACGTTGTTGATTTAAAAAAACCTTACTTAGGTTTTTGTCTTGGGTGCCAGCTATTAGGTGAGGTAGTTGGAGGAAAAGTAGTAAAATCTAATAATCCTGAGATAGGAATGTTAAGTATCGACTTTTCAAAAAATAAAGATACTGATCCTTTATTTTCTAAATTTCCAAATCAAATCACATCATTGCAATGGCATTCATATGAGGTTCAAGGTTTAGAAGATAATAAAAATGTTACGTTATTAGCATCATCGCCTGAAACTAAATACCAGATTTTCAAATATCAAAATCATGCGTATGGAATTCAATTTCATATAGAAGTTAAAGAGACAACAGTAAATGAATGGGGCTGCGTGCCAGAATATAAATCTGCATTAGAAAAACAATTGGGAGCAAATGCTTTAGATAAATTTGATAATGATGCAAAAATAAATATGAAAGATATGAACAATTACTCTAATATTTTGTATTCAAAATTTAAGAGTGATATTCTTAAAATATAAAAGGAGGATATATGTCAGTATTTAAACTTATCAATGAAACAAAAGCTAAGGGAAAAGTTAAAAAAGTTTTTGATGATATTAGGCAAACTCGGAATATAAAAAAAATTCCAAACTTTTGGCGAGCCATAGCAAATAATCCTGAAACATTGGAACGAACTTGGAATAATTTAAAACAAATTATGAAAAAGGGTGAGCTTGATCCAGTCACAAAAGAATTGATTTATGTTGCAGTTTCAATAACAAATAGTTGTGAATATTGTATTAGATCTCATACTGCTGCGGCTAAAAAAAAAGGTGCATCAGATCAGATGATCAAAGAGATGATCGACGTTGTTGGTATAGCAAATCAAAATAACAAGTTGGTTGAATCTTACCAAGTACAGGTAGATAAAATTTATAAATAATTTTTAAGATTTAAATTTACGATAATGTTGATCTACCACCATCAACACCAATAACTTGCCCTGTTACCCATGAACTTTCATCAGTTATTAAAAATTTTGCAAGTGAAGCACTATCAGCACCTTCACCAACTCTTCTAAGTGGATGAGCCTTTGCAATACCCTCAGCAAGAGCGGTGTTTTTTAACATTGGTTCTGCAATTTTGGATTTAGATAAACTCGGTGCAATACAGTTTACTCTTACATTCGGCGCAAGCTCAGAAGCTAAACTTACTGTTAATCCCTCAACAGCAGCTTTGGCAGATGCAATTATTCCATGATTGCTAAAACCTCTTCTCACCGCAACGGTTGAAAATAAAACGACTGACCCTTTACTTTTTTTCAAAGTATCTTGGTATCCTCTAATTACTTCTAAAGCAGAATAACAATTTAACTTCATACATTGATTAAATTCATCCTCTTTTATCATTCTAAGCGGTTTTAAAACTATTGAACCAACACAATATGCGATACCTTTTACATCCGGTGCATCTGCTTTAACTTTATCTATAAATCCATTTTCAAGAACATCTGCAACAGTAAAAGAACAACTTAGTTCATCTGAAAGTTTTTTAACTTCACTTTCATTTCTT
>CACHWQ010000035.1 GCA_902583645.1 uncultured Pelagibacteraceae bacterium | reverse complement strand
TATGTTTGAAGGGCAAAAATTGGATAATAGATGAAATTAAATCTTCTGAGTTAAGAGGTAGAGGAGGCGCAGGATTTCCAACGGGATTAAAATGGTCCTTTGCTCCAAAGGAAATTTCTAAACCTCATTATTTAGTAATAAATGCTGATGAGTCAGAACCTGGCACTTGTAAAGATAGAGATATTCTAAGATTTGAACCACAAAAATTAATTGAGGGTTGCCTGATTACTTCTTACGCAATAGGTGCAAACAAATGTTATATATATATTAGGGGAGAATATTTTAATGAAGGAGAAAATTTACAAAAGTCAATTAATGAAGCCTATGAAAAAAAACTAATTGGTAAAAACGCATGTGGCACTGGTTGGGATTTGGATATTTATATTCATTACGGTGCAGGTGCATATATTTGTGGTGAGGAAACAGCTTTGTTGGAAAGTATTGAGGGCAAAAAGGGTCAACCAAGACTAAAACCACCATTTCCTGCGTTAATTGGTTTGTATGGATGTCCTACAATTGTAAATAATGTAGAAACAATTGCAGTCGTACCAACAATTTTAAGAAGAGGCGCAAAGTGGTTTTCAAGTTTAGGAAGATCCAAGAATACTGGAACTAAAATTTTTTGTATCTCAGGTAATGTAAATAGGCCATGTAATGTTGAAGAAGAAATGGGTGTTACACTAAAGGAATTAATAGAAAAACACGCGGGAGGGGTTATTGGAGGTTGGGAAAATCTAAAAGCGGTAATTCCTGGAGGTTCATCAATGCCAATGCTACCCAAAGAGACATGTGATACGATAAAAATGGATTTTGATTCCTTGGTACAAGAGAAAAGTGGACTTGGAACTGCTGGTGTAATTGTAATAAACAAAGATCAGGACATCATAGCTTGTATGGCAAGAATTGCTCGATTTTATAAACACGAGAGCTGTGGTCAATGCACACCATGCAGAGAAGGTTCTGGTTGGATGTGGAGAATGTTAGAAAGAATGAAAAATAATGAGGCCTCAAGAGAAGAAATAGAGATGTTAGAAGAAGTAACAAAACAAATAGAGGGACATACAATATGCGCTTTTGGAGAGGGTTCATCATGGCCAGTACAAGGTTTATTAAGACATTTTAAAAAAGAGATAATAAAAAGAAATAATTTTAACCCTCTTGTAAATACAAATAAAAATATTCCATATTTAGTCGATCAACATTTATTAGATAAAGAGAATGCTTAAGTTAAAAATAAATGATAAGGAAATTGAGATTGAAGAAGGGCTAACTGTTCTTCAAGCTTGCGAAGCTGCTGGATATGAAATTCCTAGATTTTGTTATCATGAAAGACTATCAATTGCAGGCAATTGTAGAATGTGTTTAGTTGAAATGGAAAAATCTCCTAAACCAATTGCATCGTGCGCCATGCCTGCAGCAGATGGCATGAATATTAAAACCAATACTCCACTTGTTGAAAAAGCAAGAAAAGGAGTCATGGAATTTTTACTGGTAAATCATCCTTTAGATTGTCCTGTTTGTGATCAAGGGGGTGAGTGTGATCTTCAGGATCAATCAATGTATTATGGTGTTGATAAATCTAGATTTAAAGAAAACAAAAGATATGTTCCCGACAAACACATGGGACCACTTATCAAAACGCAAATGACAAGATGTATACATTGCACTAGATGTGTAAGATTTGCTACAGAAATTGCAGGAGTACCGGAATTAGGAGCTATAGGTCGTGGTGAAGATATGCAAATTACAACCTATCTAGAAAAAGCAATGGAGTCTGAATTATCAGCTAATGTTGTTGACCTGTGTCCAGTTGGAGCTTTGACTTCAAAACCATATGTTTTTGAAGCAAGACCTTGGGAATTAAAAAAAACTGAATCAACGGACGTAATGGATGCTGTTGGATCAAGTATAAGAGTTGATACATATGGATGGGAAGTTAAGAGAGTACTGCCTAGAAACAATGATGATCTAAATGAAGAATGGATATCAGACAAAACAAGATACGCATGTGATGGATTAAAAAATCAAAGACTTGATACACCTTATCAAAAGATTAATGCTAAATTTGAAAAGATAACTTGGAAAGAAGCATACAGTATTTTAACAAAAAAAATTTCAACTATTTTACCCGATAAAATCGCAGGCATAACTGGAGATCTAACAGATATGGAGACACAGTATATTGTTAAGGAATTTTTTGAAAAAACAATCAAATCTCCAAACTTAGATTGCAGAGCTGATCATATATTTGTGGATAATAGTAATCGATCAAACTACATTTTTAATCCAACTATAAATGGAATAGAGGAAAGTGACTTAATTATTATGATTGGGACTAACCCAAGATACGAAGCTACAATCTTAAATTCAAGAATAAGAAAATCTTACTTAAATAATACTTTGCAAATATTCAGTTATGGAAATGTTGGTGATTTAACATATCCATACAAAATATTG
>CACHWQ010000034.1 GCA_902583645.1 uncultured Pelagibacteraceae bacterium | reverse complement strand
ATTTATTAAATTCAAAAAAGTTAATATTTCATCTTCTCAATTAAGAAAAATTTGATAGTCTAGATTGTAATTAATGGATAAAATTTCAAATCTAAAAGTATTAATCCTAAAAACACTAGATACCAACAAAGCTTTAGACATTGTAAGTATTGACTTGAAGAATAAGAGTTCGATTGCAGATTATATGATAATTGCTAGTGGTACCTCATCCAGACATATTCAAGCCTTATCCGAGCAAGTAGTCGACAAAATTAAATTAAGTGGAATTAAAAATTGTAAAGTTGAAGGAAGTGAAAGCAGTGATTGGAAGCTTATTGATGGCATTGATATAATAATTCATATTTTTAACCCTGAAAAAAGAAAGTTTTACGAATTAGAGAAAATGTGGTCAGAACTTATTCCAAAAGAAAAATTAATTATATGAAATTGTTTAAATTTACTGGATTATTGTTTTTAATATTATTTATCTTTTCAAAATTTTCACATGGTGCAAATGAAGAAACCACTATTTATGAAAAAATAGATATTTTTAGCGATGTTCTTGACAAAATTAATAAAGAATATGTAGATGAAATTAATGAGAATGATGTTATGGATGCAGCAATAAATGGTGTGCTTCAATCTTTAGACCCTTATTCCGCATATATGTCCCCAGAGAGTTTTGATAGCATGAGAACTGAAACAAGTGGTGAATTTGGTGGTTTAGGCATTGAAGTTAGCATGGAAGCTGGCGTTGTTAAGGTAATTTCACCTTTGGACGAATCTCCAGCTTACAATGCTGGAGTGAAAGCAGGAGATTATATTGTAAAAATAAATGATCATCAAGTTCAAGGCAAGACATTGAGTGAGGCAGTTGATTTAATGAGAGGTCCTGTTGGTTCAGACATAGAAATTACTGTTCGAAGAATAGGTGAAAGGAAAGCTTTAATTTTTAATATCACAAGAAAAATTATAAAAATTCAATCTGTTAAATCAAAAAAGATAGATAAAAATATTGGATATATAAGATTAACAGCTTTTAATGAAAATAGTAGTTCACAAGTTAAAAAAAAAATAAGAGAGTTTAATAAAGATAAAAATATAAAAGGATATATATTGGATTTGAGAAATAATCCTGGGGGATTGCTATCTCAAGCTATAAAGATTTCAGACTTCTTTCTTTCAGATGGAGAAATAGTTTCCACTAAATCGAGAAAAGAGAATGAAAATAGAAAATGGTTTGCAAATACAGGTGATATACTAAATGGAGAAACATTAGTAGTATTGATAAACAATGGTTCGGCTTCGGCATCTGAAATATTGGCAGGCGCTTTAAAAGATCATAAAAGAGCAATACTTATTGGAGAGACTACTTATGGCAAAGGCTCTGTACAATCAATTATACCATTAAAAAATAATGGAGCTATAAGATTAACTATTTCAAAGTATTATCTTCCATCTGGTGTCTCAATTTCTGAAGTTGGAGTTGACCCAGATATTGAAATCTCGGAAAGTTCAGATGAGTTTAGAATTGATACAGAAAGTGATAATCAATTAGACTTTGCTGTAAAACTTTTAAACGGCTAAAATGAAAATTGACTTTCAAAAATTACCACTTCGAGATGGTGTGGGAGTAGTAGTGCTAAACTCAAAAAATAAAGTTTTTGTTGCAAAAAGAATTGATAATCCGAAAAATTTTTGGCAGATGCCTCAGGGAGGTAAAGATGAAAGTGAAAATTATTTTGATGCAGCCATAAGAGAGCTCCAAGAGGAAACAAGTATTAAAAATGTTACACTAATTAAAGAGATAGATGATTTTATTACCTACTTACTTCCAAATCATCTTTTAGGTATTATATGGAGAGGAAAATTTAAAGGTCAAAAACAAAAATGGTTTATTATGAAATTTAATGGTTCTGACGATGAGATTAATGTGAACACTCCTAAACCTGAGTTTCTAGAATGGAAATGGGTAGAAATTGATCAATTAATTGACATTGTTGTTGACTTTAAAAGGGATGTTTACAAAAAAGTTACTAGTGAAATAAAAAAAGTAATTACTAATTAGAGCTTATATTTTTTAAAACATCTATTTTTTGTGTAATTAAAAATCTACTTTGGTCGTCTAAATCCTCTTTGTTTAGCAATTTTTCTGTCTCAATTAACGATTTCGAAATATAACTTTTATCAATTTTATCTAGACTAAATATTGAACTTGTCAAAATAGATAATGTATTATCTTTAAACTCTATTATACCATCTTCAACATAATATTTATCTTCTCCACTCTTTGAAAAAACTTTAAGTATACCTGGCTTTAGAAACGAAATAATAGAAATATGATCTTTTAGTATACCCATGTCACCTTCATAAGCAGGCACCAAAACTTCTGCAACATCTTCTTTGCTGAGAAATGATTTTTCAGGATTAACTATCTCTAGTTTAAATTCTTCACTCATTATGCAGCATCTTTTGACATTTTTTCTGCTTTTTCAATGGCTTCTTCAATAGTTCCTACCATATAAAATGCTGCTTCAGGTAAATGA
>CACHWQ010000033.1 GCA_902583645.1 uncultured Pelagibacteraceae bacterium | reverse complement strand
TAAAGAGCATAATTAAAGATATCGATATATAAAAACCAGATATTACTGCAATTTCCTCAATTGAAAAACCACGATCAATTAAAATGCCGAAAAAAGCAGTACCGAATGCAGTAGAAAACACCATCAATGCAGTTGTTAATGCTTTAATCGATCCAATATACTTAACACCATAAATCTCTGCCCAAGTTGAAGATCCTAAAACGTTTGCAAATCCATTTGATATACCAATTAAACCTAAAAAAATAAATGCTGTAAAAGGATTATCGTAATAAATTATAACTAAGGTCGCTAAAAGAAGAGGAATATTCATATAAACTAATATTTTTCTACTTGTAAATTTATCAATTAAAAATCCAGATATAAACAAGGTGACTACAGACATTATTGAATAAACCATAAATGACTGTGCTATAACATAAGGTCCCCAATTTTTTGACTCCAAGATGAAAGATTGGTACACAAAAGTTCCTGTTGCAATCCATGGCATAGCTAGCATATTTGCACTTATAATATAAAATCTATAATCTTTTAAAACTTCTATTCTTTTCCAGTCTTTAATTTTTGTATTATTTTTGTTTTTTTCTTCCTCTGTCTCTCTCGACTCTAAATTTAAATTTTTTACTAAAATAAATGAAGCAATTGGCAAAAATAAAATTACTATTAATGATATTGTTATCCAAATATGTCTCCATTCATAAATTGTTAAAAGATAAACAATTAGTATAGGTAAAATAAATTCTGATGTTGATAAACCAAACCACGAAGTACTTAATGCTTTTCCTCGAGATTTAGTAAAGAATCTTGATATCGTGGTTGAAGCTGTATGAGACATCATACCTTGACCTGAAAATCTCATAAAAAGAATTGCGAAGAATAAAAAATATATGGAAGATACTTTTGAAAAGAAAAAACAAGAAAAAGCTAATAAAATTATTACTATATAAGAGAATTTGAGAATATTAATATCATCAATTTTTTTTCCAAACCATACTAGAATTAAGCTACTAATTAATGTTGCCGACGCATATATTGAGCCAAATTGTCCATGAGTAATCGAAAGTGTATCTCTAATACTTGAATTGAATAAGCCAAGAAAAAAACTCTGTCCAAAGCTTGAAAAAAATGTAAAGATAAAACCAAATAAAATTACTTTTAAACTTAAATTTTTAAACATAAAAAAAAATGACTTGTAAAGTTGCTTTCATAGGTCTTGGTGTAATGGGTTATCCAATGGCTGGATATATATCAAAAGGCGGACACAATGTAACTGTTTTTAATCGCACCAAATCAAAAGCAGAAAAGTGGATTAGTGAACATAAAGGAAAATTAGCAGAAACACCGGCGGAGGCAGCAAAAAATGCAGAGTATATTTTTACATGTGTTGGAAATGATAATGATTTAAGAGAAGTTACCTTTGGTGAGAATGGTGCATTCAAAACAATTAAAAAGGGATCAGTTTACGTTGATAACACAACAGCATCTGCAACAATTGCTAGAGAAATTTATGAGTATGCAAAGAAAAATGGATTTGGTGCATTGGATGCTCCTGTTTCTGGTGGACAAGCTGGTGCAGAGAATGGTGCATTAACTGTTATGATTGGTGGTGATCAAGCTGATTTTGATAAAGCAAAAGATAAAATTGATTGTTATAGCAAAAAAATGAAATTACTCGGTAAAGCAGGAAACGGACAGCTAGCTAAAATGGTTAATCAAATTTGTATTGCGGGATTAGTTCAGGGTTTATCTGAGGCAATAAATTTTGGAATGAAATCCGGGTTAAATATGGAAGATGTAATAGAAGTTATATCAAAAGGTGCAGCACAATCATGGCAAATGGAAAATAGATATAAAACAATGATTGATGATAAATTTGATTTTGGTTTTGCAGTAGATTGGATGAGAAAAGATTTAAAAATTGCAATGAATGAAGCTAGAAATAATGGTTCATTGTTGCCCGTAACTGAACTGGTTGATAAATATTACAGTGAAGTTCAAGATATGGGTGGCAAACGTTGGGATACATCAAGTTTAATCAAAAGATTTAGAAAGTAGCAATGTATGCAACCAGCATACTATGAAGATCTAGAAGAAATTCAAAATAAGTATTGGTCCATGCTCAATGATGCTGTGACTAATAGAGGTTCTCCTTTTAGAATTCCTGTTTTTACTTGTGCTCATCAAGATGAGGTTGATGGCAGAATTGTAGTTCTAAGAAAATCAGACAGAGAAAATAATCTATTACAATTTCATACCGATTTAAGATCTCCAAAGGTAGATATTCTCAAAAAAAACAAGAATGCCTCTTTAGTTTTCTACGACAAAGAAGAAAAGATTCAGTTAAGAGTAAAGGTTGATTGTGAGATTAATAACCAAAATTCAAGTACAAAAGAGTCTTGGAAAAAAACTCAACATATTAGTAGAAGATGCTATTTAACAGATAGCCCACCTGGAACTATCTCAAACAGTCCAACATCTGGGATGATATCGAAATTAGAAGATTTTGATTATACTTTGGATCAAAGTGAAGAAGGTTATAAAAACTTTACTGTTATTAAATGCAAAATTAAATCAATTGAATGGCTATATCTTGCAGCGAAAGGTCATCGAAGAGCTCAGTTTGATTTTAAGAATAACAAAAATACCTGGTTAGTTCCTTAGTCTTTAATTTTTCTGATAAGTAAACTGGTCATAGCTCTTTTTTTACAAAACTTATAGTCATTGTCTGCCAATTTTTTTCCAGTTGCGTCATCAAACAATTTCCAATTATATTTAACACAACTTGTTGGTTTTTTTCCTAAACTTAATATTTTCAATTCTACGGTTCTTGCTCCCCGATCTGTAACTGAAAAGGTTCTAGTTTCACCTTTTTTCCATAAACCTAGGGGAAACTTACATCCATTTTTGATGTATT
>CACHWQ010000032.1 GCA_902583645.1 uncultured Pelagibacteraceae bacterium | reverse complement strand
AGAGCTTAAAAAAAATAAAAAGCTTAATTTTTAAAATATATAATTTCTATATTTTTTTTCAAAGAAATATTAGAGGGCGTTCTGTTGCCAGGTGCCCCCAAACCCCGTTGCCTAAAAAATATTAGGCAGCAAGTGCAAATTTATTATTTGCAATTATAAATTAGCCCGTTACGGTGGAACAATTCCGAACGAAAGAACAGCCTTTAGACATCCGTCGATCCTAGTTCACCCCCATAAGTTGAATTTGGTGGAGGTGGTGGGTACTGCCCCCACGTCCGCAATGTTTATTACGAAATTCGTTTATCGTCATAGTTGGAAAACCAACACTAATAATATAAAAGTAAAACCTAAAGATTCAATAATTAATTCATGAAATTAACTAAAGAGCAACAACAAGAAATCAAAGATCTTCAATCTCAAGAAAGTATAACTAAAAGGGTAACTGCCCCACAATTAGAAAACATATTATTTGAGGCAATTCCCGTTCTAGACCATGGTTTTGTAAGAGTTATCGATTATATGGGGGATGACACCTCAATTGTGCAAGCAGCAAGAGTATCTTACGGAAAGGGAACCAAACAAGTTTCAACAGACTCGGGACTGATTAAATATTTAATGAGACACTGGCACAGTACGCCCTTTGAAATGTGTGAAATTAAATATCACATAAAGTTACCAATATTTATAGCAAGACAGTGGATTAGACACAGAACAGCAAACGTAAATGAATACTCAGCTAGATATTCTATTTTAGATAAAGAATTTTATTTACCTAATCAAGAAAACTTAGCTGCTCAGTCAAAAAATAATAGACAAGGTAGAGGAGAGGTTTTGACTGGAGATCAAGCAAAAGAAGTTCTGAATTTATTAAAAAATGATGCAGAAAGAACCTATGATAATTATGAAAGTATGCTTAACGAACGTTATGATGGATCAGTAATAGATGAAAAAAAATCTGGGCTAGCAAGAGAACTGGCTAGAATGAATTTAACACTAAACACCTATACACAATGGTACTGGAAAACCGATTTATTGAATCTGATGAACTTTTTAAGACTAAGAGCTGATAGTCATGCACAATTTGAAATAAGAGCATATGCAGATGTAATGTTGGATACACTAAAAAAATGGGTACCAATAACTTTCGAGGCTTTCATGGATTACAGAGTTGGTGGAACAGAAGTATCTTCAAAAGGTAAAAAGGTTTTAAAAGATTTAATTTCAGGAAAGAATATCAATATTGAGTCCTCTGGTTTGTCCAAAAGAGAGTGGAACGAGCTAATGAATGCTTTCGATTTAAATGAAAAAATTGTAAAGTAGTCTATGCAACAAAAAATAAAACTGCCAACAAATAGAAACTTTGGAATAGTTTTTTCTATAGTTTTTCTGATTATAGCTTTGTGGCCTTTACTTAAACAAAATGACTTTAGATTGTGGTCTTTATCTATATCTGGAATTTTCTTTGTATTAGGTCTCTTTAATTCAAAATTGCTTTCGCCTCTGAACAAAATTTGGTTCAAATTCGGAATGCTTTTAGGAAGTTTTATAGCTCCAATAGTTATGGGTATAGTATTTTTTTTAGTTGTAACACCAACCGGTTTAATAATGAAACTTTTTAGAAAAGATTTATTAAATTTAAAGAAAAATAAAAAAGAAACCTACTGGCTTGATAAAGATAATTCAAATAGTAGTTTAAAAAATCAGTTCTAAATAAAATGAATTTTTTAATTGAATTTTGGAATTTTTTAAAAGTTAGAAAAAAATTTTGGCTGTTGCCTATTATATTAGTTTTAGCTTTATTTGGTGGTTTAATAATTTTAAGTCAAGGTTCTGCTGTAGCACCATTTATTTATACAATATTTTAATCTGTGATTTCAATATTAGGAATTTCTGCATTTTATCACGATAGCGCCGCAGCAATATTAGTTGATGGAAAAATTATTGCAGCTGCTCAAGAAGAAAGATTTACAAGAAAAAAACACGACTCCAGTTATCCTTATAATGCGGTTGAATTTGTATTAAAATTTGCAAAATTAAAACTATCTCAAATAGATCATATAGTCTTTTATGAAAAACCTTTTTTAAAATTTGAAAGACTTCTAGAGACATATGTCGCATTTGCACCTAGAGGATTTAAACAATTTACAAAGTCCATGCCAACATGGTTAAGAGAAAAGCTTTTTCAAAAAAATATGTTATTCAAATTTTTACAGGAACATGACAAAGAATTTGTTGATGAAAAAAAGATTTACTTTTCGGAACATCATTTAAGTCATGCTGCTAGTGCATTTTTTCCTTCGCCTTTTAATGACGCAATTATTCTTACAGCGGATGGAGTGGGTGAATGGGCTACAACTACCGTAGCAATTGGTAATAGAGAAAATTTATCAATTAAAAAAGAAATTCATTTTCCACATTCATTAGGTCTTTTGTATTCTGCTTTTACTTTTTATACAGGATTTAAAGTTAATAGTGGGGAATACAAACTTATGGGTCTAGCGCCATATGGCGAACCTAAATATGTTGATTTAATAAAAGACAATTTGATTGATATTAAAGAAGATGGATCGTTTAAACTTGAACAGAAATTTTTTGATTATGCAACAGGATTAAAAATGACTAGTGGTAGATTTGATAAACTATTTAATCAAAAACCTAGAGACAGTAAAAAAGAAAAATTAACACAATTCCATATGGATGTAGCAGCATCAATTCAGAAAGTAACTGAAGAGGTGATGATCAAGATGGCAACATCTCTAAGAACCGAGTTTAATATAAAAAATTTATGTCTAGCTGGAGGTGTAGCACTTAACTGTGTTGCAAATGGAAAAATTCTTGAGAAAAAAATTTTCGATAATATTTGGATACAACCTGCCGCCGGCGATGCTGGAGGATCATTAGGTGCAGCTTTGGCTCTTTGGCATTTAGAGCTTAAACAAAAAAGAAAAATATCAAATAATGATATGAAAGGCTCTTATCTTGGGCCAAGTTTTTCACAAAAAGAAATTGAAAACGAGCTTAAAAGTTTAAATGCAAACTTCGAAGTTTTAGAAGAAAAAGAATTAATCGATAAAACAGCTGAGAGTTTAAAACTTGGTGATGCGATAGGATGGTTTCAGGGTAGAATGGAGTTTGGACCTAGAGCTCTTGGAGGGAGA
>CACHWQ010000031.1 GCA_902583645.1 uncultured Pelagibacteraceae bacterium | reverse complement strand
AATTATTTTACTAAATTTTTTGCTTGGATGGGCTCAACAATTTCGGGGCCTTTAATAAGTTTTTTTAAAAAAAATGGCAAAAGTATAGCTATTGGGATTATAAGTTTTATTTTTCTTTTCAAAATAGGTGAGGCTTTCCTTGGCAGAATGTCAGTTATATTCTATAAAGAAATTGGCTTTTCAAAATCTGATATAGCACTTTACTCTAAAACTTTTGGCTGGATAACAACTGTAATATTTACTTTACTCGGAGGAATGTTTGCAATTAGATCTGGAGTTATCAAATCGATGTTTTTAGCTGGAATACTGATGGCTTTAACAAATGTACTTTTTACATTTTTAGCCTGGAGTGACAAATCTTATCTTCTTTTTGCTGTTGCGGTAATTTTAGACGATATGGCTGCAGCATTCGCCACTGTTGCATTTGTTGCGTTTATATCGCTTCTGGTTGATAGAAATTACACAGCTACTCAATATGCACTTCTTGCATCTTTAGGTACTGCTGGCAGAACTACACTCGCATCATCATCTGGGGCATTGGTTGATTGGTTAAATGGTGATTGGGGTATTTTTTTTATAATAACAGCTTTAATGGTAATTCCGTCACTTGTCCTGCTTTATATGATAAAAAATAAAATTAAACTTAATGGCTGATGTATATTCAACTTTAATAGTAAGAAATATTTATAAAAGACCTTCAACTGGATCTGAGATAAGTAGTCAAATAATTTATGGGGAAAAAATAAGAATACTTAAAAATAAAAAAAATTTTTTTAAAATAAAAACACTTAATGATAATTACACAGGTTATATCAAAAAAAGTGGGCTTAAAAAAAATCTAAAAATAGTTTTTAAAACATTTAGATTAAAAACCAAAATATTTTCAAAAAGTAAGAGAAAATATTTTCTTACATTTAATAGTAGATTGCCTATCATAAATAAAAGTGAAAATTTTATAGAATTCGAAAAAGGTAAATGGGTAAGAAAAAAAGATATAAGGCTACTTAGTCACAAAGAAAAAAATTTTGTTAAAATTTTTAATTTCTTTAAAAACTGCAGATATGTATGGGGAGGTAAATCATTCAAAGGTATTGATTGTTCAGCATTAGTTCAGTTATTCTATCTTTATAATAATAAATTTTTTCCTAGAGATACTAAGGATCAAGTGGCCTTTAAAAAAGGTAAAAAGAAGATAGTTAAATTTTCAAGAGGAGATATTATTTTCTGGAAAGGTCATGTAGCTGTCTGCATAAACAAAAAAAAACTTATTCACGCTTATGGTCCTAGAAAAAAAGTGTTAGTTATGAATATTAAAAAAACTATTGAATTAATTAATGAAACAGCAAAACTTAAAGTAAAAAAAATAATAAGAATTTAGAAAAATGAATTTAGAGGAAAAATTCAATATTTTAGTGAACAAAATGAACTTTGGTCATTATGACGAAGTTATTTTCGAAACAAACTATTTAATTAAGAAATTTCCAAAACAAGAGGCGCTATATAACCTTTTAGCTTTAACTTATCAGGCGAAAGGTGAGTATGACAAATCAATTGATCTACTGAATGATGCATTAAAACGAAGTAAAAATAATACAAATTTTTTGAATAATATCGGATTGGCGCACTACAAAAAAAAAGATTATATCAGAGCAGAGTATTATTTTGCAGAGGTTTTAAAACTGAACCCAAGATTTATAAATACTATTAATAACCTTGCTAGTCTTTATAATGAAATTAACAATGCTAAAGAGAGTGAAAAACTTTATTTAAAAGCTCTGAGTATAAATGATAAAGTTTTAGAAACTAATTATAATTATGCATCATTTCTTCAGTCTTTAGGAAAATATGATGAAGCTGAAAAATATTTTTGGAAAACATTAAATATAAATAAAAATTTTACAAGGGCTGACAAAAGTTTAGCGATGCTGAAAAAATATAAAAAAGACGACAAACATATATCCTTAATTGAGGAAAAAGTTAAGAATGGAAAGCTTCATAAATCGAATATAAAAGATCTATCTTTTGCTTTAGGTAAAATATATGAGGATATTGGAGATTATAAAGAATCTTTTAAATATATCAAAAAGGCAAATGATTTAAAAAAAGAATTAACCAAATTTGATATTAATAACGAAAGTAAATTTTTCGATAAGATAAAAGAGTTTCACAAAAAAAACAAAATGAAAAATTTACCCACCAATAAAGTTGAAAAAAAGATAATATTTATATTAGGTATGCCTCGAACTGGCACATCTTTAGTAGAGCAAATAGTTTCTAGTCATAATAAAGTTTATGGTGCTGGGGAATTACCATTTTTGGATCAATACTTCAGGAAGTATATAAATGACTTTAATGAAAAAAAAAATATAGAGGATGATCTTGTAAAATATAGAGAAAATTATTTAGCTATAATTGATAAGATGACAAAATTCGATATAGTTACTGATAAAGCTCCACTTAACTTTAGATGGATAGGATTAATTAAGTTACTATTTCCGAATGCAATTATAATTCACTGTAAAAGAGATCCTCTTGAAAACAGTTGGTCTATTTACAAAAATGATTTTGATGGAGGCATGCTATTCTCAAATGATACCAAGGATTTAGCTAGTTATTATAATATTTATCAAGAGTTAATGACTTTTTGGAAAAGCTATTTTAATAAAGAAATTTATGACTTAAATTATGAGGACCTAATAAATGATTCAGAAAAAAAAATTAGAGAAATTATCACATTTTGTGGATTAGATTGGCAAGATGCTTGTTTAGAATACTATAACAATAAAAGATCGATCAGAACTGTAAGTTTTAGCCAGGCAAGGAAACCTATTTATAAAAACTCGTTGAAAGGTACAGAAAAATTTAAAAATTATATTCAAGATTTAGAAAATGCACTATCTTCTTCCAAAGTCAGGTAGATTCACATCTTGTTTAGAAGAAACTATTTTTTTTCGAATTTTTTTAGACTGTTGCATTATTTCAATTAATTTTTTCTCATTTTTTGTATTAATTAGTCTTTTTATTTGACGCATATTACTCATGAAAAGGTCAATCCCTTTGCTGATATTTTTATGATTGTTAAGGAAGATATCTTTCCACATAATCTCGTTTGAGGCTGCAGTTCTTGTAAAATCTCTCAGACCACCAGCACTAAATTTAACTATGTTTGATTTTTTTCTCTTCTCAAAATTCATAGCTGTTTTAACCATATTGTATGCTACAAGATGAGGAATATGACTTGTAATTGAAAAAATATGATCATGATCTTTCAAATTCATATAAACTATATTGCTTCCGATTTTAGTCCAAAACTTAGATAAAATTTGCATATGTTTTTTATTTACCTTTTTATCTTTTATTAAAACACACCATTTATCAAAAAATAATTTTTCGTTTCCAAATTCAGGACCGCTTACCTCGGAACCTGCAATAGGATGACTTGAAATCCAGCTAACATTTTTTTTAATTTTAATTTTTTTAAATATTTTTTCTTTTGCTGAACTAACATCGGTAACAAGAGTATCTTTACTAATATATTTTCCTATTTTGTTAAAAATTTTTATATATTCTCCTAA
>CACHWQ010000030.1 GCA_902583645.1 uncultured Pelagibacteraceae bacterium | reverse complement strand
AATACGTTATCCAAAAAAAATTAAATTGATCTTAGATTGTTTGTATGTACCAATATACGTTATGTTAAATTTTTCAAAAATTAAAAAAGGAAGGTTAGATTTTTTTAACAATACATTAACATTAACAAAACATAATGCTCAGTAAATATAAAAATGTATATGTATTGTCACCTCATACAGATGATGGAGAACTTGGTGCAGGAGGCACTATTGCTAAACTTGTAGAGCTTGGTGCAAATATTTATTATTTTGCTTTTTCTACTGCACAAGAATCTCTTCCTGAAGAATTTCCAAAAGATACTTTAAAAAAAGAGGTTGTGAGCGCTACAACTAAACTGGGTATACCAAGTAAAAATGTTTTTGTTTATAACTACCAAGTTAGAAAATTAAATTATTCTAGACAGGAAATACTTGAAAATTTAATGACTCATAGAAAAAAATTAAAACCAGATTTAGTTTTAATGCCTTCTTTAAATGATATCCATCAAGATCATGCAACAATAGCCCAAGAAGGATTAAGAGCATTCAAGAGTAGTACTATTCTTGGATATGAATTGATATGGAATAACCTTACCTTTAATACAACATCATTTGTAAATCTGGATGAAAAACATATTCAGCAAAAATGTGACGCTCTAAAGGAATATAAGTCGCAAGGACAAAAAAACTATATGAGTGAGGACTTTATATTTTCTCTTGCTAAAACAAGAGGTGTTCAAATAGGTTCACGGTTTGCTGAAAGTTTTGAGGTTATACGTTGGGTAATAAAATAAATGTGTTAATGACTGGAGCAGGATCTCCAGGTGGCCCAGGAATTATTCAAGCCTTAAAAAAGAATACTAAAATTAATTTACATATTGCAGATGCAAACCCTAATGCTTCTGGTCGATATATGTCTACTGACTGTTCTTTTCATCAGTTACCAATGGCAAATAGTAAAAAATTTATAGCAACATTGTTAGATTTATGTATTAAAAAAAAAATTTATGTTCTTTTACCTTTGGTCACAAAGGAACTATTCAAGCTGAGTACCCACAAAAAAAGATTTTTAGAAAAAGGTATAAAAGTAATTGTATCAGATGAAGATGCTCTTTTTTTAATGAATAATAAATGTTTGCTTTATCAACATTTAAAAAATAACAAAATTGATGTTCCAAAATTTTTTATCGCAAACGATAAAGATCAGCTTAAAGAAGCAGTTATAAAATTAAATTATAGAAAAGTACCTGTTGTTATAAAACCCTGTATTGGAAACGGTAGTCGAGGTGTTAGAATACTTGATGGAAATGCTGATAGATTTGATCTATTGTTTAATAAGAAACCAACTTCAATTTTTTCAACTTTGAATGAAGTGATTACTTCGATAGGAAAAAAAAAGATACCAAAGATTCTGGTTAGTGAGTATTTACCAGGCACCGAGCTAACAATTGATACAATAGTTGAAAATGGTGTTCTTTTGGATTGTTTGATCAGAACTAGAACTACTATAAATAGCGGAATATCAACTTCTGGAAATTTTATAAATGATAAAAAAGTTATTAATTATATAAATAAAATTGTTTCAAGCATACCTGGTTTGAAAGGACCAATCGGTTTTCAAATTAAAAAATCAGTTGAAGGAAAGTATCTTTTGCTTGAGTCTAATCCTAGAATACAGGGAACAAGTTCTGCTGCTTTAGGTTTGGGTATAAATTTACCAGTTAGAGCTGTAGATCAAGCTTTAGGTATCAATTTAAAAAAAGTGAAAAAAATTTCAGGAATTTCTTTTATAAGATATTATCAAGAAGCATTCTATGACAGTTGAGTATTTAGCTGAACAAACAAAACAAAGCAGACAATTAATTTTTGATTTGGATAATACTATTTATTTAGAAACTGAGTTTTTGTTTAGAGTTTATAATGAAATTTCAAAAACAGCAGTAAATATAAATTCAAAAATAGTTTATGAATTTTTAAAAAAAACTTTTTTAAAGGAGGGGCGTAATAATTTATTTAATAAATTAGAAAATTCTTTTCCTGCAGAGTCTTTTTCAGTAGAGAAATCATTACATATAATGAGAAATTATCAATGTAATTCATGTATAAATATTTTGCCTTGGTTTAAGGAATTTCTTTCTAAAATGAGCAATGAGTTTATTATTAAAATAATCACAAATGGAGCGCCTCAGCAACAACTTAATAAGATTAATTCAATTAATTTCTTTTGGCCAAAGGATTTGATTGAAATTGTTACTGCATCCTCTTACAAACCAAAACCAAACATTCAATCTTTTTATCATCTAAAGGATGCAAAAAAATTTATTTCACCTATTTATGTAGGCGATTCTTTAACGGATGAAGAATTTTGTAAAAATTTGAATATTGAATTTTATGATATAAGAAAAAATAACAAGATTTGAATTACAATGAATAAAAAAAATATATGGATTATTAATCAGTACGGTTCTTTGCTTAGTACTGGTATTGGTAGGCATAGATATTTGTCGAGAGAACTTGCTGATTTAGGTTATAAAGTTTCCCTTATTTCATCTAGATGGTCCCATGTTTCAAAAGATAAGGAACTTGTTATGTCTGCCCCTGAACTTGAAGAGTTTGAAAATTTTAAATTTTTAAGGCTTCCAACGATTAACTATAAAAATGCTCATGATAAAAAAAGAATTTTAAACTGGTTTTATTTTGCTTTTAAATTATTAGGTATTGGTCATAAATTAAATGAGAAGCCAGACGTTATTATATATTCATCACCATCTTTAATTGGTTATCTTTCTGCATATCAATTAGCTAAAAAGTATAACGCAAAACTTTTTTTTGAAGTTCGTGATATTTGGCCACTATCAATTATACAGATAGGTGGTTATTCTCCTAAAAATCCGTTTATAAGATTTTTACAATGGATCGAAGATTTTGCTTATAGAAAATCAGATAAAGTTATTTCTGTTTTACCTCACGCAGTTGAGCATATGGTTGAGCGCGGAATGATACATGATAAATTTATATGGATACCAAATGGTATTCATCCTACCGAACTTGAAAATGCAGAACCATTAAACAAAAGTGTAGTATCTGCTTTACCGAAAGATAAATTCATTGTTGGTTATACAGGAACCTTTGGTTTAGCTAATAATCTAAGTTCATTTATTGAAGCTGCGAAGATATTAAAGGAAGAAACTGAAATTACTTTTGTTTTAGTTGGTGACGGTAAAGAAAAATCAAACTTGGTTAAAATGGCAAAAAATTTAAAAAACGTGGTCTTTGTTGATCCTATTCAAAATATCCAAGTACAAACTATGTTAAAAGAATTTGATGCATGTTACATTAGCGCTAAGGACCTTCCTCTTTATAAGTTTGGCCTTTCAGCCAACAAACTTGCGCAATATATGTATGCTGCAAAACCAATTATACATTTGATACACCCAAAAAATTGTGAATGTGGCATATCAGTAAAAGCTGACAATCCAAAATTAATAGCAGAAGCTATTATGCAACTTAAGGCACTAAATCCAGATGAACGTCTGAAAATGGGTAAAACCGGATATGAATATGTAGTGAAAAATCTCAATTATATAACTTTAACTAAAAAACTGGCAAAGTTACTTTAGTAAATAGAATTTTTAGATGGCCGTTATTATTAATATATACCATTAAGATATTGCTAATGCTTGGATTAGGTTTTTATGAACGATAAAAAAATATTTT
>CACHWQ010000029.1 GCA_902583645.1 uncultured Pelagibacteraceae bacterium | reverse complement strand
GCTACACCAGATAATTCAGAAGAACTTGCAAACTTAAAAAGCCTTGAGGGATGTTGTGGAGTAAAATTGTTCGCTGGTTCATCTACTGGTACCCTGCTTGTCCATAAAGAAGAAGATATAGAAAAAGTATTTAAACACACCTCTAAAGTTGTTGCAGTTCATTCAGAAGATGAAGATATATTAAATCAAAGGAAAAAACTTAGGGTTAAAGGAGATGTTAAAAGCCATCCAGCTTGGAGAAATGAGGAATGTGCAATGTCTTCTACAAGAAGAATTGTAAAGATTGCGATTAGATTAAATAAAAAAGCACATATACTTCACATAACAACTAAAGAAGAAGTTGATTTTTTGTCACAACATAAAGGAAACATTACTTTTGAAATTACTCCACAACATTTAACATTTTATGCACCAGACTGTTATGACGAATTGGGATCATTTGCTCAAATGAATCCACCTATAAGAGATAAATCTCATTATGATCGTTTATGGTATGCAATAAGAAACAATTACAATGATACAATTGGGTCAGATCACGCTCCACATTTAGCTGAAAATAAAAAAAAAGAGTATCCAGATTCTCCATCAGGGATGCCAGGTGTACAAACCTTGTTACCCGTAATGTTAAATCATATAAATGACGGTAAATTAAAACTTGAGCAACTAATCAAGTTAGTATGTGAGAATCCCGTTAAAATTTTTGGAATACAAAATAAAGGTTTTATAAAAAAAGATTTTGATGCAGATTTCACAATAGTTGATATGACTAAAGAAATTGAAATCAAAAATGAAAATATTGAAAGCAAGTGTAAATGGTCACCTTTTAATGGAAAAAAATTTAAAGGTTGTCCAGTTGCAACAATAATAGGCGGCAAAATAAAAGTAAAAGATGGCAATATACTAGGCGAAGCTGAGGGGATGCCAATCGTATTTAAATAATAACCAACTTAACTAGAAAATGAATTCTTACTTAATTTCAAGCAATATTTTTTTAAGTCACTTACAGAGTTTTTAATACGGATCTTTTTCATAAGTTTATTATTATTCAAATAAAAGCTTTGCTGATCTTTTTTGATATTTTTCACTTTACAATTTTTTATATTATAGTGATTAAGCCACTTTATAAGTGAATTGGTATTTATTTTTCTTCCAATTGAAACATTATAAATTCCATTCAAATCTCTCTTTATAATTTGAAACATTATTTCATTAAATTTTTCAATAGAAATAAAATCTTTATACTGAGCTTTATTATTAAAAATTATACCCTTTTTTGCGCTCCTAAAAAAAGCATCAACAAAAGTACTATGTAAATTTTTTGTTTTAGATTTATCACCGATAATATTAGATACTCTTAGAATTACTAATTTACTTTTTAATATTTTTGATAACTTTCTTTCTGTTATCAATTTGTTTTTAGAATAATTAGACTTTGGATTAAGATTACTATTTTCTTTTAAATTAGGTCCTGATTTATAAATCTTTCTAGAACTTAAAATTATTAGTTTAACTTTGATTCCTTTAATTAACCTAGATATCTTTAAATCGTTATCAAATTTTTCATCATACTTTTTTTTTATGTAATTTAAATCTATTGAACAATTAATTATATGACTGTAATTTTTAATTTTGATTTTATTATTTTTAAAGTCATTAAAACTTATCAATCTACAATTAGTCTTTCCACGTAAATATTTATAAAGACTATTTCCTAAAAAACCCCTTTTACCAATAATAATAGTTTTATCCATTTTTTATAAAATTATTTATAAAATTTGTGACCATAAAATCTAAATTTTTACTTACTTTAAAATTATTATCTTGTGCAAAGCTAAATAAATAAGAGTGAGCTTCTTTCCTTCTTCTCCACCAATTTGATGAATATTTTTTAAATCCAGAGGAAATATTTGTATCTGTTTGCCTGTAATAAGTTAAATTTTCATTGAATGAACTATATTCCTTCAAAATATATTTAGAGAATAAACATATTCTAAAATCCATCCATACATCAGTATATTTTTGATATTCAATTAATTTAAACATTTTATCAGCAATTTTTCTTTTAATTGATATGCAGCTTTGTGGATATATATATGGCCAATATGTTTTTAGCAATTTTGAACCACCTTTTTTTTTTAAATATTTTTTGTCTTTTGCTATTATTGGAAGATCAAAAAGAATATTTCTATCAGAATTATTTTGAAAATATGAAATAACTTTCTCTACTTTATTTTTTTCAAAATAATCATCACTGTCTAAAAACATTAGTATTTCACCAGAGCTTTTTTTAAACGCACTTTTATAGGCATTAATTTGATTTAAAGATCCATAGGGAGTTCTTTTTTTATTCTCAATAATTTTAATATTTTTAAATTTTTTTATTTTTTCTAATGAATTATCTGAAGAATTATCGTCAAAAAAAATTACTTCAAAATTTTTATTTGATTGTGAATTTATTGAATTTAAACACTGATCAATGTAATTAGCACTGTTATAGTTTGCAATTAGAATTGACGCTTTTATCACTATTTTAAAATATTATTTTTAATTAAATCTTCTTTTATTTCTGTAAGTATAACTGGATCATCAATAGTTGCAGGCATCTTGTACTCTTCTTTATCAGCAATTTTTCTTATTGTTCCTCTTAAAACCTTGCCTGATCTTGTTTTTGGAAGTCTCTTAACAACCAATGCGGTTTTAAAAGCCGCAACTGGTCCAACTTTATTTCTTACCATTTGTACACATTCTTTTGTGATTGTTTCATTATCCTTTGTTACTCCAGCTTTAAGAGCAATTAACCCAATAGGAAGTTGTCCTTTTAACTGATCTTTAATTCCAATTACTGCACACTCAGCAACAGATTGATGTTCAGACAAAACTTCTTCAATTGCTCCAGTTGAAAGTCTATGACCTGCGACATTAATTATGTCATCAGTTCTAGACATGATCCAAATATATCCATCTTCATCTATATGTCCTGCATCATAAGTTTGATAATAACCTTTATAGTTAGTCATGTAATTTTCCTCATATCTTTTATCTGCATTCCATAAAGTTGGAAATGTACCAGGAGGAAGTGGAAGCTTAACAACTATATCTCCCATCTCATTTGCTTTAGCTAAAGATTGATCGGGTTTTATAATTTTTACGTCATATCCAGGCACTGCTTTGCAAGCTGAACCATATTTTGTTTTCATCATTTCTATTCCAGTACAATTCGAACTAATTGCCCAACTAGTTTCAGTTTGCCACCAATGATCTATAACTGGAACTTTTAAAAGTGATTCTGCCCATTTTATTGTGTCTGGATCCGCTCTTTCACCAGCAAGAAAAAGAGCTTCAAATTTACTTAAATCATATTTAGAGAAAAATTTACCATCCGGATCTTCTTTCTTTATTGCTCTAAAAGCTGTAGGAGCAGTGAATAAAGATTTTACTTTATATTCAGAAATTATTTTCCAGAAAGCACCAGCATCAGGAGTGCCTACAGGCTTTCCTTCGAAGAGAACTGTTGCGCATCCTTTGAAAAGTGGAGCATAAACAATGTAGGAGTGTCCTACAATCCATCCTATATCACTCGCGGACCACCAAACATCATCAGTTTCTATGTTATAAATATTCTTCATAGTCCATTTTAAAGCAACTATGTGTCCACCAATGTCTCTAACAATGCCTTTAGGTACCCCTGTAGTACCTGAAGTATATAAAATATAAGCAAACTCATTGGAATTCATTTCCACACAATCAGTATCTTTAGCATTTGATAATGCCTCATCCCAACTTATCTCCATTGGTGCGTTTAATTTGACCTCATGACCTTTTCTTTGAAATAAAATTGTTTTAACAAGTTTGTGATTAGCAAGATTTAATGCATCATCAACCAAAGGTTTGTACTCAACTGTTCTTCCTGGTTCAAATCCACATGATGCTGTTACCAAAAGTTTCGCCTTACTGTCATCAATCCTACTTGCAAGCTCGTTTGAGGCAAATCCACCGAAGACAACAGAGTGAATTGCTCCAATTCTTCCACACGCTAACATTGCAATGACTGCTTCGGGTATCATCGGCATGTAAATTATTACTCTATCACCTTTATTAACACCTTGGTTGCTCAATGCTCCTGCAAATTTCGATACCCTAGCTCTCAACTCTTTGTAGCTGTACTGTTTCTTACTTCCAGTGATTGGGCTATCATAAATCAAAGCAGTTTTATCACCTCTTCCTTGATCAATATGAACGTCTAATGCATTGTAACAGGTGTTTGTAACCCCATCACTGAACCATTTGTAGAACGGGGGGTTATCTTTGATTAATATTTGAGTTGGTTTTTTAAACCAAAACACATCCTCAGATATTTTTTTCCAAAATT
>CACHWQ010000028.1 GCA_902583645.1 uncultured Pelagibacteraceae bacterium | reverse complement strand
ACTTATTATTGAAATCAATACTTGACACTATTGTTGCAATTTTGGCATTTATAATCTTATTACCAATATTTGTTTTAATATCTATAATTATCAAAATTACTTCGTCAGGAGACATATTTTACAAAGGTACAAGAGTTGGAAAAAATAATGTAAATTTTAAGATGTACAAATTTAGAACTATGGTAGAGGATGCTGAAAATATTGGCGGTCCTTCCACTGCTTTAAATGATTCTAGACTGAATAAAGTAGGCCGTTTTTTAAGAAAATATAAATTAGATGAACTCCCGCAATTTATTAATATAATTAAAGGTGATATGTCATTAGTTGGACCGCGTCCACAGGTAATATATTATACAAGACAATATACAGGTGAGTACAAGCTGATATTATCAGTCAAACCTGGATTAACCGACTTAGCAACACTATATTTTATGGACATGGATAAAGTTTTAGGAAGTAAAAATGTTGATGAAAAGTATGCAACTGAAATAGAACCAATTAAAAATTTACTAAGACTCAGATATATCAAAGAAAAAAATTTTTTACTCGATATCAGAATTCTTGTAGAGACCGTGTTTAGCATGATAGGTATAAAAAATATAACAAGGTTAAATATCAAGCCATGAAAAGTTTATCCTCAATATGTTTTGGCTGTGAGCCTCTTGGTGGAACTGATAGTGGAGTTGTTGATTTGGATGAAATAAAAAAAGCTATACATAAAGCACTAGATCTTGGTGTAAATTTTTTTGATACAGCTGGAGTTTATGGATTAGGATTATCTGAGGAGAGACTGTCAAAAATTTTAGGTAGACACAGACACGAAGTGGTTATTGCAACAAAAGGAGGTCTTTCGTGGAAAAAGTCTAATTCTATAAGAAGCGTTATTAATAAGGACAGTTCACCTGCTGCAATTAGACGTGATGTTGAGAGTAGCCTAAGCCGTCTTAGATTAGAGTGTCTACCTATTTTTTTTATACATTGGCCCGATATCAATACCCCAATTGAAGATACCTTTATTGAGTTATTAAAAATGCAAAAAGAGGGAAAGATAAATTCTATAGGCTGTTCAAATTTTTCGGCTGATCAATTAAAGACAGCGTGTAGCTCTTCTCAAGTAGATTATGTACAGTTACCTGTTAATTTGATTAGTGGTGGTATAGATGATGAAGTTTCTAGTATTTGTGCAAATAATAAAATTAAAGTAATTGCTTATAACGTACTAGAAAATGGCCTACTTACAGGAAAATTAGATAAAAATTCAAGTTTTCCACAAAGCGATAGACGATCTAGGCTGCCTTTGTTCAAAGGAAACGAGTTTATTAATGCATTAGATATAGTCGAAAAATTAAAGATTAAAGCAATTGAAAAAAATTATAATTTATTACAATATTCAATAAACTGGGCATTAATGCAAAAAAATATATCTTCTGTTATAATTGGCATTAAAAATACATATCAAATTGAAGAAAACTGGTCTGCGATTTTAAACTGAATTATATCTAATGAATTTAAAAAATATTATAAATGATTTAAAAGAACTTTCTAATCCAAAAAAATATCACAACCCGATATCAATTAAGAATGTAAATAAAAAAACATTACAGAAAATGTTAAATACAATGATTATAATAAGAAAAACTGAGAATAAATTAGCATGGGGCAAGAGGAATAATTTAATTGGTGGTCCAGTACATCTTGGCGCTGGTCAAGAAGCTATTGCTGTTGGAGTATCTCAAAATTTAAAAAAAACAGATCATGTTTTCGGTGCGCATAGATCACATTCACATTTACTAGCATTAAATCCAAATTTTTATAAGTTATTTGCAGAAGTACTGGGAAAAAAAACTGGATTTTCAAAAGGCATGGGTGGTTCAATGCATTTATTTGATAAATCAAATGGATTTTACGGTTCTGTACCTATTGTAGCTGGGACAGTTCCTTTGGCTGTTGGCGCAGCAATGGCTGCTAAAATGAAAAAAAAAAGAGATATTGGAGTTGTGTATATTGGTGATGGTTCTGTTGAAGAAGGTGTTGTACATGAGTCATTTAATCTTGCTAAAATACAAAAAGCACCAATCTTATTTGTTGTTGAAAACAATTTATTTGCAAGTCATATGCATATATCTTTAAGACAACCGAGCGACAAGATTTCCAGATTTGCTGTTGCTAATAATATACCTTTTAAATTGGAGGATGGAAACAATGTTGTTTCAGTTTACAAATCATCAAAAAAATTAATTGATAGTATACGTTCAGGAGAAGGTCCAGCTCTAATAGAACTTATAACTTATAGATGGTATGGACATGTTGATTGGCGTGATGATATTGATGTTGGAGTAAAAAGATCTTTAAAGGATGTTAAAAATTGGAAGTTAAGAGACCCTATTCAACGTTTATCGAAATCGATGATAAAATTAGATATTTGGAGTAAGAAAAAAGAGGAAATTTTAAATAATAAAATTGATAAAAAAATTCAAACTGCTTGGAAAAAAGCAATAAAAGACCCATACCCTTCAGCAGACTCAACCTTAAAATATGTATATTCAAAAAAATAAATATGAAAAATAAAAAATATAATTATGGAACAGCAATATTATCCGCATTTGAATATTTATTAAAAAAATATCCAGAGGTATTTATAATTGGGCAGGGACTATGGAGTCCTTGGTATGTTGGTAATACGATGACAAATTTAGATAAAAAATTTGGAGTTGAACGGATAATTGATACTCCAGTGTCTGAGTCTGCTTCTACGGGAGCAGCTGTAGGGGCATCTTTAGCAGGCATGAAGCCTATCGTAGTTCATCCAAGAATGGACTTTATGTTATATGCAATGGACGCGATGGTTAATCAGGCAGCTAATTGGTCCCAAATGTTTGGTGGTCAAGCAAACCCAAATTTGACAATTAGAGCCATAATAAATCGAGGTGGAGAGCAGGGCGCACAACATTCTCAAGCACTTCATGCGTGGTTTTCACATGTGCCTGGACTTAGAGTGGTTATGCCATCTACTGTGGCAGATGCTAGAGACTTATTAATCGCATCCGTTCTATGTAAAGATCCAGTAATGTACATTGATGATAGATGGTTATATGATCAGGAAGATTATTTACCAACCATAAAAGAAATTGATTTAAAAAATCAAAACCCAAAGATAAGTATTAAAGGTAAAGATATTACAATCGTTGGATCGGGACATTCATCTTTTTTAGCACGTGAGGCTGCAAAAATTCTTAAAAAAGAAAATATATATACAGAAGTAATAGATATTAGGGTTCTAAACCCACTTAAAACTAGCCTAATTAAAAAATCTGTTATGAAAACAAAAAACTTATTAGTAGTTGATTCAGGTTGGACTTCTGGAGGTTTTTCAGCAGAAATAATTACAAAATTAGTAGAAGAATTACCTACAAACTGTTTAAAAAATTCACCTGTAAGAATTGCCCTACCGGATGCACCAGCACCAACTTCAAAATTACTTGAAAAAAACTATTATACTTCTACCGATGACCTGGTAAGAGCTACAAAAAAAATATTAAAAAAATTAAAAAGGTAAAAAAACATGAGTATAAAAGTTCCATTTTTTGATTACCCAAGGTTATGGTTAGATAATAGAAAGGAATTAATATCAATTATTGACAATGTATCGTCTTCAGGTGGTTTTATCATGCAGAAGGCTGTTTCTGATTTTGAGCAAGAGCTAGCAAAATATTCTGGATGCAATTATGCTGTTGGAGTTGGTAACGCAACAGACGCAATGGAAATTTTTTTAGAAGCAATTGGTCTTAATAAGGGAGATGAAATTATTATATCATCTCATACTATGTTAGCCACAGCCTCCGCAATTAAATTTGCTGGAGGAGTTCCTGTACCAGTTGATATAGGTGATGATAATTTAATCTGCAAAGAATCAATTGAAAATGCTATTACTTCAAATACCGTAGGTATTATGCCAACCCAGCTAAACGGTAGAGTTTGTGATATGGATGCTATTAGCAAGATTGCAAAAAAAAATGGTTTATTTGTAATTGAAGATGCAGCACAAGCTTTAGGAGCTAGATTCAAAGGCCAACACGCAGGTACTTTTGGATTGGCATCATGCATTAGTTTTTTTCCGGCAAAACTTTTGGGTTGTTTAGGTGATGCAGGTGGTGTGTTAGTAAATGATAAAAATTTATATCATAAAATATTTCAACTACATGATCATGGTCGTGACACCGATGGTGAAGTAAAAAGATGGGGACGAAACTCAAGACTTGATAATTTACAAGCAGCTATTTTAAGTCATAAGCTTAAAACCTATAAAAAAGTTATTGAAAGAAGAAGAGAAGTAGCTCAAATGTATCAAGATCGATTAAGCGATTTATCTGAATTACAACTTCCACCCGGTCCAAGCAATACCTCTGATCATTTTGATGTTTACCAAAATTATGAAATTACCACTGATAAAAGAGATGATCTAAAGATGTATTTAAGTGAAAAAAATATAGGAACTTTAATACAATGGGGTGGTAAAGGTGTACATCAATTTCATAAATTAGGTTTTAATCAAAAATTACCTAAAACTGAA
>CACHWQ010000027.1 GCA_902583645.1 uncultured Pelagibacteraceae bacterium | reverse complement strand
CTATATGTACACTTAAACATTTCACTTTTAAGAAATTTGAATCTTTAAAATTGTTTAAAATATTTAAAAACGCTTTCTCGGTTAACCCAAATTTATCCTCATGCTTACCAGTTGAAATTTTTTTTAAAGTTTTTGCATCGATATTAGGATTAAGTCTTATACCGATGTTTACAATTGTTCTTTTTGATTTTGCTAACCTTTCAATCTCAAATATTTCACTTTCAGATTCAGCATTTATAAGTAAAATTTTTTTTTCAATTGCAAATTTTAATTCGTCTGTTTTTTTTCCTACTCCAGAGAAAACAATTTTTTTTGGCGATATACCAGCTTTTAGAGCCTGTATCATTTCTCCTTTTGAAACAACATCAGCACCCATTCCAGACTTTTTAATTTCTCTTAAAATTTGAAGATTGCTATTTGATTTTACCGAAAAGCACAACAATGGATTTATTGATCTAAAATTTTTCTGAAAATTTTTTATATTTTCTTTGAGCTTTTTAAGTGAGTAACAATAAGTCGGAGTTCCAAATTTTTGAGTTATCTTTAAACCAGCGACTTTTTCAATAAAAAGTTTATTTTTCTTAAAATACATTAAGTAAATTTAATTATTTTTAATTGTTTCTTTTGACCTTGGTATTCTGGATCACCTTTTTTCCCACAAGAAAAAAAAATTATCGAACAAAATAAAATTAAAAATATTTTTTTAAGCATGTTTTTTATATTTTTTTATCATTTTCTTTATATTTTCAAAAGAAGTTCCACCATAGGATTTTTTTGATTTTACTGAGTTTTCTATATTAAATAATTTTAATACATCTTCATTTAGTTTTTTATCAACATCTTTTATTTCATTAACAGTCAGTTGATTAAGAGTTTTGCCTTTTTTTTCAGCAAGGTTAACAATTTTAGAAGTTATTAGGTATGCTTTTCTAAAAGGATATTTATATTGTCGAACAATATAGTCAGCAAGATCTGTAGCTGTTGTATATCCTGTCTCTGCTAGTTGTATCATTTTTTTTTTATTAATTGTAAAATTATTCAAAACTTCTCTCATTATTTGTAAAGATATCTTAACTTGATCAAAAGATTTAAAAGCTAGTTCCTTATCATCTTGCAGATCTTTAAAATACGATAATGGCAAACCTTTAAGAATCGTTAGCATTGAAAATAAGTTTCCATAAATATTTCCTGTTTTACCTCTTAGGTACTCAAGTGTATCCGGATTTTTTTTTTGCGGCATAATTGAAGATCCAGTAACAACTTTATCTTTCAGTTTAATTAAATCGAAAGCATCAGAATTCCATAAAATAAATTCTTCCGCGAATCTTGATATATGATTTGTACAAACAGAAATTGAATAAAGGAAATCTAGAACAAAATCCCTATCTGAAACCGTATCAATTGAATTACCTGTTGGATTTTTAAATTTTAATCTTTTTGTAGTATATTGTCTATCTATATCAAAGCTTGTTCCAGCAACAGCTGCCACACCTAATGGATTTTCTAATAAGCATTCCCTATTATTTAAAAATCTTTTTTTGTCCCTGTTAAACATTTCAACATAAGCAAGAATATAATGAGCAAAAGAAATTGGTTGAGCATTTTTTAAATGAGTAAAGCTTGGCATCACTGTAAATATATTTTTTTCAGCAATTTTGATTATCACATTTAATGTTGAGTCAATTTCTTTAATTATATCTTCTGAGGCTTCTATCATCCAAAGTTTAAAATCAACTAAAACTTGATCATTTCTTGATCTTGCAGTATGAATAAATCCAGCATCCTCACCTATTAATTCAAATAGTCTTTTTTCGATACACATGTGAATATCCTCAGCTTGATTATTAAATATAAATTTTTTTTTATTTATCTCATTAAAAATTTTTTTAAGTCCCCAGACAATTTTATTTTTAATTTGTAAAGAAATAATTTTTTTTTTAAAAAGCATCTCTACATGAACTGTGGAGGCTTTAATATCTTGTTTATAAAGTCTTTTGTCTATATTTAGCGAACTACCCACTTTCGCAAATAAATTAGAGCTTTTTTTTTGAATTCTAGTGCTCCAAACTGGTTTATTGTTTTTATTTTTACTCATGATATGTAACTATACATTTTAGAATGAGATTATTAAGCTTAAAATTATTTTTGTTATTTATATATTTATTATTTCCACCAATTACTACAGCAGATCAAAAACCATATATAAAAAATCTTAAAATCCATAAAGATCCAAAGAAAGTTATTAATATAGTCTTTAAAAATTCAGAAGATCTAATGGTTTCTCTTGAAGATTTTAGAGATAATTTGGTTATTATAAATTTTTGGGCTACCTGGTGTGCTCCTTGTAGAGAAGAGATGCCATCTTTAGATATCCTTCAGTCAAATAAAAAAATAGAGAATTTAATTATTCTTCCTATAAATGTAGGAAAAGAAAATATAGACAAAGCTAAGAAATTTTTTGAGGATTTAAAAATTGAAAATCTAAAAATTTATTATGACGATTCTATTAAACTTGCAAATAACTTCTCATTAATAGGACTTCCAACAACTATTCTTATTAATAAAAACGGAGAAGAGTTTGCAAGAATTATAGGATCTATAGATTTTGAAGATAAAGATTTCATTAAATGGCTAGCAACTTATGATTAATTCTTATGGAATTTATTTTAAACTCTAAAATTATTGAGTCCGAAAAGAAGGATAAGATAAAAAATGCAATAATACTTCTCCATGGATATGGGGGCGATGGTGCAGATATAAGTTCAATTGCATATACCTGGAGACGTTTCATAGATAATACAATTTTTTTATGCCCTAACGGACATCAAGTATGCAAATTAAACCCAAATGGTTTTCAATGGTTTGATTTAAGCATAGATGATCAGGATTATGTCATTGATGAAGCAAAAAAGGCTGAAAAAATTTTAATAAAATATATAGAACAAATTAAAGAAAAATATGATTTAGATAATTCTCAAATAATTTTAGCAGGATTTAGTCAAGGTTGTATGATGTCAATTAATTTAGGTCTAGTTTGTGATCAAATTTTTAAATCCGTCATTGGATTTTCTGGAAAAATAATTGATAAAAATGATTTACAAAAAAGAATAATTTCAAAGACAGATATGTTGCTGTTTCACGGTGACGCAGATGAAGTAGTCCCTCCATCAAATTTATTAGAAGCTAAAGATTTTTTAGAAAGAAATAAAATTAAAGTAGAAGTTAATATAATAAAAAATTGTTCTCATCACATACCTGTTGAAGCACTCAGTTTGGCATTAAATTATATAAAAAAATTAATATAAAAAAATTTAATAATTTGATTATTAAAATTTTATAAGTTATTCTAAAATTATGACTTTTGTTGATAATGATACATCATTGAATAATTGTCCTGCGTTAGTTCTTAACGCAGACTATAGACCTCTAAGTTATTATCCTTTATCTCTGTGGAGCTGGCAAGACTCTATAAAATCAGTCTTTTTAGATAGAGTTTCTATTGTAAATTATTATGACAAGATAGTTCATAGTCCATCATTTAGCATGAAGCTTCCAAGTGTAATTGCATTAAAAAGTTATATCAAACCAATTTCGAATCCTAACTTTACGCGATTTAATGTATTTCTTAGAGATAAATTTAGCTGTCAATACTGCGGTAGTAAAAAAGAACTCACTTTTGATCATTTGCTCCCAAGATCCAAAGGAGGAAAAACCGATTGGGATAATGTTGTAACTGCTTGCTCAAGCTGCAATGTAAAAAAAGGTGGAAGATTATTAAATAAATCTGGCATGAGCCTTAATCAGATGCCTTATCAACCTACCACTGAGGATCTTCATAAAAACGGTAAACATTTTCCACCAAATTTTCTTCATAAAACATGGATAGATTATTTATACTGGGATGTTGAGCTAGAACCTTAATTAAATTTTTTCAGAAACTCGAATTGCAATTTTAGAACCAGTTTTAACTATTTTATCAAATATAGAGTAAAAACCTTCTTTTGAGGCTCCTTTTTTATATGCTATATCCTTATGATGAAGTTCGTCCTCTCTAAACTTTATAATTTTTTTTTTTAGTTCTTTTTCGTCTGACTCGATTTGATCTATTTGATTTTGGTAGTGTTCATCGATTACTTCTTCAACAGATGCCGTACAAAGCATTGCAGCCTTCTTTCCCAATAAGGTTGAGCCAAAGCCTAATCCTACACCTAATAAATCCCATAGGGGCAAAAATTTTGTTGGTTTAATACCTCTTTTTCTAATCTCTTGATCAAAATAGTTTGCGTGTTCATGTTCGTGCTCTTTCATTTCTTCAATTGTTTTCTTAAGTTCTTCATCTTTGATGAATGTATTTAAAGCTAACAATTGTCCTTCGTAAATTTTGATTGCACCTCTTTCACCTGCATGGTCAACCCTTATAAATTCTTCAATTTTTTTCTTATTACTTTTTTTCATATCCTATAAATATAGATATTGTTATAATCGCTATAATTAGAGAAATAAAAGTATTTATTGTAGCAAGAGAGACCCCGATTATAGTAAAGGTGACATTTTTACAGCTTACAGCTTTGTTTTCTAGTTGTTTCAAAATTTCTGTTTTATCTGTAATACTCGTATCAATATTATCTCCACATACAAAAGACTCTGAAATTAAGTCTTGCTCTATACCAACATGATAAAGTGATAGCAATGTACCCGCTAAAAAAAATAGACTTAAAAGTAAGAAAGCTAACCTCTGTAAATTTCTGAAAATAGTAACTAAAATAATCAAAATAATTGTTACAATATAAGGAAGTCTTTGTAATAAACAGAGATTACATGGTTTATGTCCAAGAACATACTCCACATAAAATGCAAACAAAATTGAAAATACTGAGAAGATTAATAATAAATTTAATACAGTTTTATACTTTAACAAATTCATTGTTATTTAATAAAAGCAAAATAAAAAAAAGCCAGTACGCAAATTATACTAATGCCAATAATTGAGGACCACACGGCACCTCTTTGTTCAATAAATTTAACAAATTTTTCACCAAATTTTGCAGTAAAAATTGAAACTAAAAAAAATCTTAAACCCCTTGAGATAAAGCTGATAATTATAAATGAAATTATATCGAATGCGATCAAACCACTTGTGATTGTGAAAACTTTATATGGTAAGGGTGTAAACCCAGCAAGGAACAAGGTACCTAACCATAAGACCATACCACTACCTTGTGACAGATCCATCTTTAATTTTAAAACTTTGCTTTCATAATTATAAAATTCAATTACATGCATTGCTAAATCTATAAACAAGTAACCGATTAAAT
>CACHWQ010000026.1 GCA_902583645.1 uncultured Pelagibacteraceae bacterium | reverse complement strand
TAAAAAAATTTGAGGCTATTCTTAATAATAATTTTTTTAATTATGAAATTAAAAAGTTAGAATACGAAAAATATAGCGCTCAAATTTCAAACACTAATGAAGAAAATAAAACTGTTACTGTTAATCAAAAATCTAATATGTCGAATATTCATCAATCTATTGAATTGTCTAAAAATTGCGATGATTTAGTATATTTTGTTGAAGATGATTATATACATTCAAAAAATTCAATATTGGAATTAGTTTCGGCATATGAAAAATTTACCTCACAACTAAATAAAGAAGTTTTTTTATGTCCTACTGATTATCCTTATCTGTACAGGGATGTTGAAAATACTAACGTTATCATTGGTAATCAATCTCATTGGAGGAGAATTAATCATACATTATGTACGTTTTTAACCAGTAAAATGATGATTGATAAGTATCATGAAAATATTACTCAAATGTGTAAATTTGAGCATTACCCATTTGAAAAACCTTTGCACGAAATTTATAAGAAAGAATTTTGTTTCAGTCCTATACCTTCAATAGCAATACATTGCACAAATATTAATTCAATCTATGGATTATCACCTAATGTTGATTTAAAAAAACTTTGGGAGGAAGCTGCTTTTTAATGTTGGAGGCCCCTTGGGGCCTCCACATTAACTCTTTAACACTGAGGGAGTTAAAGTCTTTAGTCTCTTATTGCGTAAGCAATTACACCAGTTTCAGTAACGTCTGTACCTTTCAGTTCAGCTTCTTTACTTAATCTGATACCTATTGTGTTTTTCATAATTGCCCAAACCACAAATGCTATTACAAATACAGTTGCATTTATTGCGATCACACCTAATAACTGTGTTCCGAAATTAGCACTAGAGTTTGTAATTGGAACTGCTAATGTTCCCCAAACACCAGCAAACAAGTGGGCTGGGATTGCACCTACAACATCATCAATTTTCATAGCAAATAAGAACTTAGTTCCGTAAACCACTATAACACCACCTACTGCACCAATTAATATTGCTGCAATTGGAGAAGGCATTAAAGGTTCAGCAGTAATTGATACTAGTCCACCTATTGCTCCATTTAACATTTGGACTACATCAGTTTTACCAACTGCAAGTCTTGTTACTATTGCTGCGGCCATCACTCCACCACACGCTGCAAGGTTTGTATTAATAAATATTTTTGATACTGCAACTGCATCATCAAATGTTCCCATTGCTAGCTGAGATCCACCGTTAAATCCAAACCAACCTAGCCACAAAATGAATACTCCTATTGTTACTAGTGGAATTGAAGAAGCTGCAAATGGTTTTACTGGAGCAGGTTCGCCCTTTTTAGTAAATCTACCTAATCTTGGCCCAAGTAAAATCGCGCCAGCTAGAGCAGCTGCACCGCCTGTAGAGTGAACTAATGTTGAACCAGCAAAATCAGCAAAACCTCTTGCTGCTAACCAGCCTCCACCCCACTGCCAGCCCATTACAAATGGATATAAAAATCCAGTTAAAATTGCTGCAAATAAGAAAAACGGCCATAATTTAATTCTTTCAGCCAATGTACCTGATACAATAGACATAGTCGTTGCACAGAATACCATTTGAAAATACCAATCAGAACCATCCGCGTAACCTGTGCCTATCTTACTTCCATCGGACCACGGCAAAAATTTACCTATGTAACCACCTTCTGGAATTCCATAAGCAACATTATATCCAAACATCCAAAACATAATACCCGCTATCGAAAATAAACCTATATTCTTAGCACAAATTACTGATACACTTTTTGAAGTAACCATTCCCGATTCTAGCATTGCGAAACCAGCAGCCATAAACATGACAAGGAAACCGCATATTAAGAAAAGGAAAGTATTAAAAATAAACCCAACTTCTGCAGAAACTGTTGTTTCTGCCACTCCCGCACTACTCATGTTGAGTAGCAAAAGAAATGCTGTAGCTGGAGTAATTATTTTTCTTAAAATTTTACTCATATTATCTCCTTTAAAATTAATTAAAGGATTGTTGTAGTTTTTTAGTCAAAAATAACTAACGTTAATGAGTAAAAATAGATATGCAATTATTGCATATAGTAACAGCCTTTATGAGGTTTTCATAAAGGCTGTAAAACTTAAAAAATTATTTGTTAAATATTTCTTTAAGCGCTTTTGCAGGCAAAAATTTAACTTTTTGGGATGCTGCTATTTGGATCTGCTCTCCAGTTCTAGGATTTCGTCCAATTCTAGCTTTTCGTTTAGCCACTTTATATGTACCAAAACCAGCAATTTTAACTGAGTCATCGCCTTTTAAGGCATCCAGTATTGTGTTGGTTATAGTATCAAAAGTTCGCTCTGCATCTGCCTTACTTAAATTAAGGCTTCCTGAAAGCTTTGCTACTAGTTGTTTTTTGTTCATTTTAGCTCCGGTTTAAAGGTTAATTACATACTTAACAAAATGCTTGATAATTCAAGCTTTTTTTTAGTATACAAATAAATTTTCCACACAATATATTGTGTCCAAAAAGCATTGATTTTATTGACATTTTGATGTGTTAAAAAAGGCTTTAAAATAGGCCTAAATCTTTGAGGTCATTAAAAGTAGCAAAAAACATTAAAGATAACAGCAAAAACATTCCGATTCGAAAAAAACCTTCTTGTGTTTTTTGGCTTAAAGGTCTGCCCAAAACTTTCTCAATTCCATAAAACATCAAGTGGCCCCCATCTAAAAGCGGTATGGGAAATAGATTTATTAAACCAAGACTGATTGAAATGTATGCCATAATACTCAAAAAGGGAATTATACCAAACTCAGCTACTTGACCTGTTATCTTCGCTATTCTTATTGGTCCGCCTAGTTGAGTTGTATCTCCAGAACCATATATCATTGAACCAAGATATTTGAGTGAAGATACAGATACAAAGTAAACCTCATACAAGGAATAATACAAAGCCTTTGCTGGCCCGAGCTTTACGTGATTAATTTGATCGTTTAAAGGACTTAATTGTATACCAACAATACGCTTTTTTATTTTATTTCCAAGATTATCTGTAGAATCTATTAACCTAGGTTCAACTTTTAACAATATTTCATCATCAATTCTTTTAACTTTAAAATCAATTATATCTGAAGTGGACATTGTTATAAACTTTGAAACATCTAAAATACTTTTTACCTCATTATTATCTATTTCAAGAATTATATCGTTTTTCTTTAATCCCGCTTCTGCAGCCGGACTTTCAATCTGAACTTCATTTATTACTGCAGGTGTAAAATCTTTGCCTGCAAACATGTAAATGAATAAAAATATAACAGCTGCTAATATAAAATTTGCTATTGGTCCTGCTGCAACGATAATTGATCTTTGGTAAATTGGTTTTAGGACAAATAATTTTTTTCTATCTTCCTCATTATATTTTTTGATTAATTCTTCTTGATCGCTTTGCGAAAAAACGTTTCGATCACCAAAAAATTTTACATAACCACCAAGTGGAATTAAACAAATTTTCCATCTTGTACCAGACTTATCGTTCCATCCAAAAATTTCTTTACCAAATCCGATAGAAAAGTCAGTAACTCCAACACCATATTTCTTAGCAAAATAATAGTGACCATATTCATGAATAAATACTACTACTACAATTAGTATAATAAATGGAATTATAAAATTAAGCATATAAATGATTATATACTTTATTTGATTTTCCAGGCAAGTATTGGGGTTAATGTTGCCAGCATAAATGAGGTAAATAGTAAAGAATTAGCTATAAAATCAGGAAATGCTTCAATTGGTAACAATATACCTACTAATATGCTTTTACTAAAATCCATAGAAGGAAAAAATAGTATACCAAATATTAATCCAGTAATCACTGATAAATACATATTTTTAAGCCTCAAAGACTTGTTATAAAAACTGTAAAATACTGTTAGCACAAAACAACAACATAATAAATCTGCAAGAAGAAATAAGTATAAAACACTATATCCTCTTGATGAAATAAAAAATACTATCAATGACATTATAACAATTAAATATTTTGAATAATTTAAACTTTTAGACACTTTTAATTTGTGAAAAAATTTTCCATCCACAATTATAGAGCTTGATAAAGCATTTATTAAAGTATCAACTGTGCTTATAGTTAAAGATAAACCAAGAACTATTACTAATAATGCCAAAAATTCATTTTGATTACTAAGTAATAAATTAAAAAAGCTTAAATCAGGTGATACATCTGTATTTAGAGATTTAGATATTAATCCAGCGTAACCCATAAAAAAAACAATTGGAATTATGATTAAACCAGAGACAATTAAGCTTTTATGTAAAATTTTATTATTTTTAGCTGCATAAACTCTTTGCCAATTTCCTTGATGAAATAAATTTGTTGCAGCAACAGCAATAAAAAAAGTTAATCCTGCTGTATAATTATTTAAATAACTCGTGCTTAGCAAATGTTTGTTATTACTACTTACGAAATCTAAACCAAGATTTCCGCTATTATTTAGAATTATACTTGCAAATGCAATTAATAAAAAAATTATTATAAAAATTAATTGAAAATTATCTGTAATAATTGATACTCTTAATCCTCCATACAGCGTATAGATTAAAGTAAAAAAAAGAATACATGAAGCTGTAATCCAAAGGTCTATACCTGATAAGTAATTTAATAGAATGCTAATAGCTGTTACCTCAGCACATAAAAAAATAAATAGATAAAATATTGTTAGTATTAAAATGAATTTGAAAAAGTTTTTTTTAAATTTTTTTCTAATAAATTCAACTAAACTTGAGCCTCGCTTGTTTTCATTTCTAATTTTTTTACCTAAGAAAGTTAAAAAAAACATAGGAAAAGCGGTGCCTAATGAATACCCAATAACCGCGCCTATTCCACCCCATGTAGCCGCTGATGAGGGACCAAACAAAATCCAAGCTCCTAAAGCAGATGCTACTAAGCTAGTTGTTAAAGTTAAAAAACCTACATTTCTATTTGCTGTAAGATAATTATTAAAACCTGAAAATTTTTTGGAATAATATATTCCTATCACAGTAAAAAATAAGCATACAACAACTAGCAATACTATTGATAAAGACTTTGATAAAATATATCCTTCCATTGCTCTCCCTTTCTGAATTACCGGACAGGTTATAAGGGTATAATCTCAGTCTTACGACACCCCCTTGTTTATATATTACACAAAAAAATAAATTTTTCACCCAAGAAATTTTTCTGTGGTTTTATAAACAAACTATGAGGAAAATTAAAATTGTTCTGACTCTGTTGAGCCTTCCATCGCAGTAGTTGAGCTTTTTCCACCGCTAATGGTATTTGAAACTGCATCAAAATAGGAAGTACCAACTTCTCTTTGGTGTTTTACGCTAGTATATCCATCTTTTTCTCTCTCAAATTCTTGTTCTTGAATTTTTGAATATGCTGTCATTCCTTCTTTTTTATATTTTTCAGCCAATTCAAAAATCGCAATATTTTGTGTGTGAAACCCTGCAAGAGTAATAAATTGAAACTTGTATCCCATCTCAGCAATTTTTTGTTGAAAAGTTGCTATTTCACTATCTGATAAATGTTTTTTCCAATTAAAAGATGGCGAACAATTGTATGCTAAAATTTTCCCTGGAAATTTGCTGTGAATTGCATCAGCAAATTTTTTAGCTTCTTCTAGATTTGGTGTTGCTGTTTCGCACCATATTAAATCTGCATAAGGTGCATAGGCCAAGCCTCTTGAGATTGCTTGATCGATCCCATGCTTAACATAATAAAAGCCTTCTGGAGATCTTTCACCAGTTAAAAAAGATTTATCATTTTCATCATGGTCATTAGTAATTAATTTTGCTGCGTTTGCATCAGTTCTTGCAAGAATAATTAACGGAACATCTGCGATATCAGCAGCTAGTCTCGCTGCTTTTAAGTTTCTTACAGCTGTTGATGTTGGAACTAAAACCTTTCCTCCCATATGGCCACATTTTTTTTCACTAGCTAATTGGTCCTCAAAGTGTACTCCGGCAGCACCAGCTTTTATAAATTTTTTTGTCAATTCAAACACATTTAATGGTCCACCAAAACCAGCTTCGCCATCTGCAATAATTGGAAGCATATAATCAACTCTTTCATTTGGTTTCATATCACCATCTTTTAATTCCATATGCTGAATTTGGTCAGCTCTAATAAGAGCATTATTGATTGACTCTACTAATCTTGGAGCACTATCAAACGGATATAAAGATTGATCTGGATACATTTCGCCAGCTGTATTTGCATCTGCTGCAACTTGCCAACCACTAACATAAATAGCTTTCAATCCAGCTTTTGCATGTTGAACTGAATGGTTTCCTGATAATGAACCTAAAGTATTTACATAAGGTTCAGTATTTAAAAGCCTCCAAAGTTTCTTTGACTGATGCTCACACATCGAGTAGTTAATTTTTATTGAGCC
>CACHWQ010000025.1 GCA_902583645.1 uncultured Pelagibacteraceae bacterium | reverse complement strand
GCTATGTTCTAAAATATATCCAATTGTTTTAGCATCTAAACGAATATTAATTGTATTAAGAATTGCTCCAGTCATCGGGACTGAATAATGTGCTTCAAAAATCTCTGGAGTGTTAAAAGCTAGGAACGAAACTGTGTCTCCTTTTTTAATTCCTATTTTTTCTAGTGCGCTTGCAAATTTAAGGCATCTTTTATAAATTTGCGTCCAGGTATATGTTCTATCTTCATAAACAATAGCTTCATAATTTGGATAAATGTCTTTCGCTCTATTTAAAAATGAAAGAGGGGTCAACGGGACATGGTTAGCCTTGTTTTTATCAAGATTTGTCTCGTAATGATTCATGAACTAATTAAATTTAAAATCCATTATGTAACCACTTCCAGAAATTGCACTGGAATAATGACTCTCTACTCTTGGTAGTACTCTGTGAAAGTAAAATTTAGCTGTTTGTATTTTGTCTTCATAGAATTTTTTATTATTTGATACTTCTTTAAAACTAACCTCTAAAACCTTCAGCCATGAATGACCTAATGCAACATAACCAAGAACTTTTAAATAATCATTAGATGCAGCATTCGCATCATCTTTTGAATCCTTTATTTTCTCTTTAATCCAACTCGTAAAATCAACAAGTTTTTTTAAATAAATTTTTAATTTTTCTTGGTAGGGTTTTAATTCTGAACTTTCTGTTTCTAGATCTTTTCTTAAAATATTAATGTAATTTTCAACAATATCCCCATTTTTATTTATCAGTTTTCTAAAAACTAAATCTATGGCTTGAACTGAATTAGTACCTTCGTAAATTGGTGTAATTCTGTTATCTCTGTATAATTGTTCTATACCCTGATCTTTTGTATAACCATAACCTCCATGAATTTGCATTGCATCGCTAGTTATTTCCATACCTAAATCGGAAAATAGAGATTTTACTACTGGCGTCATTAGTGAAACAAGATCTGAGGCTTCCTGTTTTATTTTTGGCTCATTGTGATTTAGACTAACTTCAGTTTGTTGTGATAGCCAAAAACATAGGGCTCTTTCACCCTCAATAATTGATTTCATGTTAAGTAATGATCTTCTGATATCAGCGTGTTCAATAATTAAATCTGCACTTCCATTTTGAGACTTGCTAGAATTGCTTTTACCTTGCTTTCTTTCTTTAGCATAGCTCAATGAATTTTGATAAGCAATCTCTGAAAGTCCTAAACCCTGAATACCTACAATTATTCTTTCCAGGTTCATCATTGTGAACATTGAATTAAGACCTTTGTTTTTCGGTCCAATCATATATCCAGTTGCTTCATCAAAATTTAATACACAAGTCGCAGATCCTTTGATTCCCATTTTATTTTCTATTGATCCAGTGGAAATGCCATTTTTTGGACCAACTGATCCGTTTTCTTTAACAATATATTTTGGAACAAGAAACAAACTTATACCTTTAGTTCCCGAAGGCGAGTCTGAAGCTCTTGCAAGAACTAGGTGTATAATATTTTCGGTTAAATCATGATCACCAGATGTAATAAATATTTTTTGACCTGAGACTTTATAAGTGCCATCTTTTTGCTCTTGAGCTTTTGTCTTCAGAATTCCAAGATCAGTCCCACATACTGGTTCTGTTAGACACATTGTTCCGCTCCATTTTCCCTCAACCATTTTTGGTAAATAAATATTTTTTATATCTTCAGATGCATGGTGACGAATGCAGTTATAAGCGCCTAATGTAAGCTCTGTATAAAGTTTAAATGCTAAGCTTGCTGAAGAAATCATTTCATCAAAAAAAGCACTTACTGTTTTAGGCATTCCTTGACCGCCATATTTAGGATCACATGATAAAGACATCCATCCATCTTCAATAAATTTATTGTATGCTTCTTTATATCCTGGTGGTGTTCTTACAACACCATTTTCAAGGACTGCTGGATTTTCATCTCCTGCTTTTGCTAATGGTAAAATAATGTTTTGATTAATTTTAGCCGCTTCATCCAATATATCTTTTACTAGATCAGGAGTTATTTCTTTGTACTTCTCAATTTCATTGTAATTTTTGTTATTTCTCAATTTTTCATAGAGAAACATCATGTCTTCAATTGGTGCTGTATAAGTAGTCATAATTTTTAATAGCTATAAAATATGTGAAATTATTTATTTTTGCAATTGCGCAATAATTGCATCTCCCATTGCGCTGGTTGAAACTTCCTTATTTCCCTTAGAATATATATCTTTTGTTCTTAATCCCATGTCTAAAACGCTTTGAACTGCTATATCGAGCTCTTTGGCTTCTTTTTCTAAATTTAGAGAATACCTAAGTGCCATAGAAAAACTTAAAATTGTTGCAATTGGATTTGCAAAATTTTTACCAGCTATGTCTGGTGCTGAACCGTGAACAGGCTCATACATTGATCTCATATTTCCATTTTTGTCTTTAGCACCTAAAGATGCTGAGGGTAAAAGCCCTAGGGATCCAGTTAGCATAGCAGCTTCATCAGAAAGTATATCTCCAAACAAATTATCTGTTACAATTACGTCAAATTGTTTTGGATTTCTTAATAATTGCATAGCACAATTATCTGCCAACATATGTTCAAGTTTCACTTCTTTAAATTCCTTTTTATGAATCTCTGCTACTTCTTCTTTCCATAATTGTCCTGCTTCCATAACATTTGATTTTTCGCATGAGGTAACTTTATTATTTCTTTTTTTTTGCCAAATCAAAAGCAACTCTTGCTACTCTTGCAATTTCGCTTGAAGTATAAGTATGAGTATTAACACCTTTTCTCTCGCCATTATCAATAGGTTTAATTCCTCTTGGCTCTCCAAAATATATACCGCCTGTAAGCTCTCTTACTATCATAATATCAAGTCCAGAAACAATTTCTGGTTTAAGGCTTGAAGCATCAACAAGTTGTTTAAAACAAATTGCTGGCCTTAGATTGGCAAATAATTTTAATTCTTTTCTTAACTTTAATAATGCTCTTTCAGGTTTTTTTGAAAAATCTAAGTTGTCCCATTTAGGGCCACCTACAGCGCCTAAAATGACTGCCTCACTTTCTAGTGCTTTATAAAATACCTCGTCAGTTATTGGAGTCCCATGCTTATCATAGGCGGCCCCACCAACTAGATCTTCATCTATTTCAAAGTCTAGAGATCTTTTATTATTAAGCCAATTAATTATCTTTTTGACTTCTGATACAACTTCTGGCCCTATTCCGTCTCCTGGTAATAGTAAAATTTTTCTTTTCTTAACTTTAATCATTAAAAATCCATGGTCTATTTAAGGATAGTTTTTTTTCAAATTCACTAATTTTTGGATTTTTTTCTAATGAAAGAGCAATATCATCTAAGCCTTCAATTAGGCACTTTTTTTTAAATTGATCTATTTCAAAGTCAATTTCATTATTTCCAAAAGTAATTTTTTGCTCTTCAAGATTCACAATAATTTCTTCTTTTCTTTTTGAATATTCGGAAAGTTCTTTTATTTTAACTTCTGGAAGTACGATTGGTAAAATTCCATTTTTAAAACAATTATTAAAGAAAATATCTGCATAACTTGAACTGATAACGCATGTTATTCCAAAATCAAGTAAAGCCCAAGGCGCATGTTCTCTTGAAGATCCACAACCAAAATTTTTTCCAACAATTAAAATCTTTGAAACGTTAAATGGACTTGTATTTAAAATAAAATCATCAATTGGTATACCTTTCTCATCATATCTCATTTCATAAAATAAATTTTTTCCTAAACCTGTCCTTTTTATAGTTTTTAAAAACTGCTTAGGAATTATCATATCCGTATCAATATTAACTATTGGAAGATATGCGGGTATACTTTTTATAGTTTTAAATTTTTTCATTTAATTTTGATATTTTCTCACGTCATCTAAAGATCCTGATATTGCTGCTGCAGCAGCCATTCCAGGACTAACAAGATGTGTTCTCCCGCCTCTACCTTGACGACCTTCAAAATTTCTATTTGAAGTAGATGCACATCTTTCTTCAGGTTTTAATTTATCAGCGTTCATAGCTAGACACATTGAACATCCAGGTTCTCTCCAATCAAAACCAGAATCTTTGAAGACCTTATCTAGTCCTTCTTGTTCAGCTTGTTGTTTTACTAGTCCAGAGCCAGGAACTACCATGGCATATACATGTTGAGCCACTTTTTTATTCCTTATTATTTTTGCTGCATCTCTTAAGTCCTCAATTCTACCGTTTGTACAACTGCCAATAAAAACTTTATCTATTTTAACATCTTTAATTGCTGTGCCAGGTTTTAAACCCATATATTTTAATGATCTTTCGATAGAATTTTTTCTATCCTCATCTGTTTCATTTTCTGGATTTGGTATCTTTTCATCTATAGATATAACATCTTGTGGAGAAGTTCCCCAAGTAACCATTGGCATAATATCTTTGCCATCTAATGAAATTTCTTTATCGAAATCAGCGTCTTTATCAGATTTTAATTTACTCCAATAATCTAAAGCTTTATCCCAATTATCTTTTTTTGGTGACATTGGTCTTCCATTTAAATAATCAAATATCTTTTGATCTGGCTCAATTAAACCGGCTCTTGCACCACCTTCAATAGTCATATTACAAATTGTCATTCTTTGCTCAACGCTTAAAGAAGATATTAGGCTTCCACCATATTCAATTACATATCCCGTTCCACCTGCAGTACCAATTTTACCAATGATCTGTAAAATTACATCTTTAGATGTTACGCCAATAGATAATTTTCCATCTACTTTAATACGAAAGTTCTTTGATTTTTTTTGAACTAAAGTTTGTGTAGCTAAAACATGTTCAACTTCAGAAGTTCCTATACCAAAAGCTAGTGATCCAAAAGCTCCGTGTGTTGCTGTGTGGCTGTCACCGCAAACAATTATACTTCCTGGCTGTGTGAAACCTTGTTCAGGTCCAATTATATGAACTATACCTTGTCTTTTATCATCCATTCCAAAAAGCTTTATTCCAAATTCTTCGCAGTTTTTTTCTAAAGTTTGTACTTGAAGTTTAGATTCTTCGTCTGAGATTCCTTTTGATCTATCAGATGTTGGCACATTATGATCTGCTACAGCCAATGTCAGATTTGGTTTTCTAACTTTTCTATTAGTGTTTCTCAATCCTTCAAATGCTTGAGGGCTAGTAACCTCATGAACTAAATGTCTATCAACATAAAGTAAAGATGTTCCATCATCTTGTTTATGTACAAGATGATCATCCCAAATTTTATCATATAAAGTTTTAGACATTTAGAAAAAAAATTATTTTTTGTCTTTTAGATTTTCTTTTGAACTCTCTACTTTTGAAGTTTCAGTTTTTTTTTCATTTTTCTTAGTTGTCTCTGTTGATGTTTTTTCTTTATCTGCTGATTTTTCTTCTTTAGAAACCACAACATTTTCTTCATTTACAATTTCTGGTTTTGTCTCAACATCGATACCTATTTTTTTTCTAATTTTCTCAGCTATCCTTGCAGATTTGCCAGTCCTATCTCTAAGATAGTATAATTTTGCTCTTCTTACTTTTCCTGACCTAACAACTTTGATTGTATCAACTATCGGACTATACAATGCAAATGTTCTTTCTACACCTTCACCAAAAGATATTTTTCTTACAGTAAATGAAGAATTAATATCTCTATTTTTTTTAGCAATACAAACTCCTTCAAAATACTGAATTCTATCTCTTTTTCCCTCAGTAATTCTAACTCCAACCTTAACAATGTCGCCAGTATAGAACTCTGGAAGTTTCTTTTCAGCGGCAATTTTTTTTACATTTGCCTGGTTAATTTCTTCGATATTCTTCATATTTAAGTTAATCAATTTAATTCTTTTTATTATATTTTTGCCATAAATCTGGTCTTCGGTCGCGTGTTATAGCCTTTGATTGAGTTAAACGCCAGTCTTTAATTTTCGCATGATCACCTGATAAAAGGACATTTGGAACGCTTTTTTCCTCCCAAATTTGAGGCTTTGTATATTGTGGATACTCTAACAAACCATTTTCAAAACTTTCCTCTTTTTTAGACTCCTCGTTGCCAATAACACCTGGAATTAATCTCAATATAGCATCTAAAAAAACATAAGAAGCAGTTTCGCCGCCCGATAAAACAAAGTCACCAATACTTAATTCATCAATTTCTCTGTTATCCAAAACTCTTTGATCTACACCTTCAAAATGCCCACAAATTAAATTTACTTTTTTTTCTTTAGAGATTTCCCTAGCTATACTCTGATTTAATATTTTTCCCCTAGGAGACAAATAGAAAATTTTTTCTCCTTTTTTAGTATTTGCATCTATAGATTTTGCGACAACATCCGGTTTAAGAAGCATTCCAGATCCACCTCCATAAGGTGTATCATCAACTGTTTTATGTCTATCTAAAGCATATTCTCTAATATCAATTGTTTTTAAATTCCAGATTTTTTTTTCCATAGCCTTTCCGTAAAGTCCTTTATTAAGTGGCCCAGGAA
>CACHWQ010000024.1 GCA_902583645.1 uncultured Pelagibacteraceae bacterium | reverse complement strand
ACAAGGAAAAATAAAAAAATATTTGTCAAACTTAATAAAATCTATGAAAAAGATTTATCCCAATAAAATATGACAGATCCAAATAACCCCTGCATATTTTGTAATTTAAAAAGGCAAGACATAATTTATGAAAATGAATATGCCTCTGTAAGTTACGACTCATATCCAGTATCAAATTTTCATAGTCTCATTATTCCAAAAAGACACATAAAAGATTTTTTTGATCTAAATGAAAAAGAGCTCAATGCGTGTAATGAACTTATTAAAAAGATTAAATCCAAAATAGAAAATGATGACAAATTAGTTCAAGGGTTTAACTTAGGAACAAATTCTGGAAGGGTTGCTGGCCAAACAATTATGCATTGTCATATACATTTGATTCCCAGGAGAAAAGGTGATGTTGAAAATCCTCAAGGAGGTGTTAGAGGTGTAATACCTTTAAAACAACATTATTTGAGAAAATCTAAATAAAAAGAAGTCTATTTATGCAGTTGATCTATCAGAGCATCTATACTAAAAATATTTCAAAAAAAGGGGTATAATTTCAAAATGTTTGCAAACAATCCATTTTCAATGCTAGCGGAGAGTATATCTCCTTTGCTTATGCAATCATTTGTAATTCTAATGGGATTACTTGTGGTTGCTGGAACGCTTATGGATATAATCCATAAGAAAAACGTTAAATATTTTTTTAACAATGCTAAAAAAGCAAAAAAATATGCAACAAAAACTTTAACTACTGGCGAAAGAATTTCTGTAATTTCAAAGACCATAGCTAGTGATATCGCTACTACATCTGAATTAGGTGCTGGAAAAAGAAGATTAGCTCATGTGATGGGCATGTATGGAACAATTCTTTTTTGGACTGCATCTGTTGTCATGATTTTCTTTTACTCTTCGCCACAATCTGTAACCCCTTCAGCTTGGCCAATGGTTTGGCACATTGGTGCGTTATTGACAGTTTTAGGAGGATCTTGGTTTTGGTTCTTTTTGAGAGTTGATGTTTATTCTGAGGCTCACCCTTGGTACAGAATAATTAAAGCAGACTTGTTTGTGCTAGCATTAGTAGCTTCATCATTATTCGGATTGATATGGTCGTTTTTACAATCTATGAGTTTGCAAGATAGATGGGATGATAAAGTATTCTTAGTTTTCTTTATTGTTTCAAATCTAGTTTTATTTGGAGGTGTTTATTGGTCTAAATTTGCTCACATGTTTTATAAACCAGGAGCAGCACTTCAGAAAAACTTAGCTGAGGCAGATGGATCAAGAGATAATCTTCCACCAGAAGCAGATGCACCTGAGCAATTTGGCCTAGGTATAAAAAGAGAAGAGCCAAAACATTATTAATATGATAAGGAAAGAGAGATAAAATATGTCAACATTTGTTTATATGACCAGATGCGATGGATGTGGCCACTGCGTAGATATATGCCCGTCTGATATAATGCATATCGACGAAACAATAAGAAGAGCAAAAAATATAGAACCAAATTTTTGTTGGGAATGTTATTCTTGTGTCAAAGCTTGTCCAAACCATGCTATTGATGTTAGAGGTTATGCTGATTTTGCACCTATGGGTCATAGCGTAAGAGTCAGAAGGGAAGAGGAGAAAGGAACAATTTCTTGGAGAATAAAATTTAGAAACGGTACAGAAAAAAACTTTGTATCACCAATCACTACTAAGCCATGGGGGAAATTTATTCCAAAGCTTGCAGAGGGCGATAAACCTAATCAAGGCGAAATTAATTCACAGATTTTATATAATGAACCACATGGTCTAAATACAAATAAAGATTTGCCAAAAGTTGAAAAAAGTGCTTTCAAAAAAGGTGTTTATTATTAATGGCTAGAAAAACTATAATTGAAGAGTGTGATGTTTTAGTTGTCGGCGGAGGAATGGCTGGTACAGGTGCTACTTTTGAAGCTAGACATTGGGGTAGAGATCTAAAAATTATATGTGTTGAAAAAGCCAATATAGATAGAAGTGGTGCTGTTGCACAAGGATTATACGCAATTAACTGTTACATGGGAATGCAGTGGGGTGAAAACCAGCCAGAAGATCATGTTCGTTATGCAAGAAATGATTTAATGGGATTGGTGAGAGAAGATCTAGGATACGACATGGCTCGTCACGTTGACTCAACAGTTCACATGTTTGATGAATGGGGACTTCCGATGATGAAAAATAAACAAACAGGTCGATACCAAAGAGAAGGTAAGTGGCAAATAATGATTCACGGGGAAAGTTATAAACCAATTGTAGCTGAGGCAGCAAAGAAGTCTGCAGATAAAATTTATAATAGAATAATGATAACCCATTTATTAATGGATGAAACAAATGAAAATAGAGTAGGGGGAGCGGTTGGATTTAATATGAGAACTGGTGACTACTACGTATTTAAATCTAAAACTGTAATCGTTGCAGCTGGAGGGGCTTCTCATATATTTAAACCTAGAGCAGTTGGAGAAGGCATGGGAAGAACTTGGTATGCTCCTTGGAGCAATGGATCAGCTTATGCATTGCCAATTCAGGCTGGCGCAAAAATGACTCAAATGGAAAATAGAATAGTGTTATGCCGTTTCAAAGATGGCTATGGTCCTGTAGGAGCTTATTTCCTTCATTTAAAAACTTATACACAAAACGCAAATGGAGAAAACTATGAGAAAAAATGGTACAATCAAACAAAAGAGCTTGTAGGAGAATATATTGATCATCATCCAACACCTACATGTTTAAGAAATCATGCATTTGTCCAAGAAGTAATGGCAGGTGGTGGTCCTATACATATGGTTACTAAAGAAGCCTTCCAAGATCCACATTTAGAAACTGTAGGATGGGAGAACTTTCTCGGCATGACAGTAGGTCAAGCAGTAGTTTGGGCATCACAAAATATAGATCCAAAATATACAAATCCTGAATTAACAACTTCAGAACCATATGTAATGGGATCTCACGCAACATGTTCTGGAGCATGGGTGAGTGGACCTGAGGACCTATCACCACCGGAATATTTTTGGGGTTATAACAGAATGACTACAGTTGATGGTCTTTTTGGTGCGGGTGATACAGTTGGAGGTAGTGCACACAAATTTTCTTCAGGATCATTTACAGAAGGTAGATTAGCTGCAAAGGCTGCGGTAAAATATATAGAGGAACAGAAAGCTAACAACATAAAAGTTAGTGACAAACAATGTGAAGAATTCAAGGAAATGATTTATAAACCTTTAGATAACTATACTGTTGGAAGAAATGAAATAACTGGAGGTACAGTTTCTCCAAGTTATATATCTCCAATACAAGGTCTACAAAGATTACAAAAAATTATGGATGAATATGTTGGTGGTATTTCAGTGAATTATATGACCAATGGAAATTTACTTAAAAAAGGTCTTGAGCTACTAGATTGGCTACAAGAAGATTTAGAAAATGTTGGTGCTGAAGATTACCATCAGTTAATGAGAGCATGGGAGTTAAAACATAGAACTGTTACTTCTCAATGTGTAACTGAACATACTCTTTTTAGAAAAGAAACTCGTTGGCCTGGTTACTATTATAGAGGTGATCATATGAAACTTGATGATGAAAACTGGCACTGCTTAACTGTTTCAAGAAGGGATCCAAAAACAGGTAAATTTTCTTTAGAAAAAATGCCTGTGTATCACATAATTGACGAAAAAGAAAAAAAAGAAGCTTCTTAAAGGTTAATGAGTCTTCTTGAGAAAGCAGATAACGAAGTCATTGAAATAGCCAATCCTATTTGGGCAAATTTAGTTAAATCTTCTAATATGAAAGATTATGGAGGTTTCACAAAAGACTTTTCATCTCAAATGCTTTATGGAGCAAATGAAGTCGAACTTGGAAAACAGTGGGCAAGCAACGATTTAATTTCAACTTTGTCAGATGAATACATAGCGTTTGGTTGCCTTAGAAGAGGTCTATATATTACTGTTCTATACAAGCAAAAAAGTACAAAAATTTCTGGAGAATTTTTAGGAAGATTAGTTCTTGGAGAAGAAGACGGTTTAGTAAAAGTATTTGGAGCTACGATCTTTTAAATTTTATTTATTGAAATAATGGGTAATAATTTTTTTAAGTGTTTTAGTATAATCTAATTAATTAAAAATTTACTAAAATTTTTTTTTTATATTCATTAGAAAATCTAGAATAGTTTTTTTTAAAATACTCACTTAATTTAAATTTAATCTTTTCATTATTTTTTGATAATATATATGCTTTATAAAAACTTTTTTCAAAATCCTTAATATTATCCCTGTCAATAATTTCAATAATTTGCTTATAGTTCCAAAAGTCAATATCTAAATGATCGTTATATAGGTTTTCATTTAAATAACTTAAAATTAAAAATCGATTAGATTTGTTTAATAGTGATAATTCCTTCATATTATTAGGATAATACAGTATTTGTTTGTAATTATAAGGTGTCCATTTCCATAAAAGATTCTTTATATTGTTTAATGGAATATAGAGTATAGATAGTACAAAAATGTTATATGTCAGCAATACTATAATTAATAACTTTAAAAAGTTAAAAAAGCTAATTTTTATCATATGATAAATATTAATATATCATTAAAAAAAATCTACCATTTATTAATTTTTACTTTTTTGTTTTTTTTAATAATTTTAAATCCCGCATTTTCTGAAAATATAAAAATTGGATCAGTAACGGACTTATCTGGATATGCAATTTCTATAGATGAAAAAGACGTAGAGAGAGAATTAGATACTTTTGATCCAATATACTTAAAAGATGAAATTTTTATTGGAGAAAACTCATCTGCTACAATTCAATTTAACGATAATACAACAATAATATTGAAAGAATTTACATCTTTAAATATCAGCGAGTTTGAAAATTCTGGTGGCAAAGAAAAATTTAAAGCAAAAGTTGATAAAGGAGAAATAATAATAGAATCGGGTTCAATTGCAAAAAGTGCAAACGGACAGATGCTTGTAGATCTTTCGAATATGTCCCTTGGTGTTAGAGGAACAAGATTTAATGCAAATATAAATTCAAGCGGTAATGCTGAAGTAGCACTTTCAGAGGATATTTTTGGTAATGTTGGTCAAATCGAAATTTCATCTGAGGGACAAACTACAAGTCTGACTGCAATTGATCAGGTCGTAGAGGTAACTGAGTCAAAAAAAATTATGAAACGTGAACAATCAGAACAGGAAAAAACAGAGCTTAAATCTGTAAGCCAAACTTTGGTAAAAATTTCAAAAATTAATGAAAATGAATTGACCCAACAACTCCAAGAGAAACTTGAAAAGGGAAGTTTACAAGATGCAAACAACGATGGAATTATTAATGACTCTGATATTGAAGCAGCTAGAGAAATTATTAAAGAAGAAAAAAAACAGAATATTAATTTTATTGTTGAAAACAGCAATGATGATAACACAACTTTTTTATCAGATGTAATTGATCAATCCGATGAGCAAAATATCGGAGAAACAATTGAAAAAATAATTGAAATAAAAGATACATTGATGGAAGGTGTTGTTGAAAATTTATCAGATATAGACAGTGAATTTATAACAACATCAACCACTGAAGGTGCCGGACTGATTAAAGAAAGAATTTTTGAAACAATTGTTTTAAAAGAAACTGATAAATCAGCTGAGATACTAAGTAAAGTTATGGCGAAATCAGATGAAGAAACAGTTGCATCTGTGATTGATAATATTACTGAAAAAAATTCTAATGAAGACTCAACACTTTCACTTAAAGTTATGGCTGATTTTTCTGAAAATAATCCTGAAAAATTAGAACAGCTCTCAGAAACCAATGCAGAGCAGGTAGAAAAATTAACTATAGATGCTGTTCAAAAAGCTTCCACTTCTAGTGAGGACGTTGGTTTAATCGCAAAAGTTGTAGCTGCAACTAATGATGAAATTGCAAATATAGTTGTTGAGGAAGTAAGCAAAACATCAACGGATGAAAAACAAAATTTATCTGCAAAAGTATTAAAAGCTATTGTCGATACTGAGCCAAATAAAATTCAAATTATAAATAATGAAGTTAAAGATGTTATGATAAAACAAACTATAGAATCTGCAAAAAATCAAAAGGAGGGTGCCGGCATCCAAGATGAACAAGACTTAACAGCTATAGTTTCAGATATTATTGTTAATACTGATACACAAACTGCTTCAAAAATAATTAATGAAGTGAATAATACACAAACTCAAACAAATCTTTCACTAGAAATAATATCTGGAATAACACAAAAAGACTCAACAAAGCTAAATATATTATCTGAAAATAATAAAGAGCAAATAGAAATTCTAACAGAAAAAGCTGTAGAGAATGCAGAAAATACATCTGAAGATAGTCAATTAATTGCAAACATAGTTTCAGTAGCTAATGATGAACTTGCTAATAAGGTTGTCGAAGAGGTAAATAAAGTTGCGATTGAGGAAAAACAATCATTATCAGTTAAAGTTTTGAAAGCAATTGTTGATACTGAGCCTGAAAAAATTGAAATTATCAATGAAGATATAAAGGATAATTTGATCGAACAAGTGATAGAAGCAACAAAAGATCAGCAAGAGGGAAATCTTATTGATGAAGATGATCTTACTGATACAGTATCAGAAATCATTGTTAAAACTGACACAAATACAGCAACAAAAGTTATTGAGCAAATAAATGATATTGCAACTGAAACTAATTTATCTTTAGAGGTAATTTCATCTATATCAGTGAAAGACT
>CACHWQ010000023.1 GCA_902583645.1 uncultured Pelagibacteraceae bacterium | reverse complement strand
TTTGTACTTAAAAGACGAACAATTAAAAGAGTTTATTGAAAAACTATTCATTGGTTATAGAGAATCCTTTGGAGATGCTAAAAAGACGCTTGATAAGTACTCTCTAGGAGTAGCTCATCACAAGGTAATTCATATCATTTCTATTAACGAAGGTATTACAATATCTAATCTATTAAAAAAATTAAAAGTAACAAAACAAAGTTTAAATAGAATTCTAAATGATTTGGTAAAATTTAATATTATTTCATTCGAAAAAGATGAAAAAGATTCAAGGATGAAACATGTTCATCTTACAAAAAAAGGGGAAGATATATTTAATGAGATTTTTACCTCTCAAAAAAAAAGAATTTATAATGCTTTAATAAAATCCTCTTCTTTGGAAGTAAATAATTTTAAAAGTGTTTTAAAAAAAATAATTAATGAATAATTTTGATGCACACATATTAGTTGTTGATGATGACGATGGGATAAGAGATTTAGTCAAAAAATATTTAAATGAAAATAATTTTTTAATTACAACTGCTAAAAATGCAGAAGACGCAAGTAAAAAAATTAATGTTGTTAAATTTGATCTGATAATACTTGATATAATGATGCCAGGAAAAACTGGTTTACAATTCTTATCAGAGAAAAAGAAAAAACTTAATACGCCAGTAATTTTGCTAACAGCTAAAGGTGAGCCAAAAGAGAGAATAGAAGGCTTGGAAATTGGAGCAGATGATTATTTACCAAAACCTTTCGAGCCAAAAGAACTAATTCTAAGAATAAGAAATATTTTAAGTAAAACTAAAAAATATGACATCAAAAGATTAGTTGAGTTTGATAATATAAAAATCGATTTAAATAAGTTGATCATATATAAAAACAAAGAAGAATTTAAAATTAATAACACTGAAAAAATAATTCTAGAAAAAATGATAAATTCACCTGGGGAATCATTTTCTCGAGATTACATAGGAAATTTAATTGATATTGATAAAGAAAGATCGATAGATGTTATAATTACTAGATTAAGAAAAAAAATAGAATTGGATCCAAAAAATCCAAAATATCTTCAAACTATAAGAGGAACTGGCTATGTCCTTTGGATTGAATAAATTTTTAAAAAACTTATTACCAAAACAATTATTTTATAGAGCGCTTCTAATAGTGGCTGCACCAATAATAATTCTTCAAATAACCATATCTATTGTTTTTTTTGACAGTCTATGGATTAAAACAAATAAAGGAATGACAAGAGCTTTGATTGGTGAAATTAAATTTTTTATTGAGGCTTATGATAACGAACAATATAACAAAGATTCATTAACAAAGCTTTTTTCTAATACACAAAATATAAAAGCTAATTATGTACCTCACAAGATGATGCCAAAGGATAATTTTGAAAGATGGTTTAGTCCAATGGACAGAACTTTAAGAAGAGAGCTTAAATCTAAATTTACTAATTATTGGTTTGATACAATAACATTTAAAGAAAATATTGATTTAAAAATTAAATACTTAAACGGGTATTTTCAATTTGAGATCCCAAAAAGTAGAGTTGCAAATTCGTCTGCGAGAATTTTTGCATTATGGATAACCTTGCCAGCATTTTTATTAATTTGTATAGCACTAATATTTCTTAAAAATCAAACAAGACCTATTATTAACCTTGCTAGGGCTTCCGAAAAATTTGGAAGAGGTGAAGATGTTGGTGAATACAGACCCTCTGGTGCACTTGAAATTAGACAGGCTGGTTATGAATTTGAAAGAATGAGAAAAAGAATAATCCGGCATCTTAATCAAAGATCGGAAATGTTATCAGGAATTAGTCACGATTTAAGAACACCTTTAACACGTATTAAGCTCCAACTAGCATTTATTAAGGATAAGCAATTATCAAATAAATTATCTGAAGATGTAATTGAAATGGAAAAAATGTTAAACGAATACCTACAATTTTCTAAAAATAGATCAAGCGAAAAAGGTAAAAAATTTAACTTGTCAAAACTTTTAGAAAATACAATTCAAAGATATGATAATAAAAATATATTGTCAGAGATAACTCAAAATATTTTATTTCATGGTAAAAAAACTCTAATAAGTAGATGTATTTCTAATATATTAGACAATAGTTTAAAATTTGGAAAAAATATTAAAGTGAATTTAAAAAAAGGAAACAATAATATTATATTATTAATTGATGATGATGGTCCAGGAATTCCAGAAAATGAATACGAAAATGTCTTCAAGCCTTTTTATAAAATCGACAAAAGCAGAAGTGAGACAAAATCTAGTGTTGGCTTAGGCATGTCTATAGCTTCTGATATTATCCAATCTCATGGTGGAAATATAAGATTAGAAAAATCTATTTTAAATGGATTGCAGGTAAAAATAACTTTACCTTTTTGACCTTTTAGATCTTTTTTTATTTTTTGACAATTTTAATCTTTCTAAATTTTCTACCCTTTTCTTTAATATGTCAAATTCTTCTTTGCTTGGGAGTTCAAGTTTAAGTATAATCTCATCCTTTTTGGACTTAAGTATATTTAAGATCTCATTATTTAAATCTTTATACGAGATTAGTCCTTGCTCAAACAATTTAGCAAGTTTCTCTGTTATAAATTTTGATTTTGTCATACAAAGCTAATTAAAAATAATATATTCTTACAATTATTTTTTTAAAATGTTTACTAATAATTTTGACCCAGTTGCCTTTAATTTGTTTGCTTTTGAAATAAGATGGTACTCCTTATCATATATTTTTGGTATTTTATTTGGATGGTTTTACTGTAAAAGGTTTTTAATTAAAGATAAAATTATTTCAACACTTTTTGATGATTTAATAACATACTTGATTATTGGAATAATTCTTGGGGGTAGGCTTGGATATGTTTTATTTTATAACCTGAAATATTATTCTCAAAATTTTTTTGAGATATTATTTATTTGGGAAGGTGGCATGTCATTTCATGGAGGGTTGATTGGTATTATCGCTGTAACATATCTCTTTAGTAGAAAACATAAAATTAATAAATATATTTTTTTAGATTTAATATCTGTATCTGCGCCTATAGGCCTGTTCTTTGGCAGAATTGCTAATTTTATTAATGGTGAGCTTATTGGTAAAGCAACCAATGGAAACTGGGGTGTAATTTATCCTCAAATTGACAACGTTCCTAGACACCCTTCACAATTGTATGAATGTTTTTTGGAGGGAATAATTTTATTTATAATGCTAAATTTAATTTATTTTAAAAAAAATTACAAAACTGGAACAGTATCTTTTGCATTTTTATTTTTTTATGGAATGTTTCGATTTATCTCTGAAATTTTTAGAGAGCCAGATGCCCATATTGGTTACTTAGTTGGGTCGTTCAGTACGGGCATGTTGCTAAGTTTGTTAATGATATTTTTAAGTATAATCCTTTTTTATAAAATAAATGAACAACAAACTTAAAAATTTTGGATTTACATCTAATAAAAAAATTCCTGTAGATAAGTTTTTGGAAAAAGTGCTGTATCAACCAAGAGTGGGATATTACAATAATAGAGTTCCTTTTGGTAAAGATGGTGATTTTGTAACCTCACCTATAATTTCAAATTTATTTTCTGAAATTTTAGCAATATGGATGATTTCTACATGGGAAAAATTTGAAAGGCCAAAAATATTTAATTTAGTTGAACTAGGTCCTGGAGATGGAAGTTTAACAAAAATACTCATTCAAACTTTTAAAAAATTTCCTGAATTTAATAAATCTGTAAAGATATTCTTATATGAAAAAAGTGACTTATTAATAAATATCCAGAAAAAAAAAATTGAAAAAGAACAAATTAAATGGATTAAAAACTATAATTCAATCAAGAAAGGTCCAGTAATTTTTTTTGGTAATGAATTTTTCGATGCTATTCCAATAAAGCAATTTGTAGTAAATAATAAAAAGTTTTTTGAGAAATGTTATCACTTTAATAAAAAAGGATTGAGAGAAACATATAAAAAAGCTTTACCTAGTGATATCTCAGTTATAAAGTCATTTGATATTCTTAAAAATCAAAATTTTGTTGAATACCCTAAATTAGGTTTTCATGAACTAAATAAAATAATTAAGAAAATTTCAGCTCTCTCAGGTGGAATTTTGCTTATTGATTATGGATATTTAAAACCTTTTAATGGAAATACTTTGCAAACTGTAATGAAAAATAAAAAAATTCAAATGAATAACTTACACAATCATATTGGAAAAGCAGATGTTACTTATCTTGTAAATTTCAACCTTTTAAAGGAGTTTTTTAAAAAAAAAAACCTCAAAGTAAAAAATATAGTTACACAAAAATTTTTTTTAGAAACTATGGGAATAATTGAAAGAGCAAAAATAATTGAGAAAAAAATGAACAATCAGCAAAGAAAAAATATGTTTTTAACACTTAAAAGGCTTCTGCATAAAGATTTAATGGGTGAATTATTTAAAGTGATTTTTTCTTATAATTCGAAAAAAAATAGTTTTTTAGGATTTGACTAATGTTTTATTCAAAAAGGTTAAGAAAAGAAAATGATATAAAGCACTGCTTTTTTAATCGATCAGGTGGAAAGTCTAGGGGAATTTATAAAAGTTTAAATTGTGGGAGAGGATCATTTGATAAAAAAAAATACATAAAACAAAATATAGTCATAGCTAGTAAAAAAATCTCAAAGTCATATAAGAAATTAATTTTATTAAATCAAATTCATAGTAATAAATTTTTTTTTATTAAAAATTATAAATTTAAAAAAAAACTTGCTGGCGATGCTTTAATTACTAATCAAAAAAAAATAGTGCTTGGAGTTTTGACAGCTGACTGCGTGCCAGTTCTAATTTTTGATAAAAAGCTTAAAGTAATTTCAGCAATTCATGCCGGATGGAAAGGTGCATATAAAGGCATAATACAAAAAGTATTAAAGTATTTTAAAAAGCAAGGAAGCGAATCAAGAAATCTAATCGCTGCAATTGGTCCTTGCATATCTCAAAAAAATTATGAAGTACAAAATGACTTTAAATCAAAATTTTTAAAACAGAGCAAAAGAAACAAATTTTTTTTTAAAAAGGTTAAAAATAAAACATATTTTAGCCTCAATAAATATGTAAAGTTTCAGTTGGAAAGTTTTGGGGTGAATAAAATAGATATTATTTATCAAGATACTTACAATCAAAAAAACAATTTTTTCAGTGCAAGAAGATCTTTGCATAAAAAACAAGATGATTATGGTAGAAATATATCTTTAATTATGATTAATTAGGTAATCTCAATGAAATTATTAACTGGAAACAGTAACAAAAACCTAAGTCAAAAGATTTCAAAATATCTTAAAACAAGACTGGTTAACTCAAATATAAGAAAATTTTCAGATGGAGAAATTTATGTTGAAATAAACGAAAATATTAGAGGAAATAATATTTTTATAATTCAATCTATATCATCTCCTGCAAATGATAATTTATTAGAAATGTTATTATGTATTGATGCTTTAAAAAGATCTTCTGCGAAAAATATTACTGCTGTAATTCCTTACTTTGGATATGCAAGACAAGATAGAAAAGTTGTTCCCAGAACTTCAATATCTGCAAAATTGATTTCTAATTTAATTACTAAGGCAGGAGCAGATAGAGTTGTGACAGTCGATTTGCATGCGGGACAAATTCAGGGTTTTTTTGATATTCCGGTTGATAATCTTTATGCAACTCCTATATTTTATAGGCATATTAAAAAAAATCTTAAAATGGATAATTTAGTTTGTGTCTCGCCAGACGTAGGTGGAGTGGCAAGAACAAGGGGATTAAGTAAATTGCTTAATGTTAACCTTGCTATTGTAGACAAGAGAAGACCGGCGCCAGGTAAATCTGAAGTGATGAATATAATTGGAGATATAAAAAATAAAATTTGTATTATTGTTGATGATATTATTGACTCTGGAGGAACAATAGTAAATGCAGCTAAGATGCTAAAATCAAGAGGTGCAAAAGAAATACACGTTTATATAACTCATGGTGTACTGAGCGGAGATGCAGTAAAAAAAATTAAAAATTCTCCAATAAAAAACCTGGTTATCACTGACACTATAGATAATTCAAAAAAAATAAGTAATGCAAAAAATATTCAAATTTTAAGCATCTCTAATCTTCTTGGTGAAGCTCTTAAAAGAATATCTAACTCAACATCAGTCTCAGATTTATTCAAATAATTCGCTTGTTTTATAGATAAACTTGGGTTAAAAGTCCTAGTTTTTTATGAATACTCTAGAAGCTAATATTAGAATTACGAAAACGAAGGGTGAGCTCAACACTTTAAGATCCAGGGGTAATGTTCCTGGAGTAATTTATGGCGGTGAAGATAAAAACCAAAATATATCTATATCTAAAAAAACTCTTACTAATTTATTAGAAAAAGATAATTTTTTGTCAAACATAATTAATTTAAAAATAGATGGGAAAGATCAAAATGTTTTACCAAGAGAAGTAAAATTTGATACACTATCAGATGAGCCGACACATGTTGATTTTTTAAGAATTGTAAAAGGTGGAAAAGTAATACTACAGATACCAGTAAAATTTATTAATAGTGATAAATCACCAGGATTAAAAAGAGGTGGTGTTTTAAACATTGTAAGAAGAAAAGTTGAATTAAAATGCCCAACAGAAAATATTCCTAATGAGCTTATTGTAGATTTAGATGGTGTAGACATTGGTCAAAGTTTTAAAATATCTGCAATAAAACTTCCTGAAAATGTCCACCCAACAATTCAAGGTAGAGACTTTGTCGTTGCAACACTTGCGGCACCAACAGTTATTAAGGAACCTGAGAAACCAGCAGAAGCCGCCGAGGGTGCAGAAGCTACTGGCGAAGAAGGGGCAGCACAAGCGGGAGAGGCAGCTGAGGGAGACGGAAAAACACCGCCTGCAGATGCGGCAAAATCTGAGAAGAAAGATGATGCAAAAAAAGGAGATGATAAAAAATCTCAACCAGAGAAAAAATAAATAAGCAGAATAAATTTTTGATAAAATAATCATGTTACTTTTTGTAGGCCTTGGCAATCCAACCCCAAACAGTGAAAATAATAGACATAACATTGGATTTAAAATTATAGATGCAATTAATCAAAAGTTTAGTTTATCAAAACAAAAACCTAAATTTAAAGGTCTATTAACTACAGGAACAATTAATGGGAGAAAGGTTTATGCAATTAAACCTCTTACTTTCATGAATAATTCAGGGATTTGCATTAGAGAGTTAATTGAATATTTTAAGATAGATGCAGAAAA
>CACHWQ010000022.1 GCA_902583645.1 uncultured Pelagibacteraceae bacterium | reverse complement strand
CAGAACTGGTCATTGGCCAGTTAGAGCATCAGCAGATGCTGAAGAAACAGAAAAAGTACTAATGAGAACCTCACAAAAGGACGATCAAGCAGATGTTATTTGAATTAACAAATCCTGAAATTGCAATTTTAATGATGAGTTTGTTTCTGTTTGCAGTTTTATTAGGTTTTCCGATTGCATTTACATTATTAGCTATGGGTGTTGGTTTTGGTTATTATGCTTACTTTGATCCATCAAGAATGGACCATTTATTTGATAACCGGATATTTTCTTTATTGGTATCCAATACTTATACAATAATGGATAACACAGTCTTAACGGCCGTCCCCTTATTTTTATTTATGGGTTATTTAGTTGAAAGAGCAGGAATTGTAGCAAAATTATTTTTTGCAATAAGACTAGCATCACACAGACTTCCTGCATCAATGGCAGTCGCTGCACTCGTTACATGTGCTTTATTTTCGACAGCAACTGGAATTATTGGAGCTGTGGTTACACTTATGGGGCTTCTTGCTTGGCCGGCGATGATTAGGGCTGGTTACGACAAAAAATTTGCATCAGGTGTTATCTGTTCTGGCGGATGTTTAGGAATTTTAATACCGCCAAGCATCATGCTTATTGTTTATGCTGTTATAGCTCAGTTGTCACCATTAAGGCTTTTTGCTGCAGCTATATTTCCAGGATTAATGCTAGCTGGATTATATATACTTTATGTAATTATTAGAGCATACTTTAATCCATCTTTAGCTCCTAAACCAGCCGCAGAAGAAATCCCTCCACGTGCAGAAATTTTAAAAGAAGTTTTGGTTTCATTTGTTCCATTATTTTCACTTATTATATTAGTACTTGGCACTATTTTAGCTGGATTAGCTACGCCCGCTGAAGCGGCAGCTGTTGGCGCATTTGGAGCTTTAGTGCTTTCATATTTTTATAAATCTCTAAAATGGAAAAATTTTAAAGAGTCAGTTTTTTTAACAGCAAAAACAAGTGCAATGATTATGTGGTTATTTGTCGGTTCTTGGACTTTTGCGTCAGTATTTTCCTATTTAGGTGGACACGAGGTATTTGAACATTTTTTTAAATCAATGGATATACAGCCATGGCAATTTTTAGTTATTACACAAATAATTATTTTTCTTTTAGGCTGGCCACTTGAATGGACTGAAATATTAATTATTTTTGTACCAATCTTTTTACCATTAGTAGAATTTTTTGGAGTTAATCCATATTTTTTTGCAATGCTTATAGCTTTAAATTTACAAACTTCATTTTTAACACCCCCCATGGCAATGTCAGCTTACTATTTAAAAGGTGTTCAAAGTAAGAATGTCCAACTTATGGAAATTTTCTCAGGCATCATGCCTTTCCTTGGAATAGTAATACTTGCAATGGTTTTAATGTATATTTTTCCTGGAATAGCATTATGGTTACCAGACACACTGTTTGCACAATAATTTATAAATGATGAATTTATTTTCATTGCCAATTTCAGAAATAGCAGAAAAAATTAGAAAGTCTCAACTTACATCCATGGAATTATGTGAGCATTATATTGCTCAAATAGATAAGTTTGAGAAAGACGTAAAAGCATGGGCTTATTTTGATAAGAAACTTTTGTTAGAAAAAGCAACAGAGGCTGACACATATAGGAAGTCTGGTAAGCCAATGGGACTTTTGCATGGAATTCCTGTAGCGCTTAAAGATATAATAGGAACATACGATATGCCAACAGAGTGTGGAACTGTATTAAGGAAAGGCAAAACACAATCACAGAATGCGGAAATTGTAGATTTACTAAAATCTGAAGGAGCAATTATAATGGGAAAAACTGCTACATCTGAGTTAGCATACCTTGGACCACCACCAACTAGAAATCCTCATGATTATAATAGAACACCTGGCGGATCATCCAGTGGATCTGCTGCAGTGATTGCAACTCATATGGCGCCTTTATCAATTGGCTCACAAACCGGTGGTTCCGTAATAAGACCAGCATCTTATTGTGGAGTAGTGGGTTATAAACCAAGTTATGGTTTAATTTCAAGAAATGGTGTTTTGAGAACTTCTTACAATTTAGATCACGTTGGTATTTTTGGAAAAACGGTCTTAGATGTTGCACTCCTAGCTAAAGTATTAATAAAAAAAGACCATTATGATGAAGCTACAATACATTATTCTTCCGAATTTATGTTGGATGAATGTTTGAAAGGTCCAATGTTTGAACCTAAGTTTATATTTTATAAAACAGATAGTTGGAAAAAAATTGATAAAAAATCAAGAGAGTCTTTTGAGTTTTTTATAAAGTCTTTTAAAAAAAATATTGAAATATTTGACACCCCGTCATACTTCAAAGATATAGACAAGTACCATCGAGTAATTCATGAATCAGACTTAGCAAATAATTTTCAGATGTACTATAAAAAATCAAAAAATAAACTTTCAAAGGAAATGCAAACTGCAATCAGTAAAGGAATGAAGTATTCAGCAAAAGAATATTTAGATGCTGTAGATTTTATGAAAAGAAGTTATGAGTCTTACAAAGAGGTATTTGAAGATTATCATGGTGTTTTAAGTCCTTGCTCCACAGGAGTTGCAGATAAAGGTTTAAAAAGCACAGGAAGCGCAGATTTTAATCGAGTTTGGTCTTATATGCATACACCTGCAATTTCTCTACCTTTACTTCAAGGAGAAAATAACTTACCTTTAGGAGTTCAATTAATTGGTGATAAGTATGATGATCATAAATTTCTTGGAGTTGCTAGATGGCTAGAACAAAAAAGTAAAAATTATAATGAATAAAATTGCAACAATAATAGGCTTATCTTTTTGTCTTTTCTTTTTAATAGGACTTGCAACAACTCTAACAAGATCAATGATGATTGGTTTCTTTGACGTCTTACCAGTCTATATATTTATGGGTATTGCAATTGCAATGATGATATATGAGGCTTTCTTTGATAAAAAATAGTTAATTTATTATTAATGAAAATTGGAAGTATCGTATTAAATTCTTTTTTAATTTTATTGATTGTTTACATTTCTGTTGTAGTTTTTTTATTTTTTTATCAAAGAAAATTACTTTATCATCCAAGCGAAAATAATTATTTGGATGAAACACAATTAAATCATACAATAGAGAAAACATTTATTCAATCAAACGATAAACTTGTTTCTTGGTATTTTAAGAAAAATCCAAAGTTCAAAACTATATTATTTTTTCACGGAAATGCAGGAAAACTTGATAACAGAGTTTATAAACTTAACGAGTTATCAAAACTTGAATTAAATTATTTAATAGTTGCATATAGAGGATTTAGCGGAAATGTAGGTAAACCAACCGAAAGCGGTTTGTATGAGGACGCAAATTTTGCGAAAATTTGGTTAAATAAAAATGGAGTTAAAGATAAAGATATTATTATTTATGGAGAATCTCTTGGAACAGCAGTTGCAATAGATTTAGCTAGTAGGAACAATTTTTCAGGAATTATTTTAGAGTCTCCCTTCACATCAATGTTAGATCTTGCACAAAAGTATTATCCTATATTTCCTGTTAAATTAATTCTTAAAGATAGGTATGAAAGTAGAAAAAAACTTAATGACATCAAATCTCCTGTTTTAGTAATGCATGGAAAAAAAGACAAAATTGTTCCCTTTTATATGGGGGAGCAAATATTAGAGGCTTTATCATCGCCAAAGTTTAGCTACTTCAATGACAATGATGATCATATGATGGAATATAATGAGGACTTATTAAGCTCTATTAAAAATTTTTTAGTTCAAATTAATTAATACTTATAAAAGAATTGGCAAATTTTTCAGCTTCAAAAATTTGTAAATCATCTTCTTTCTCGCCTAGACCTAGTGCAATAATTGGTAGTTTATATTTTTTTGCTAAAGCTATTAAAATTCCACCTTTCGCAGTTCCGTCAAGTTTAGTCATAATTAATCCTGTGATTGGAATAATTTTGTTAAATTCCTCGACTTGATTTAATACATTTTGGCCAGAGGTAGCATCTACAACTAACAATACCTCATGTGGAGCTTTTGGGTCAATTTTTTTAGTTACATTTGCAATTTTTTTATATTCCTCCATTAAATTTTTTTTATTTTGTAATCTTCCAGCAGTATCTATTAAAACATGAGTAAAGTTTCTCTTTATAGCATCTTCTACAGCTCTATAGGCAACAGATGCAGGGTCAGAGCCTTGTGTGGATTTAACTATTTCAACATTAATTTTTTTTGCCCAATTCTCCAATTGTTCTATTGCGGCAGCTCTAAAAGTATCTGAAGCTGAAAAAATAATTTGATTACCATTTGTCTTTAAAATTTTACCAATTTTACCTATCGTTGTAGTCTTACCTACTCCGTTAACTCCGGAAACAAGAACAGCATTTAAATTCGTTTTTTTTGAAAAAAAATTATTTTTTTCAAGGGGTGACATTAAACTAATTATATATTCTCTAAGAATTGAATTAATTTCGTCAAATTTATTTTTATTAGGATCGATTTTTTTTTCTGCAATTATTTTTTTAATTTCTTCCGATGCTATAATGCCGACATCTGATCGAATTAAAAATTCCTCTATTTCATCTAATGTTTTATCGTCAATCTCTCTTTTAACAATTATTTCCTTAAGTCCAGAGGAAAAACTTGATGCAGTTTTTTGTAAACCTGATTTAAATTTCTCAAAAATACCCATTTTATAATCTTAAATTAATATCTTTAATTTCTGACACAGGTCCAGTCATAAAAATATTTTCATTTTTATCTATTTCAATTTTTAAAGCCCCTTCACTAAACTTAATATTAACCTTATCATTAACTAAATTCTTCTTGAAACCAGCAACAGCTGATGCACAAGCTGCTGTTCCACAAGCTTTAGTAAGTCCCGCACCTCTTTCCCACACGTTCACAGTCATATTGTTTTTATCTTTGACCTCAGCAAATGTTACATTTGTTTTTTCAGGAAATAGATCATGGTTTTCAATTTTAGGACCTATTATTTTTAAATCATAATCAAAACAATTTTTTACAAAAAAAATTACATGTGGGTTCCCGATATTAACACAAAATCCATTAGAAAATATTTTATCATTTATTTTTAAAGATACATCAGCAGGATTTACTTTTTTTGATAATGGAATATCTTCAAAGCTAAATAAAGGTTTTCCCATTTCAATTTCAACTTCTAAATTCCCAACTATTTTTGCATTAAGAAATCGATTATTAGTTTTTAATTTAATTTCCTTGGTATTTAGATTTTTACTTAAAAGATAAGCTACGCATCTTGACCCATTTCCACAGGCGCTTACTTCACCTCCATCAGAATTAAAAATTTGTATAGGGAAAGAACTTTCTTTTTCTTTATCAATAAAAATAATTTGATCAAATCCAACGTTAGATCTATTTCCCAATTCAATAATTTTTTCTTTAGTCAAATTAATTGGATTTTCTCTTCTGTCGATGATGATAAAATCATTCCCTAAACCATCCATTTTGTAAGCTTTAAATTCCATATATTTATACTTAACTTATTTATTGACTTTTTGAACCTCTATTATAGTTTATCGCCACTTCCGCAAAATCAGCAATTTGCGGTGTCTTTGGAAACAAAGAGATCGACACCAGTCAGCGAGGGTTCGCCCACTGGTGCGATAACTGCTGTGTAAAATTATGTTTGAAAGTTTGACAAATAAATTTGAGGAAATTTTTTCTTCTTTAAAAAAAGCACCATCACTTGACGAAAAACAAGTGGATGAAGGATTAAGATCAGTAAGGTTAGCTCTTTTAGAGGCCGATGTATCTTTAGATGTTGCAAAGCAGTTTATAGAAAATGTTAAGCCCAAGGCATTAGGCGAAGAAATTGTGAGATCAACCTCACCTGGACAAATGGTTGTCAAAATTGTCTATGATGAGTTAGTCAATTTACTAGGAAGTAAATCTGAAAAAATAAATCTTAACGCTGTCCCACCTGTTTCAATGATGTTAGTGGGTTTGCAAGGGTCAGGAAAAACTACCTCAACTGCAAAAATTGCTAAGTATATTGAGAGAGCAAATAAAAAAAAAATTATGATGGTAAGTTTGGACGTTTATCGACCAGCTGCCCAAGAACAATTAAAATTGTTAGGAGAACAAAATAATATTTTAACCCTGCCTATAGTTGAGGGACAACAACCCTTAGATATTTGCAGACGAGCACTAAGTGCAGCAAATTTAAATGGAGCAGAAGTAATAATATTCGATACCGCAGGTAGAACACAAATAGATCTTCAAATGATGAGTGAAATTAAACAAATTGAGCAAACAATTAATCCATCTGAAACCTTACTTGTTGCTGACTCTCTTACTGGTCAAGTAGCTGCAAATGTCGCAAAAGAGTTTAAAAGTACAGTAAATTTAACTGGAATAGTTCTTACAAGATCTGACGGTGATGGAAGAGGTGGCGCAGCTTTAAGTATGAAGTATGTATCTCAAGTTCCAATTAAATTTTTAGGTGTTGGTGAAAAAATAGATAATTTAGAGGAATTTTATCCTGACAGAATTGCAAATAGAATTCTTGGTATGGGAGACATAGTTTCCTTAGTTGAAAAGGCTACGCAAGATTTAGATGAAGAGAACCTAAAAAAAACTGAGGAAAAATTAAAGAAAGGTCAATTTTCATTAGATGATTATCTATCTCAATTAAGACAAATGAAAAAAATGGGAGGCATAGAGGGCATTATGTCATTTTTACCTGGAGTATCTAAAATAAAATCACAAATGGATCAAGCAGGTGTTGACGAAAAAATTGTGAGTAAAAATGAATCTGTAATTTTATCTATGACGAAAAAGGAAAGGACTAATCCAAAAATTATAGATGGTTCAAGAAAAAAAAGAATTGCTAATGGCTCTGGAACTGACATTGCCACTATCAATAAATTGTTAAAACAATTTAAAATGATGTCTGAAATGATGAAGAAGATGTCAAAAGGAAACACGAAAGGTTTGGCTGACAAAGGAATTCCGCCAGAACTATTTAATCAACTTAAATAAAAGGAGAAAAATGTTAAAGTTAAGATTATCAATGGGAGGAACAAAAAAGAGACCAGTCTACAAAATTGTGGTTGCAGACAGTAGATTTCCTAGAGATGGAAGATTTATTGAGAAACTAGGTTTTTTTAATCCTCTATTACCTAAGGAAAAGAAAGAAAGAATTGGCTTACAATCAGATAGAATTAAATATTGGTTAAGCCAAGGAGCTAAACCAACAATGCGTGTAGCTCGACTTCTTGGAGAAAATCAGCTGATGGAAATGCCTGCTAAAGGTAATAATCCCCTAAAAGCTGTTCCTAAA
>CACHWQ010000021.1 GCA_902583645.1 uncultured Pelagibacteraceae bacterium | reverse complement strand
TTCTACGAAAATAACTTTTATAAATTTGTTTTTAATACTCAATTTTTTTGCCAGATTTATTCTTCGAGACAAGCTATAGAAACTCTTTTTTTTAAAGGGGTTTTTTTTTGTAACAACCCAAAAAACATTTTTTAGATTAAATCTTTTTTTTGCTTCTTTTGAAATTTTAATATGACCTTTATGTGCTGGGTCGAAACTACCCCCTAAAATTCCAATTCTCTTTTTTAATTTTTTATTCAATTTATTTTCTTATTTGTCCTGACCCAATAACTTCATATTTATAAGATACTAATTGGCCTAATCCCACCGGACCTCTAGGCGGTAGGTTATTCGTAGAAATTCCCACCTCTGCTCCAAAACCAAATTCACCACCATCGGCAAATTGAGTTGATGTATTATGCATAGCTATTGAACTTTTTACATTCTTTAAAAAAACTTTAGACGTTTTTTTATTCTTGCAAATAATTGCATCGGTGTGTTGTGTTCCATATTTATTTATATGATTGATAGCTTCAATTACATTTTTAACTGATTTAATAGATACCTTTGAAGCTAAATATTCAGTCATCCAATCTTTTTCAGATGCTAAAAAACTGCCTCCCTTATAAACTTTTCTAATTTTTTTATCTGTATAAACCACACATCCACTATTCTCTAGTTTGGTAATTAATAATTTAGAAAATTTTTTGATTAACTTATCATTTAATAAAATAGTTTCTGTTGAACCACAGATTGCCGTATTTCTCATCTTAGCATTTAAAACTACTTTTAGAGCCATTTTTAAATTTGCACTACTGTCAATGTAAGTATGACACAAACCTTCTAAGTGTCCGATAACTGGCAATTTTGAGGTATCTTGAACTTTTTTAACTAAGCTTTTTCCGCCTCTTGGAATTATTATATCAATATATTTTGTCATTTTAGAAAGCATGTGATCTACAACCTTTCTACTTCTCATGTCTATAAATTGAACATAATTGGGATCAATTTTATGAAATTTTAAAGATCTTCTAAATAAGTTAGATAAAATTTTATTAGTAAAATAAGCTTCGGAACCTCCTTTTAAAATAACAGAATTACCTGATTTAAAACACAAGCACGAAACATCAGAGGTAACATTTGGTCTACTTTCATAAATTACTCCTATTACTCCTATTGGAACTGAAACTTTTTTTATTTTTAACCCGTTCGGCCTTTTCCACTGTTCTAATATTCTATTAGTTGGATCTTTTAATTTTGATATTAAATTGATTGAACTTACAATAGCTTTAAGTTTTTTTGTATCTAATTCTAATCTGGAAATAAAATTATCTTTTAACCCAATTTTTTTTGCGTAATTTACATCTTTTTTATTTTGTAAAAAAATAGATTTTTTGTTTTTTTGAATTGAAAATGCATAGTGACTCAAAACTTTATTTTTCAACTCATTTTTGACCTTATTTTCAAAAGCATTTTTAGATTTTTTTCCAATTATTTCAAAATATCTTTTTATCATATGGCCACCATATCATCTTTATGGACAACTTCAGATTTTGCAATATATCCCAATAATTCATGTATTTTATTAGAATGCTGACCTTTTATTTTTACAATCTCCTCAGAGGTAAAAGAACTTAAACCTCTAGCATGTTCGATCATATTTTTATTGAGAATTTTAATGTGGTCACCTTTATTAAATTTTCCATTTACTTTTTTAATACCAGCTGCAAGCAAACTTTTACCTTGCTTTAAAGCTTTAATTGCTCCATCGTCAATAATTAATTCACCTTTTGGGGAAATTGAGCTTATTATCCATTTCTTTCTTGCATCAAGTTTAGATACTTCTGTAATAAACCAGGTACAATTATTTTTTTTTTGAATTTGGTCTAAAGGTCTTAAAATTAGTCCATTAGCAATTGCCATTTGACATCCAGATTTTTGACAGACTTTTGCAGCATCAATTTTGGTCTTCATTCCGCCGGTTCCATATATACCGCTTTCATTACTTGCAGTTCTTTCAATTCTTTCATCAATTTTATTAATTTCTTTAATTAAGGTTGCATCTTTAAATAATTTAGGATTTTTTGTATAAAGGCCATTAACATCTGAAAGCAAAATTAAACAATCTGCACTTGAAATTTGAGCGACTCTAGAGGCCAATCTGTCATTATCACCGTACTTTATTTCAGATGTAGCAATGCTATCATTCTCATTTACTATAGGTATAAAGCCAAGTTGAAATAAATTATTTATAGTTCTTTTAGCGTTAATTGCTCTCCTTCTCTGTTCAGTGTCTTCAAGAGTTAGTAGGATCTGAGAAAGATTTAATTTTACCTTATTAAAGCTTTTTTTAAAAAGATTCATCAATTCTATTTGTCCAATTGATGCAACAGCCTGACTCTTATCTAGCTTTAAATTGGATTTCTTTAAGTTTAGCTTCTTACATCCTAGAGCTATAGCACCAGAAGTAATAATTATAACTTTCTTACCTTGATCTTCTAGTTTTTTAACATCTTTAGAGAACTCTATTAGCCATTTTGTTCTAATATTCATATTATCATCGATAAGAAGAGACGATCCAATTTTTACAGCAATAATTTTTGAATTTTTAAGATACATAATTTATTAGTTTGGACTTAATATTTGAAACACTTCTCGATTGAATTGTTGACATTTTAAATGTTCTCCTTTTAATTTTTTTTTCAAAATCTTTTACTTTTTCGTCTAGATTTTTTTTTTGAAGTAAGTCAATTTTATTAAATACTATAATTTCTTTTTTTTTAATCAATTCCTTTCCATAGTTTTTAAGTTCGTTTCTTACTTGTTTATATGATGATACTAGATCCTCCTCATTAATGTCGATTAAATGAAGAAGTGTTTTGCATCTCTCAATATGTTTTAAGAATTTGATTCCCAAACCGACGCCTGAATGTGCACCCTCAATTAATCCAGGAATATCAGCAAGAGTGATCTCTTTGTCATCATAAACTGCTACTCCTAGATTAGGATTAAGTGTTGTAAATTTATAATTCGCAATTTTTGGTGTTGCACTTGTCATTGAAGCTAGCAAACTTGATTTTCCAGCATTAGGAAGTCCAATAATACCAATATCAGCAATTGTTTTTAATTGAAGCCAAATCCAGAACTCTTCACCCTTAATGCCTTTAGTAAATTTTTTAGGTGCTCTATTTGTTGAAGATTTAAATTTTGTATTTCCAAAACCCCCTTTACCTCCAGACGCAACAACAAATTCATCATTATTCTTTTTAAAATCAAAAATAAGTGTCTTATTATCTTCCTCAAAAACTTGAGTTCCAATTGGAACTTTTAGACAAAGGTTCTTTCCACCCTTGCCAGTCATTTTTTTTCCTTTACCGTCTTCCCCTCTTTGAGCCTTGAAATGTTGTTGGTATCTGTAATCAATTAAAGTGTTTAAGTTTCTCTCAGACTTTAAAATTACAGACCCGCCCTTACCGCCGTCTCCACCATCTGGTCCTCCAAATTCAATAAATTTTTCTCTTCTAAAACTTGGTGACCCAGATCCACCGTCGCCTGCCTTAACAAATATTTTAATTTGATCTAAAAATTTCATGATACAACACCTTTATATTAATATGTTGTATATTAATTGGGCTTTACAGATACAAAAGTTCTATCTGATTTTGTTTTTTTAAACTCAACTGTTCCTGTAATTTTGGAAAATATTGAATGGTCTTTTCCCATCCCCACATGTTCTCCAGGAAAGATTTTTGTACCTCGTTGTCTTACAATTATATTACCCGGAATTACTTTCTGACCAGCATAAATTTTAACACCAAGTCTTCTACCAGCACTATCTCTTCCGTTCCTTGACGATCCACCTGCTTTTTTTGTTGCCATAATTTATTCCGTATATTTACTTTTTAACTTCTTCTTTTTTAATTTTTTCTTTCACTTCTTTTTTTTCATATTTTGAAGCTTCTGAAAGAACTTTTCCATCTTTTGCAAAAATTTTACTTATTCTAATTAATGTAAACTCCTGTCTATGTCCATTTTTTCTTCTTGAGTTTTTTCTTCGTCTCTTTTTAAAAACTAAAACAGTTCTATTTTTACCACTTTTTAAAATCTCAGCTTCAACTTTTGCGCCTTCAATCTCAGGGGAGCCAACTACTGAATTTTTCTCATCCCCATAAGCCAATATATTTTTAAACTCAACTTTATCTTTATCGATTAACTTCTCGACTTTAAGAATTTCTCCTGCCCTAACTTTGTATTGTTTTCCACCAGTTTGTATTACTGCAAATGACATAAAATTTATTCTAAATATTGCTGCAATATAGATCTAAGGTACTTTTAGTCAAGACATATCGATTAAAAATTATCCTTTAAATCCCTTAATTTTGAAAATTCTTTTAAGTTTTTAGCTCTTAAAAAAATATTGCAATCTAATTCGTCTTTTATTGAAGATGGAACAGTAGGAAGCCCGTTATTCAATTTTTTTTTAATATCAATAATTTTTTTATTAAGCTCAGAATTATTTTCATCAAATTTATTGCAAAAAATCGAATTATTTAAAGTATATTCATGTCCAAAATATATTTTTGTTTCTAGGGGTAAACTTTTTAATTTGCACAATGAATTAAACATATCATCATGACTTCCCTCAAAAACTCTTCCACATCCTAAAGAAAATAATGTATCTCCGGTAAAAACTATTTTTTTATTAAAAAAATAAAAACAAATGTGCCCCAAGGTATGTCCTGGGACATGCATAACTTTAAACTCAAATATATCATCTTTCCAAACTTGACCGTCGTTTAAAAAGATATCAATCATGGGAATTTTGTCTTTATCATTTTCAAAAGCAAGAATTTTTGCATTAAATCTACTTTTTAAAATATTGTTACCACCAATGTGATCTCCGTGATGATGAGTATTTAGAATATATTTTAAATTGATTTTATTATCCTCAATATATTTTAAAACTGGTTTGGCCTCACCAGGATCAACAACACAAGCATTAGAGTTTTCTTCATTAATCAATAAATATGAAAAATTATCTTCAAGACATTTGATTATTTCGATTTTCATTTTATTTTTCTAATACAAAAATTCCTAATTCAGAATAAAAATTGTGGAACTTCAAATTTTTTAAATTGATTTTAATATCCCTTTCTTTACAATAATTTCCAAAATCTTTAATCGTACACATGTGTAAATTTGGTGTATTATACCATTCGTTTGGTAAATTTTCAGTAACTGGCATTGTACCTTTTAAAAGCAAATGTAACCTAACTTTCCAGTGTCCAAAGTTGGGAATTGATACTATTGCTTTTTTTCCAATTCTTAGTAATTCGTTTAATACATTTTCAGGATCTAAGAAAGCTTGCAAGGTTTGACTGAGTATTACGAAATCGAAAGAACTATCTGGAAATTGCTTTAAATCTATTTCTGCATTACCCTCGATGACTGTCAAACCTTTTTCAACACATTTTTGAATATTAGATTTTGATAATTCAATTCCCCTGATATCTTTGCTAATATTTTCAGTAATATATTTCATAAGCTCACCATTTCCACAACCTACATCTAAAATTTTAGAATTTTGAGTTACTAACTTTGCAATATTATAAAATTCTTTCTTCATTTAATTTTTTTATAAGAAGTATTTAAAAAATTTTTAACAGTGTTCAAAAAGTCTGGAACATCAAGTAAAAAAGAGTCATGCCCCTTATCAGACAAAATCTCTACAAATCCTACATTTTTACCAATAGCATTTAGCGCAATTACTATATCTCTATTTTCAGAAGTTGGATAAAGCCAATCTGAGGTAAATGATATAATAAAAAATTTTGTATTACTTTTTTCAAAAGCTTTTGATAGATTTCCACCAAATTTTTTTGTTAAGTCGAAATAATCCATAGCTCTTGTAATATATAAATAGCTATTCGCATCGAATCTATCAACAAAAACGGATCCTTGATATCTTAAATAACTTTCTATTTGAAAGTCAGCATCAAAACTAAATTTTAAATCATCTCTTTCTTGCAGTTTCCTTCCAAATTTTTCTTGAAGACCTACTTTAGATAAATAAGTAATATGAGCCGCCATTCTTGCAACTGCAAGCCCTTTATCTGGCTGTTTATTTTGTTCTTCATAAAATCCATCTTGCCAATTTATATCAGCCATTATTGATTGTCTTCCAAGTTCATTTAAAGCTATGTTTTGAGCCGAATGACTTGCAGTACAAGCAATTGGAATTGCAGTAAAAGCTTTATTGGGAAAATTGGAGACAAACTGAAGTACTTGCATTCCACCCATGGATCCCCCAATAACACTGAACAATTTTTCAATTTTAAAATATTCTAAAAGATTGTATTGAGCATTAACCATGTCGTTTATTGTTATAATTGGAAAGTTTGTACCATAAGGTTTTTTTGTATCAGGGCTAATATCACTTGGACCAAAAGAGCCCATGCATCCACCTATAACATTTGCTGCAATTACAAAATATTTATCAGTGTCGATAGCTTTTCCGGGTCCAAGAGCATAATTCCACCAACCATCTTTTTTTGTAATTGGATTTATTCCCGATGCAAATTGATCTCCGGTCAAAGCGTGAAAAATTAGTATGGCATTACTTCTGTCATTGTTTAATTTTCCATATGTTTCATATGCTAAAGGAAAATTATCAATTATCTGTCCACAATCTAATTTTAACGGTTTTTCAACAATTATTTTCTTTATATCTTTAAATTTGCTCATTTTAATAAGCTGATGAATTGGAGGAAAAAAACTTATTTAGCGGTTTTTTTAAGCGCTCGCAATTCAGTTTAAATCAGCGCAAGTAGTGTTTACATTATAGGTTTTTATATGTCAAATTTTTAGATGAATTTAACTTATTTAATTTAAATAAATTATAATTTAACTATATATACCAGAAATACATAAAATTATGAAATTAACGAAATTTAAAAAACTAAAATTTCAATCTTATAAACCAGGAAAATATGAAATACCAAATTTAAAAGAAACTAGAAAAATAATTAAATTATCTGCAAACGAGTCTGCGTTAGGTACAAGTTCAAAAGTGAAAGCAATTTTAAGAAATAATATTAGTATCTCAAAATACCCAGATTACACATCCAAATTATTAAGAAAACAAATTTCAATTAAATTTAAATGTGACGCAAATAAAGTGATTTGTGGATCTGGGTCTGATGAGATTATTCAGATGCTATGTCAGTTATTTTTGAGTAAAGGTGATCAAGTAATTGTGCCAGAATTTAGTTTTTTAATGTATAGGATTTATGCATCTATTTCAGGCGCTAAAGTTATTTTTTCAAAAGAAGAAAACTTTAAGATTTCAGTAGATAACATAATAAATAAAGTAAATAAAAAAACTAAAATAGTTTTTTTAGCAAATCCTAACAATCCTACAGGTACATATTTGTATAGAAACGAATTAATTAATTTAAGAAAAAGATTAAGGAAAGAGATTTTGTTGGTAATAGATGATGCATATTATGAATATATGAAAGACAAAAAATACTCGTCAGGATTAAAGATTTTTAAAAATTCTAAAAATGTTTTTATATTAAGAACGTTTTCAAAAATTTATGGATTAGCAGCCTTAAGAATTGGATGGGGTTATGGAGATAAAAAAATCATTGATGCTTTGAATTTTATTAAACCACCATTTAATGTGAATGAAATTGCGCAGTTATGTGCTATAGAAGCATTAAAGGATAATAAATTTATTAATAGGTCAGTTAAACACAATTTATATTGGAGTAAAAAAATTAAAAAAAATTTAGAGGAATTTG
>CACHWQ010000020.1 GCA_902583645.1 uncultured Pelagibacteraceae bacterium | reverse complement strand
TTAGGCTAGAGAAAAATATTATAAAGTTGATATAATGTCTAAATAAAAACTGATAATATTTGTCCTCTACATTAAAAATTACCTCAATTAAACCAAGTATTGCGGAGTAATAAGCTCCGTAAGATTTTCCTTGATAATTGGTATCTAGAATTTGAATATCTTTTTCACCAACAAAGGAATTTGTTAACTCTGGGAAAAAAATGTTTCCTATATAATTTAGGGTTACAAATCCATGAATTCTAAAAGCGTATTCGTCTTGTGAAACACCGTAATCTTTTAAAATTAATAAACAAAAAATAAAAATTACAAAAAATATAAAATTTAATGTGTGATTATTTTTATAATTAAACATGTAAGTTTAATAACTTTTTAAAGAAGTTATTACAAAAGAAATTGAAAAACAAAATTTTTTTCAGTGCATAAATCAAGCCAATTGAGTTATTAGTACTGGTCAGCTACATGCGTTACCGCACTTCCACACCCAGCCTATCAACGTGGTGGTCTACCACGACTCTATGGGAAGAACTAGTTTTGAGGTGAGTTTCCCGCTTAGATGCTTTCAGCAGTTATCTCGTCCGTACTTAGCTACCCGGCACTGCAGCTGGCGCTACAACCGGTCCACCAGTGGTACGTCCATCCCGGTCCTCTCGTACTAGGGACAGCTCCTCTCAATTCTTCTACACGCATAGCAGATAGGGACCGAACTGTCTCACGACGTTCTGAACCCAGCTCACGTACCACTTTAATTGGCGAACAGCCAAACCCTTGGGACCTGCTCCAGCCCCAGGATGTGATGAGCCGACATCGAGGTGCCAAACACTGCCGTCGATATGAGCTCTTGGGCAGTATCAGCCTGTTATCCCCGGCGTACCTTTTATCCGTTGAGCGATGGCCCTTCCACTCAGAACCACCGGATCACTATGACCGTCTTTCGACTCTGCTCGACTTGTCAGTCTTGCAGTCAGGCAAGCTTATGCCATTGCACTCTACGAACGATTTCTGACCGTTCTGAGCTTACCTTCGCACGCCTCCGTTACTATTTGGGAGGCGACCGCCCCAGTCAAACTACCCACCATACAATGTCTTGATACCGGATAACGGTGATCAGTTAGATATCAAGAAAAACAAAAGAGGTATTTCACTGGCGACTCCACAAAAGCTGACGCTCTTGCTTCAATGTCTCCCTCCTATGCTAAATATGTTTTTCCTAACACCAATGTAAAGTTGCAGTAAAGGTGCACGGGGTCTTTCCGTCTAACTACGCGAACTCCGCATCTTCACGGAGAATTCAATTTCACTGAGTTGATGTTGGAGACAGCGGAGAAATCGTTACGCCATTCATGCAGGTCGGAACTTACCCGACAAGGAATTTCGCTACCTTAGGACCGTTATAGTTACGGCCGCCGTTTACTGGGGCTTCAGAAATGAGCTTGCACCCATCGCATTAACCTTCCAGCACCGGGCAGGCGTCAGACCCTATACATCCACTTACGTGTTAGCAGAGCCCTGTGTTTTTGATAAACAGTCGCTTCTCCCTGGCTTGTGCCACCCTTGAATAGTTGCCTATTCAAAGGTCTTCTTTATCCCGAAGTTACAGAAGCATTTTGCCGAGTTCCTTCAACATCATTCTCTCAAGCGCCTAAATATACTCTATTAATCCACCTGTGTCGGTTTAGGGTACGGTCTAATGATGGAGCTATTTCCTGGGACTTTTTCGCGGCAAATTCAATCCATTAAGAATTTACAACTTACAAAATCCGTCACTACCATCTGGTCAAGGAATATTAACCTTGTTCCCATCGACTACGGCTTTCGCCCTCGCCTTAGGGGCCGACTAACTCTGCGCGGATTAACCTTGCGCAGAAACCCTTGGATTTTCGGCGATAAAGTTTTTCACTTTATTTATCGTTACTTATGTCAGCATTCGCACTTCTGATACCTCCAGAATCCCTCACGGGTATTCCTTTACAGGCTTACAGAACGTTCCGCTACCGCTTATAAAACTCGAAAGTTTTATAAACCCACAGATTCGGTATATGATTTTAGCCCCGTTACATCTTAGGCGCAGAAACTCTGTTAGACCGGTGAGCTGTTACGCTATCTTTAAAGGATGGCTGCTTCTAAGCCAACCTCCCGGCTGTTAAGGAATTTCCACATCCTTTCACACTTAATCATAATTTTGGGACCTTATCTGGTGGTCTGGGCTTTTTCCCTCTCGACCATGGACCTTAGCACCCACAGTCTGTCTGTTGAAGAACTACGTTCAGCATTCGGAGTTTTATTAGGTTTGGTAAGAATCTCTTCCCCCTAGCCCATTTAGTGCTCTACCTCTAAACGCATATTTATTCAACGCACTACCTAAATAGTTTTCGCGGAAAACCAGCTATCTACGAATTTGGTTGGCCTTTCACCCCTTACCACAAGTCATCCAAAGACTTTTCAACGTCAACTGGTTCGGTCCTCCAGCAAGTGTTACCTTGCATTCAACCTGCTCATGGTAAGCTCATTCGTTTTCGGGTCTAATTCATTAAACTAATCGCCCTATTAAGACTTGCTTTCGCTGCGCCTACACCTAGATGGCTTAAGCTTGCTTAATAAATTAAGTCACTGACCCATTATACAAAAGGTACGCCGTCACTCTAAAAAGAGCTTCGACTGATTGTAGGCATGCGGTTTCAGGTTCTATTTCACTCCCCTAATAGGGGTTCTTTTCACCTTTCCCTCACGGTACTAGTTCACTATCGGTCACTGAAGAGTATTTAGGCTTAGAGGGTGGTCCCCCTATATTCGAGCAAGATTTCACGTGTCCCGCTTTACTCAAGAAGCATATTAAACATTACTCTTACGGGACTATCACCCTCTTTGGTAAGTCTTTCCAGACTTTTCAGATTTTTTTAACATACCTACTGGCCTATTCCGATTTCGCTCGCCACTACTAACGGAATCTCAATTGATTTCTTTTCCTCTGGTTACTTAGATGTTTCAGTTCTCCAGGTTTTCTTTTTAAACCTATTTATTCAGTTTAAAATACCACATAAAGTGGTGGGTTTCCCCATTCGGAAATTTTCGGATCAAAACTTGCATACAGTTCCCCGAAACTTTTCGCAGTATACCACGTCCTTCTTCGTCTTTCAGTGCCAAGGCATCCGCCACACGCCCTTAAACGCTTGATTTATGCACAGAAAAAAATTCTGTGTTGAATCAAATTTTGTTGGAATGTTCATCTATTCGAACATTCATTGATTGTTCATCTATTCGAACAATCGGATATAGATATTGATAATTTAATTTATTCACTTTTAAAATAACTGAGTGTTTCTGGTGGAGGATAGCGGGATCGAACCGCTGACCTCCTGAATGCAAATCAGGCGCTCTCCCAGCTGAGCTAATCCCCCTAATAAAATTGGTGGGCCGAGAAAGACTCGAACTTTCGACCCCACCCTTATCAAGGGTGTGCTCTAACCAACTGAGCTACCGGCCCTTATTCAGTAAAGAGAAACACTTTAATTTAAGAAGAGAAATGAGGACGGTCAACATTATCCTGTTAAATATTTAAGTTTAAGAAAAAAATCCTTAAACTATCCTTAGAAAGGAGGTAATCCAGCCGCAGGTTCCCCTACGGCTACCTTGTTACGACTTCACCCCAGTCGCTGACTATACCGTGGTCAAAGGTTTTAAACTTTGCCTTAAGGTAGAACCAACTCCCATGGTGTGACGGGCGGTGTGTACAAGACCCGGGAACGTATTCACCGCGGCGCGCTGATCCGCGATTACTAGTAATTCCAGCTTCATGCACTCGAGTTGCAGAGTGCAATCCGAACTGAGGCATCTTTTTAGGATTTGCTCGATGTCGCCATCTTGCTTCCTATTGTAGATGCCATTGTAGCACGTGTGTAGCCCAACACGTAAGGGCCATGAGGACTTGACGTCATCCCCACCTTCCTCCAGCTTATCACTGGCAGTTCTTTCAGAGTGCCCAACTAAATGATGGCAACTAAAAGTGAGGGTTGCGCTCGTTGCGGGACTTAACCCAACATCTCACGACACGAGCTGACGACAGCCATGCAGCACCTGTGTTTCGTCCGGCCGAACCGAAAACTTTAATCTCTTAAAGTCGCGACGAACATGTCAAGTGTTGGTAAGGTTCTGCGCGTATCTTCGAATTAAACCACATGCTCCACTACTTGTGCGGGTCCCCGTCAATTCATTTGAGTTTTAACCTTGCGGTCGTACTCCCCAGGCGGTGTGTTTATCGCTTTCGCTGCGACACTGAAAATAAATTTCCAACGTCTAACACACATCGTTTACGGCATGGACTACGAGGGTATCTAATCCTCTTCGCTACCCATGCTTTCGTTCCTCAGTGTCAGTATTGATCCAGAAAGCTGCCTTCGCAATCGGTATTCTTTCTAATATCTACGAATTTCACCTCTACACTAGAAATTCTGCTTTCCTCTATCAAACTCTAGCTAAAAAGTTTTGATGGCAGTTCCAGAGTTAAGCTCTGGGATTTCACCACCAACTTTTTTAACCACCTACGAACTCTTTAAGCCCAGTAATTCCGAACTACGCTAGGTCCCTTCGTATTACCGCGGCTGCTGGCACGAAGTTAGCCGGACCTTCTTATTCGGGTACAGTCATTTTCTTCCCCGACGAAAGAGCTTTACAACCCAAAGGCCTTCTTCACTCACGCGGCATCGCTGCATCAGAGTTTCCTCCATTGTGCAAGATTCCTTACTGCTGCCTCCCGTAGGAGTTTGGGCCGTGTCTCAGTCCCAATGTGGCTGATCATCCTCTCAAATCAGCTATTGATCACAGTCTTGGTAGGCTTTTACCCTACCAACTAACTAATCAAGTGCGGGCTCATCCAATGGCGCATAAAGCTTTCTCCGTAAAGACTTATGAGGTATTAGCACAAGTTTCCTCGTGTTATTCCTCACCAAAGGGAAGATACCCACATGTTACTCACCCGTCTGCCACTAAGTATTGCTACTTCGTTCGACTTGCATGTATAAGGCGTGCCGCCAGCGTACGTTCTGAGCCATGATCAAACTCTCAAGTTTAAAAACGGCGCACACTAGCTTCTACATAAACACTAAGAATAATGTTTATGTAATGTTGAAGTGTGTACGACAAATTTTGGTAACCTTAACCGTCCACACTTCTCTTCTTAAAATCTTAACAATTCAAATAACTAATTAGGCAAATTGCCTAATGTTCACAATATTTTTATTGAGAAAGTGTGACGCTTATAGTCTAAAATGTAGGTAAATCAAGCAGTAAGGATGAAAAAAATAGGTAAAAAAACAAGCAAATTTAGGCTTTTTTTGTGTAATATTTCTTATTTTTAAATTAATGATTGAAAAAAATGAAATTAAATCAATTATACTCTAGCTTTAAAATATCTCGAAATTTAGAGTTTATATTTGTACTAATTCTTATAATTATTTCGATATCCATAACCTTTATTTACAATTCATCAAAAAGTTATTCAGAAAAACAATATATTAATTTATTAAATAACCTATATTTTAAAAAAACTACTAATAATTTTTTTAATAATTTATCCCCGAAATATCAAAAAATTTTACACATAGTACAAAAAAATGAGTCTTTAAATAGTATATTGAAATCTAATAATTTATCTGATCGTGAAATTAATTTAGTTTTGAATAGTCTTAAAATAAATAAAATTAAAAATATACTTAAAATAAATCAAAAAATTTTATTTACAATTAACAAATCGAACAACAAACTATCAGAAATAATAATACCAATTAACAAAACAAAGAAAATTAGATTAGCAAGAGATTTTACTATAAATAAATTTATTATAAGCAAAATTATAACAAATTTAAGTAGAAAGGTAGTATATAAAGAGGGTAGAATTACTCAAAGCTTATATAGAAGCGCTACAAATAAAAAAATTCCACCAAATATAATTATAGAGTTTGCAAGAATTTATGGATTTCAAATTGATTTTCAGAGAGATATACGACGCAACGATACATACCAAATTATTTACGAGATATTTGAGGATGATAAAAATAAACTTTACAGCACTGGAAATATTTTATTCGCAGACTTAAGTTTGGGTAATCAAAGTAATGCATTTTATTATTTTAATGATAATGGAGAAGATGGTCATTACGATATTAATGGCAAAAGTGTAAAAAAAGCTCTTATGAAGACGCCAATAAATGGTGCAAGATTATCATCGAAATTTGGAATGAGAAAGCATCCTATAGATGGATATAATAAAATGCATCGAGGAACTGATTTTGCAGCTCCAGAAGGAACACCTATAATGGCATCAGGTGATGGGATAGTTATAAAAGCGTCTTGGTGTGGGGGCGGAGGTAACTGTGTTAAAATAAGACACAACTCAAGTTACTCGACTGTTTATGCACATATGTCAAAATTTGCAAAAAATATAAGAAAAGGAAAAAGAGTTAAGCAGGGTCAAATTATTGGGTATGTTGGATCGACAGGAAAGTCTACTGGTCCTCATTTGCATTATGAAGTTATTCATAATGGAACGAGAATAAACTCACAAACTCTCAAACTTCCGTCAGGCAAAGTATTAAAAGATAGATCAAGAAAGTTATTTGAAGTTAGTAAACTAAAAATTGATGTTTTAAAATCAGAAATTATTGCTGGAATTAACTAGCTGCTATTTCTTTTTCGTCAGTGTTCTCATTTTTAAGTGACTTTGATTTATCACTTATTGGTTTATTTTTTTCAGTATTTGTATTTTGTTGGTTTTTTTCTTTTTCATTTTGAATTCTAACGAAATGATCAGAATGTTGAAAATAACTTTCAGATAAAATCTTGTCCCCATTTGAAAGTGCTTCTCTTGCTAAATTATTATATTTTTCTATTAATCTTGATGCATTATGAACATTTCTATGGTTTTTTTTAGGAAAGCTTAAGTTTGATACTAAAGATTGAGAGTCAAAATTTCTATTTGAGTTTCTATCTCCATTTATTCGAAACTTTTGCCTTTTGTGATTATTTTTATATGATCTCATTTCTTTTTCAAATTTTTGTACCTATTATACATCTGTCGTTATTCCCATAATCTCTAACGGTTTTATTAACATAAAAACCTTCATCTTTAAGTAACTTAATCACCATAAGTTTCTGATCAAATCCTATTTCTAAAACTAACTTTCCACCCACTTTGATTAGATTAGAGGATTTTTTAATCACTTTCTTAAGTATTAACGATCCGTCCAAGCCACCTTCTAAAGCCAATTTCGGTTCAAAGTCAATAATATCTCTTTCCAAATATTTTATATTTAATTCACTAATATAAGGAGGGTTAGATAAGATTAAATCATATTTTCCTTTGAAAAATTTGTCAACAGAAGATTGGTAAAACTTAATTCTATTTTGTAAATGATGTATTTTTGCATTAAATTTAGCTACATTTAAGGCTTTTTTTGAAATGTCTATTGCATCACCATAAAGTTTTTTTCTTTCATTTAAGAGAGAAATTATCAAACACCCAGATCCAGTTCCTATATCTAATACTTTTTTTTTTTCATTTTTTTCTATTAATTTGAGAGTTTCTTCAATTATAATTTCTGAGTCAGGTCTTGGTATCATCACATTTTTATTGACATAAAAACTGTACTTCCAAAATTCTTTTTTTTTTAGAATATATGCTATAGGTTCACCTAATTTACGCCTTTGTATTAATTTAATGAAAGAATTTATTTGATTATTTTGTAGAATATTAGAATGGTTCAAAATTAAATATTTAGAATCTTTATTTAAAACATATGAAAGCAATATTTCACTTTCTAATCTTGAAGATTTTATAGAATTTCTGGAAAGATATTTAAATCCTTGATCCAGCAAAGAGTTTATTGTGTGCATTTAATTTATATTAATTAATTCTTCTTGAGCATGTAGGTTGAGATTTTCAATAATTTCATCAAAAATTTCACCTTCCATAAATTCATTAAGCTTATGAAGTGTCAGATTTATTCTGTGGTCAGTAACTCTTCCTTGGGGAAAATTATAAGTTCTTATCCTTTCAGATCTATCACCTGAACCAATTTTATTTTTTCGATCTTTTGATCTCTGATCTTCTTTTTTTTTTCTCTCAAATTCATAAATACGTGACCTTAATATTTTAAGGCCTTTTTCTTTATTTCTTATTTGTGATTTTTCATCTTGCTGACTTACAACAATTCCTGTGGGGATGTGAGTTATTCTTACAGCTGAGTCAGTTGTATTCACACTTTGACCACCAGGCCCACTACTTCTAAATACATCAATTCTTAAATCTTTTTCCTCTATTTTTATATCTATTTCCTCTGCCTCTGGTAATACTGCTACTGTTGCAGCAGATGTATGAACTCTGCCTTGGGTCTCTGTGTCAGGAACTCTCTGAACTCTATGAACTCCACTTTCATACTTTAAAGTTGAATAAATGTTTGATCCCTTTATTAGAGCAATGACTTCTTTCAGACCACCAGCATCACTTTTTGATATACTAATTACTTCAATTGACCACTTTTTTTTATTACAAATTTTTTCGTACATTTTGAATAAATCAGAAGCAAATAAACTTGCTTCTAATCCGCCTGTTCCTGCTCTAATTTCAATGATTGCATTTTTTTTGTCAGCTTCATCTTTGGGAAGTAAATACATAATTAATTTTCTTTGAATTTTATCTTTTTTAAAAATTAATTCAGACAGCTCTGAGTTAGCCAAATTTTTCATCTCGACATCACTATTTTCATCGTTAATGATTTTTTCAAGATCTTTTCTTTCTTGATCAAATGATCTATAAAATTTTGCTTCATCTATAATGCTACTTAGCTCTGAATACTCCTTTGACATTTCTACAAATTTTTTTTTATCGACATTAGCTGAAGATAAATCCAATTCTAGTTTAGAGTGCTTATCAATAATATCTTTTACTTTCTCTAAAGGTATCATTTAGCTTTTTTTTGAATTTCGATTGCTTTCATTTCAACTTGTTCAACAACTTTTGAAATTATTTCACTATTATTTAATTTTTCACTTTGAAGACCGTTTAAATAAAGCATATTACTATCTCCTCCTCCTCCGGTAATGCCAATATCTGTCTGTGAGGCTTCTCCAGGACCATTAACAACACATCCAATAATCGATAGAGTAATATTCTCCTTAATATGCGAAAGTTTGTCCTCTAATATTTTTACGGTTTCTATCACCTGAAACCCCTGTCTGGCACATGATGGACAAGATATTATTTTTACTCCTTTATTTCTTAAACCAATCGACTTTAAAATTTCATTGCCAATTTTTACCTCTTCAACTGGGTCGTCTGATAACGATACTCTGATGGTGTCTCCAATGCCATCCATTAATAAGTTGCCAAGCCCTATTGAAGATTTAATACTTCCAGGTAAAAAACTCCCTGCTTCTGTTATTCCTAGATGAAGTGGATATGAGGTTTTCTCAGCTAAAAGCTTGTAAGATTTAACCGATAAAAAAACGTCGGAAGATTTCACGCTTATCTTAAAATTTTTGAATTCTAAATCTTCTAAAATATTTATATTTCTTAATGCACTCTCTACAAGTGCTTCTGGGCAGGGTTCTTTATGCTTTTCGAGTATATCTTTTTCTAGTGAGCCAGCATTTACACCAATTCTTATTGAGCAATTATTATTTTTTGCTGCTTCTGTAACTTCTTTTATTTTTTTTTTATCACCAATATTACCAGGATTTATTCTTAAGCAACTTGCTCCATTTTCTGCTGCCTCTATGGCTCTTTTGTAGTGAAAATGAATATCAGCTACTATAGGGACATCAACATGTTTAACAATTTCTTTTAGGGCATTTGTTGATTTTTCATCTGGACAAGATACTCTTACGATATCTGCGCCTGCTTCAGAAATTTGATTTATTTGTTTTATAGTTTTATTGACATCTGTTGTTAAAGTATTTGTCATTGACTGAACGGTAATTGGGTTATTACCACCAACTTTAACTTTACCAACATTAATAACTTTTGTTTTCTTTCTTTTGATATCTCGAAAAGGCCTAATACTCATTTTTCTAATTTAAATTCTTCATGAAGAGCTTTGACCGCTCTTTTTACGTGACGTTTATCTATTAAAACAGAAATTTTTATTTCTGAGGTCGAAATTACTTGAATATTTATTTTTTGTTTAGATAGAGCTTTAAACATCCTATATGTTACACCAGGAGTAGTGATCATTCCAACTCCAATAATTGAGACTTTTGAAACATTTCTGGTTAAAAGAATATTTTGAAATTTGATTTTTTTATTATTTCTTAAGAGTTTTTCTGTTTTTTTAATATCTTCAGATTTAATTGTAAATGTTAGATCTGTATGCCTTCCATCTGCCGATATATTTTGGACGACCATGTCTACATTAATTGCATTCATAGATAAAGGCTCGAAAATAGAGGCAGCGACACCAGGTTTATCTACAACTCCTAATAAAGTAATTTTTGAGTCATTCTTTGTAAAAGAAACCCCTGTAATAATCCTGTTGATAGAAATATTTTTTTTTTTTGTAATCAATGTTCCTGGTTTATTTTTAAAGGATGATTTAACCACAACATTTATTCTATTCAATCTAGCGTCTTGAATTGAAGCGGGTTGCATTACTTTTGCACCTAAAGATGCCATTTCCAGCATTTCTTCGTAAGATATTTTCTCAATTTTTTTTGCTTTATGTAATGTATTCGGATCTGTAGTAAAAACTCCCTTAACATCTGTAAATATTATACATTTTTCTGCATTAAAAAATTTTGCCAACATAATTGCACTAGCATCAGACCCTCCTCTTTCTAAGGTTGTAATTCTTTGATCGGAGTTTATTCCTTGAAACCCAGTTATAACGGGTATACCACCGCTTCTAATATATTTTATTATGTTGTTTTTAAATATTTTAATTATTCTTGATTTTTTGTAATCGCCTTCAGTAATAATAGGTACTTGCCATCCAAGCCAAGATCTTGATTTAAAACCTAAAGAATTTAATCTTCCAGATATAAGAGCGCAAGATATCTGTTCGCCAGATGAAACTAAAACATCATACTCAGAAGAATTAAAATTTTTGCTTAATTTTTGAGATTTTTTTATAAGATCATTTGTCACACCACTCATTGCTGATGACACAACAATAACTTTATATTTTTTTTTTAAATATCTCTGAATAATTGACGCGACTTTTTTAATTCTCTCAATTGATCCAACTGATGTTCCACCAAATTTTAAAACTACAATTTTCATTGATAATTTTCTTAATATTTTTAATTATATTGATAAAATACATCTTGATTGTAATGTCAATAATCAATGAAAAGTAGCACAATTAACAAAAAAGAAATAGATAAATTCTCAAAAATTGCATCTGAATGGTGGGATCCCCATGGTAAATTTGAACCGTTACATAAATTTAACCCGGTTAGAATTAAATATATAAAGGATAATTCAATCAAGCACTTTAAAATAAAAACTTATAACAATCCTTTTAAAAGATTAAAAATTTTAGATATAGGATGTGGAGGTGGTTTACTTTCAGAGCCTATGAAAAGACTTGGTGCAGACGTAACTGGTATTGATGCATCATTAAATAATATTAAAGTTGCTAAATTACACTCGAAGCTAAAAAAACTTAAAATTCACTACATATGCACCTCCCCAGAAAAATTAGATTTACAAAAAAAATTTGACATAATTTTAAATATGGAAATTGTAGAACATGTTGAAGATGTAGAATTTTTTTTAAAAAGTTGTTCCAAATTTTTGAAAAAAAATGGATTAATGTATGTTGCCACATTGAATAAAACATTTAAGTCTTATTTGTTCGCAATTTTAGGTGCAGAGTATGTTTTAAGATGGCTACCGATTGGAACTCATGATTGGGAAAAATTTGTTAAGCCAGATGATCTTGCTCGATATGCAAAAAAAAATTCTCTTAAATTTAAGAAAATTGATGGTGTGGTATTTAATCCATTTAAACGAGAGTGGAAAATTGATAACGATAGATCAGTTAACTATATAGTTCAATTTGAAAAAATTTAATTCTTATTTTCATCTATCCATGGAAGAGTTTGGGTTTCTATTCCTTCTTCGCTTAATTCTTTAATTTGATTGTCTGTAGCTTTTCCGTAAATTCCTTTTTTTTTTCTATTTCTGCTGTAGTGAATTGTTCTAGCTTCGTAGGCAAAATTATCACCAACATATTCTAGATTTTTTTTTATAAAATTTTGATAGTTTCTTATTTTATTTCTTAGTATTTTAAGTTTTTTATCTTCTCCTATTATTTTTGATTTTTTTTTAAAATTGTTTAATACATTTGGTGCCATTAATGATTTTACAAT
>CACHWQ010000019.1 GCA_902583645.1 uncultured Pelagibacteraceae bacterium | reverse complement strand
AGAGCTAATCCAAAAAACTTATCCTCACCATGTTTTCTATCTGCCCCCAACGTTATTCCTTTTACCAGTACATCTTTTGGTTTTTCACTTCCATGCTGGCCGTACAAACCTACATATACATCTACAAGACTCCAAGTAGACCATTTAGATTTTTTATCTTCATTTTTAGTTTTGCTAATTAATGAGGCAATATTTTTCCTTGCAACCGGTTCAAATTTATTTGCTAAAGTATCTATTAAGGTATTTTTATAATTAAAATTTAAATTATGAGCGGTTAGGTTCTCTTCGTCTCTATTTCTCTTGATCCACTCAAATCTTTTGAAAATAGCAGTCGTATTTAAACTTATATTTTGCTTTGTAAGCTCCACTGTCGTTCCAAAGGTAGAGGTTGTTGCAGATGTACACTCTACCAATCCGTAAGGACATTCTAAATCAAACTGATTTATTTGATCTACACCACCGCCCCCTAAAACCTGTACAATAAATAAGTGCATACCATCAGAAGAAAAACTAAACCCGGTAGGTTTACCAGTCTTACTGGCACTGGTATTGTTTCCAAATCCTTTCACATTCCATCTACCAACTTTTTCTGCAGTGGCTACGTTAAAACTTTCTTCTAATCTAAATTGATAAATATAAGAATACGGCATGTCAGAACTGCCATCAGTTAATATTGTGTCGTTTCTGATCAATATATACATTGCAAACCCGTCATCACTAAATTCTACATCTTTTGCCTGATCATTTGAACTATGTGCACCTACTTCAATACCTAGAGTGCTTAAATCTACTTGGTGTATCTGAGTTGATGAACTAACGTCGTAAGCATTGGGTAATTCAACAGTAGTAAGTATCGGAGTATTGTTGCTTCCATCAAGTGTATAAATTCTTGTTCCATCATCATTAAAAGATACACTATTAATAGGACCGTCAAATGAAAGTTTGTCTTCATAAGTTAAACCATTAAGACGAAAAGGTGTAGCGGCATTAAACTTACCTAGCTCACCATTTATATCTAAAATAAAAAATATATTTCCATCATCTTCTATATCTATATGTTCTCCACGAATATCTAAATCACCACCTGATAATGTGTTTGGATTAATTCCATCAATATCATCACATGTTCCACCTCCTCCCAGAGCAGAAAATTTGTCAGTCATTATATGAAATGGTGTGCTCACACTGTTCATACGAACTGTATTCATATTTAATTTACCTCCATTATTTATGTTTGTAGTAAAAACTACTCTTCCATCATCGCTCCATCTAACATCACTTGGCTCTTCTGTACTATCTGTATTAAGTTCGTCTTCTGTATGATTCGACTCGCAACTTAAATCACCATTAGGGTTTGAACCATTACCAGCTGGTATTTTTCCACCTTTCCAAATTACTTTTAACTCAGCAGCAGATACCAAAGTAGAAATAAATATGGAAATTAAATAAAAGGTAATTGTAGCTGAAATTTTTCTCATTGAACTATTTTAATGCTGGTTTTAAAAGCCTCAACATTTTATTATGTATAGACTTATTTGCAGAAATTAAGATATTACCTGCTTTATTTGCATTTTCATTACGCCAAGTAGAAGCGATTCCACCTGAGGCTTTAATTATTGGAATTAATGGATGAATATCCCAGATTTTATTCATACATTGAATAACAACATCTAATCTTCCTTCACAAAAATGCGCATAACTTAATGCATCAGAACAAGGAAACTGCATCATTTTTAAAATCTTTGGAATTTTCTTTTGTTTGTTTAATGATAGATATCCATGAAAAGCAGCAGACACTTTCATATTTTTAAATGTTGCTTTTTTATTAATACTTAATTTTGATTTTTTTCCATTATCAACCACATAGGCAACTTTGTTAGAAACATTGTAGTAGTATTTTTTTAATTTAGGAAAGTTTGCCAAACCTACAATTGGATCTCCTTTATAATTTAATGAGATTAAGTTGCTCCAAGTTGGATTTCCTATTACAAAAGATCTTGTTCCATCTATTGGATCTATAATCCAGGCGAAATCACTTTTAACCTTTTTGTGTCCAAATTCTTCCCCAATTATTTGATGATCAGGAAATTTCTTTTGTATTTTTGCTCTTATAAATTTTTCAAATGCCCTATCAGCAGATGTTACCGGGTCGTAGCCTTTGCCCTTAAGTTTATTATTTACCTTAAAGGGCTTGTTAAGCTTCCTATAATAAAGTCGTGTTAAGTCCTTAGCTAAGCTGTTTAAAAAGCTTGAAAATACTTTAATTTTCTTTGAATTTATCTCTGACATAAATAGTCACTTACTATTTTATTTATCTTGATTAAAGACAAATTTTAAATAATCCTCGAATAAACTATGAAAATAGAACTGAATAAAAACAAGATTTTCTACAAAAATGGCTCATCTGTACAAGAGATACATCCATTTTGGTTACGTGAAAGAGCCAATGGCGAAAAATACTTAGATAAAAAAACACAACAAAGACTTTTTGATCCAACTTCCTTAAATGTTGAAATTGCAATCAAAAGTGCTCGAATTAATAATGACTTATTAGAGATTGATTTTAACGATGGTGTTAATTCTAAACTAAATATTGAAAAGATTGCTGAAGAATTTTCAAAAGAAGATGAAGTGATTTACGGAATAGAAAAAGTCAAATGGAATTCATCTTTTACGGATTTTAAAAAATATAAATATTCTGATCAGCTTTTCGAAACTCAGGAAATGTATGATTTATTATTATCATTTTATAAATATGGATTTGTTATTATTCAAGATGTACCAACTGAGGATAATTTCTTGGTAAAATTTGCAAATAAAGTTGGAAGTGTAAGGCGAACAAATTTTGGAGAACATTTTAATGTTAAATCAATTCCAAGCCCTAACGATTTAGCTTATACATCTCTTCCTCTAGCACCACATACAGATAATCCTTACAGAAATCCTGTGCCATGTATTCAATTATTACATTGTATTATAAACGAAGTTTCTGGTGGTCTTTCAACGTTAGTAGATGGATATACTGTTACCGAGGATTTAAAAAAAGAAAATTTAGAGTTTTATAATATTCTTACCAAAGTAAAGGTTAAATTTAAATTTATAGATAAAGATGTTGTCTTAGAGCATTGGGCTGAATTAATTCAATTAGATGAAAATAAAAAATTAAAACAAGTAAGATTTAGTCCAAGATTAGACTTTGTTCCAATTTTAGAAAAAAGTGAATTAGATTTGTACTATAAAGCAAGAAAGAAATTATCCGCTATGTACAATTCTGATAAATATAGAATTGAATTTAAACTGCAACCAAAAGATCTTTTAATGATGGATAATTATAGACTATTACATGGTAGAACAGAATTTGATGCAAATGAAGGAAGTAGATTTTTACAAGGCTGTTATTTAGATTTTGATAGTACAGAGGGTAAGTTAAGACACTTAAAAAGAAAATTTAATCTTTGACTTTTAAAGATACCTTAATCGCATCATTAGTCCCAATTTTTTTAGGTTTTGGTTTTGTAATTGCTAAACCAGCAATGGAACATTTTCCACCTATACTTTTGATGGGTCTGAGATTTACTTTTGCAGCATCAATTTTAATTTGGTGGTTTCCTATTCCTAGAGGTTATCTGAAGCAAATATTTATAGCGTCTTTGATTGCAAATACTTTGCAGTATAGCGTTACTTACACTGGTTTAAATTTGATCGATGCTTCTGCAGCTGTACTGCTGGTTCAAACTGAGGTTCCATTTGGAGTTTTATTTGCTTACTTCATGCTTAAAGAAAAACCTACAATAAGAAGTTTAATTGGAATTACAATCGCATTTGTTGGAGTTTATATTTTAACAGGCTCTCCTAATTTAGAGGGAAAATTTTTAGGTATATTTCTTACAATATTAGGATCTGCTATTTGGGCTTTAGGACAAGTACTGGTAAAACCTTTAAGTAAAGAAATAGCTCCACTAACACTTGTTGCATGGCTAGCTATTTTCTCAGGACCAATATTAATTTTTTTATCTGCGATCCTTGATGGTAATACAATAAATTATATTAAATCTGCAAACTTTAATAGCTGGGCGATTGCGTTTTATTTAGGATTTTTTATGCAACCAGTAACTTATGGGTGTTTTTATTACGTACTAAAAAATAACCCATTATATAAGGTATTACCCATTGTTACCATGGGAATACCTTTGACTGGCTTATTAGCAGCAATACTTCTTCTTGGAGAAAAGCCAACAACAGAACTTTACCTTGGAGGTTTTATAATTTTAATAGGAGTGATTTTAATTGTTTATACAAAAAAAAAATAATTAAAAATATATTTAAAATTTATCCAATTTTCCCTAGGAAAGGAACGTATTCTAGTAGATAAAAACCTATTGCTTGAAGTTGATTTGTTATTATTAATATTCCAGTAAAGAATAAAAGAACACCTCCAGTTTTTGTTATTATATTCATTTTTTGCTTAATATTTTTTGAAATTAGAAGAAACTTTTGGATAGCATATCCTGCTAAAATAAATGGAATAGCTAATCCTAGAGAATAAAAAGTTAGAAGCATAATCCCCTCATAAATACTTTCAGTTGTTGATGCCAAAATCAAAATAGATCCAAGAATTGGTCCTATGCATGGTGTCCAACCAAATGCAAAAGCCATTCCAACTAAAAATGAACTGAATACATTGCTACTTTTCTCTGCATCTAATCTTTTTTCGTAGTTCAAGAAATTAAGATTAAAAACTCCTAAAATATGTAAAGAGAAAATAATAATTATTAAGCCTGCAATTATCCTTAATGGAAAAGAATTTTTTAATAAAATCTTCCCTAAAAATGTTGCTGACGCACCAAAGACAATAAATACAACTGAAAAACCGAGAGTGAATAAAATTATTGGTAACAAGTTTATATTCTTGCTTTTGACTAAATTTTCTAAAGTCGAACCTGATATATATGATATGTAACCAGGAATTAGTGGCAAAACACATGGTGATAAAAAACTTATCAACCCAGCACCAAATGCAATAAATATTTCTGTCATTTTATCCTGAATTTTTCATTGCAGCAGCAATACCTGCAATGGAAGTCATCATTGCATCATCTAAATATTTTTTATGTTTTTTTTGTATACCTTTTTTAGATAATTTTTTCATTACAACAGCTTGTAAAATATTCAGTACTTCTGTGTAAATATTTCTTACAATAACTGATGATCTAAACTTTCTCCTTTGATTAATAATTTCTGTTGGGGTTATAAATTGATTTATTTTTTTAATATTATCGAATTGTAATCTTAATTTATCACCAACTTTTTTTAATTTAGCGTCAGCCAAACCATCCTCATAAACCTCTGAAATTTCAGGATCTACTTTTGAGATTACCATATCCAAGATATCCATTGTTGAATTAAAGAAAGGCCAATTTCTTTCCATGTCGACTAATATAGATTTAAATTTTTTGACTGAAGAGTATTTTAATGCCTCACCTGTTCCAAGCCATGCAGGTAACAATAATCTTATTTGGGTCCATGCAAAAACCCACGGAATTGCTCTTAGTCCCTTGATGTTATCAACATTTTTTCTTTTTGAAGGTCTTGATCCTATTGATAATTTTCCAAGTGCAAGATGTGGTGTCACAGTTTTAAAGTATCTTATGAAATCTGTATTTTCTCTAATATTTTTTCTGTAAGATCTTGTTGAAATCAGTGTCATGTCCTCTAATAAATTTCTCCAACTCTCTTTTGGTTTTGGTGGCGGATTAAGAGTTGCTTGCATCACTGCGCCGATATAACTACAAAGATTATATTTTGCTATAGGCTCATACCCATATTTTTGTTGTATCATTTCACCTTGGTCTGTAATTCTAATTTTACCATTTACTGATCCTGGGGGCTGAGATCTAAGCGTTGATTGAATTGGACCACCTCCTCGACCAGCAGATCCTCCCCGACCATGAAAAAATGTAAGATCTATTTTGTATTTTTTACCTAACTTAACAATTTCCTCTTGAAGTTTGTATTGATGCCAACTAGCAGAAAGTTTTCCTGCATCTTTACTTGAGTCAGAATAACCAATCATAATTTCGTGATTTTTTTTAATTAATTTTCTATACCAGTTTAATGAAAATAAATTTTCCATAATTGATTTTGCATTTTTAAGATCATCTAAAGTTTCAAATAAAGGGACAACTCGTAATCTTTTATTTATATTTGCTTCTTTTTGTAAAAATGAAACTGCTAGAATATCAGAAGCTGATGATGTCATTGAAATTATATATGCACCCAGGCACTCTTCAGGCTGATCAGCTAAAATCTTAAAAGTAGACCAAACCTCCAGGTTTTCTCTATTCCTAAATTTAAAGTTTGTCAGGATTTTTTTATTTGTTTTTAAATTCTTAGATAAAAAATTTATTCTTTGTTTCTCGGTCCATTTATAATAGTCGGCTTTATATTTTCTTTTGATAAACTCATGCAGTAATTGTGAGTGTCTAGAGGACTCTTGTCTTATATCTAATCTAGCCAGATTAATGCCAAAGCATTTTGCTCTTCTCATTAGGTCTAAAAGTTCGCCACTAGCTATATTTTCGTTTTGATTGCTTTCAAGAGAGTCTCTTACAACTCTTAAAGGTTTTAGAATTTCCTCTCTAGAGGATAATAGTTTATTTTGATCAAGAGGCTTTTTTCTAACTAAATGATTTTCAATAGCCCTATGTGTCAGTCTCATTTTATCCCTAAGAGGTCTTAGGAATACTCTATAAGGCTCAAAAGTTTTTCCAGTTGTTTTTAGGATTTTATTAGAACATTTTTCCATTGAAAAAGACCTGATTAGTTTGGTCAACTCTTTCTCATATAATTTTGCAGCTTCCCATCGAGATAATAAAATTACTTCTTTAGTAATTGAAGATGTTACGTTTGGATTTCCATCTCTATCTCCACCCATCCATGAGCCAAACTGAATTGGATTAAAATTTTTAGGTAAATTTCTTCCCATATTTTTAAGAAATATTCCATTCAGTCTTCTATAAACTTTTGGAATTGTTTCCCATAAGCTGTCTTCAATTACCGCAAGCCCCCATCTGGCTTCATCAGTTGGACTAGGTCTAAATCTTTTCAAATCATCTGTATTCCAGATGATAGTGAATTCATCATAAAGTTTCTTATCTAAAATTTTTACTTTCGAAGGATAATGTTTAAGTAGTTCTCTTTGTTCCATAATCTCTGTGATTTTATGATATTTTTGTATCAAGGTTCTTCTTTTAACTTCTGTAGGATGAGCGGTTAATACAATCCCTATATTTAAATTTTTTGCAATATTATAAATTTTATTATTTGAAATTTTTCTGGATTTAAAAAGACTTTCAAATATTTCTTCTATAAAAATATATTTATGTTCATCTTTAATTTTAGAATTTTCAAATTCATCTAATTTTCTAGAGGAGTCTAATGTCTCTGTTAAATTTACAAAGTTCATAAAATGGGTAAATGCTCTAGATAATTTAAAAATATTAATTGGACTTAGTTTATTAATTTCAGAAATAATTATTTTAAATCTTTTTTTGTTATTTATATTTTTGACATTTGCTTTTGAAAGTAGTCTAATTTTTTCAACTAAATTAAAAAAGTTTTGTCCTTCTTGTTTTCTAATTACCCTTCCAAGTATATCTCCTAGATACCTTGCATCATCTCTTTGTGATTTAGTTGGTATTCCTTCGTAATATAAATCTCTTTTAAGCATTATTATTGACAACTTTGTGTGTTTGTTCTCCTAAGTTATCTATTCCAAGCTTAACAATTTCACCACCCATTAAAAATTTGGATGGTTTTCTATTTTCTCCTACACCTGGTGGTGTTCCTGTGCAGCATATATCACCAGGGTATAAAGTCATACAATGACTCATATAAGATACTAGTTGATTTATATTAAATATCATTTGATTTGTATTGCCTGTTTGCATTCGTTCTCCATCAACATCTAAATACATGTTTAAATTATGAACATCAGAAACTTCATCTTTTGTTAATATATAGGGACCAATAGGTCCAAAAGTATCAAAACCTTTTCCTTTATCCCATGAGCCTCCTTTATTCTTTTGAAAGTTTCTTTCACTTACATCATTTACAAGGAAAAAACCTAAAACATAATTAATTGCATCTTTTTCGCTAACATAAGAACATTTTTTTCCTATAACAAATCCTAATTCAACTTCCCAATCAGTATGGTTAGAATTTTTTGGAATTATAATATCGTCATTTGGTCCCGATACACTATTAGTAAATTTTGAAAATATTATAGGCTCTTTTGGAATAGGCATATTCTGTTCTATTGCGTGGTCTTTGAAATTTAAACCTATTCCAATAAATTTAGAAGGATTATTAACACAAGCACCAATTCTTTGATTTTTATCTAGTATAGGTAAATCCTCAGATTTAACTTTTTTTAATTTATCTATTGTCTCAAAATTTAAATTGTCTGAATTAAAATCCTTAATAACTGATGATAAGTCTCTATAATTATTATCTTTATCAATTATAATTGGTTTTTCCTTATCTGGATTTCCAATTCTTGCTAGTTTCATTTTAAAAAAACGATTAAAAGTAATATTACCCAGACTGCACCATAGTAAAATGGCATCATTTTTTTCCAAGATGATAAAGCTTTTGCAGCTGTTTTAATCTCTTTTTTTTTAACTTTTCCCATTTATCCTTTCAACCCAAGATGAGTATACTTTATATTTAAATAATCCTTAATTGCCATAGAGCCGCCTTCTCTGCCATAACCTGATTGTTTTATACCACCAAATGGCGCCTCAGCTAAAGCAACTAAGGGAGTATTTACAGCAACTGTGCCTGCTTCCATTAATTCTGAAGCTCTATGAGCCTTATCCATCGAATTTGTACAAATATAACTTGATAAACCTAATTCATGATTGTTTGCTCGATCAATAACTTCTTCAAAACTTTTAAAAGATAACATAGGAACTAATGGAGCAAAAGGCTCTGTTTTCATAATCGTATAATCATCTTTTATGTTATCAAAGATTGTTGGTTCGTAATAAAATCCTTTGTTAAATCCTTTTGGTCTTTTTCCCCCGAGTAAAACTTTAGCACCTTCTTTTTTTGTAGTTTCTACTAATTCCTCAACCTCGTTTAATCTTTTCTTCGTAGTTAAAGGCCCTAAATTAACAGAGGGATCCATACCATCACCTATTTTTAGTTTTTTTGTCTTTTCTATAAATAAATTTACAAATTCATCTTTTTTATTTTCTTGTATGTAAAATCTGCTTGGAGATATACATACTTGACCATTATTTCTAAATTTAGCAGCAATAGCCATATCAGCCGCTTTTTTTATATCTGCATCATCAAAAACTATAAATGGAGAATGTCCACTCAACTCCATAGTTACTCTTTGAACTTTATCAGCAGCTTGTTTGAGAATTAATTTTCCTACTCTCGACGAACCTGTAATTGATATTTTTTTTATAATATTTGAAGATATTAGTTGAGAAGCTATACTTGGAGGATCACCAGAAAGTAAATTTACAACACCAGCAGGAACACCACACTCTCTACATATATCTATTAGTTCCATCACTGTACCTGGTGTTATAACATCAGGTTTAATTATTACTGAACAACCAGCTGCTAATGCTGTTGAAATTTTTCTTGATGACAAAACTAAAGGAAAATTCCAAGGTGATAATGCTGCAACGACTCCGACAGGTTGGTAATAAACATGTACTCTTGTACCTTTAAATCTACTTTCTACAGTTTGACCATAAATTCTTTTTGTCTCCTCTGCATTCCACTCAAAAATATCAGCTGATCCATTCACTTCGCCTTTTGCCTCTACAAGCGGTTTTCCCATTTCAAGTGTCATCCATTTTGCTAAAACATCTTGCTTCTCTCTCATCTTGTCAGCGATTTTTCTTATGATGTAAGATCTCTCCCATGGAGATGTATTTTTCCAAATCTCTAATCCTTTTTGAGCAGACTGAAGTGCTTTTTCTACATCTTCTTTAGTTGCTTTTGAAGCATGACCTAATATTTCCTCGTTAGCTGGATTTATTACTTCATAAGTTTGTTTATCAGATGACTGTTGCCACTTACCATCAATGAATTGCCCAAATTTGCTATACATAATTTTTAATTTATGATTAATTGGTGAACTATTAAAGATATATATCTATAAATAACAAAAAAATAAAGTGTCTAAGTTTTTTCCCCTATTTTTTATTCTTCTATGGTCATCTGCATTTATAACCACTTTACCAATTGTACAAAATAGTGATCCATTTTCTGCACTTGCATTTAGATTTTTTTTAGTAGCTGTTTGTTTTTTTATATACTCGGTTTATCAAAAGGCTAAAATTACTGTTAATCCTAAAAATTTATTAAATTCTTTAAGTACAGGTATTCTATTTCATGGGTTTTACTTAGGGGGTGTATTTTATTCTATATTTATTGGGTTCCCGACAAGTTTGACTGCTTTAATCGTTACTATGCAACCAATATTAACAAATCTGCTTGCAGGATATTTTTTAAAAGAAAAAGTTTCTTTAAACCAATGGTTAGGAGTTTTATTAGGTTTCACTGGGGCAGTAATGGTATTGGGTTTTGATATAGGATCTTCTTTACCAATAGAAGGAGTTATTGCCTCAATTATTGCTCTAATAGCTATAACAGCATCCACTGTATGGCAAAAGAGAATAAGTAATAATATTCCTTTATCAGTAAATAATATGTATCAAGCAATTGGTGCAGTATTATTTCATCTTGTAATTATTATTTTTATATTCAAAGAACCCTTTTTAAGAATAAATACCCAATTTTTGTTAGCAATGAGTCACCAAGTATTTCTTGTTTCCTTGGGAGCTTTTTCTATTTTGATGTATTTAATAAAAAATAATTCTGCGAGTAAAACAGTATCATTATTTTTTTTAATTCCAGTAGTTACTGCATTAATGGCATGGATGTTTTTGGACGAAGAATTAATGAAAATCGATATTATTGGTTTCATAATTGCATCTACTGGTGTGTTTATTTCGACAAGAAAATGATTAATTTAGGTTAAATTTTATTGAGACATTTTATTTTATAATTTCCTTAAAATTATGTTAACTTCTTTAAAAAGGAGAAACTTATGAAAGCATATATAATGGGAAATTATACAGAAAAAGCTTTTCAAGGATTCATGAAAGATCCCTCAAGTGATAGAAAAGCTGTAGTAGAGCAATTAACTAATGCTGTAGGTGGCAAGATTCATACTATGGATATTGTTAGAGGCTCGTACGATTTTATAGTAGTTGCGGAGATGCAGTCTTTTGAAGATTTTGCATCTATCAAACTTGTAGTAGAAGCATCGGGTGCTGTTAAAAATATGACAATACTTGAGGCAATTGACTTTACTAAAGCAACAACTAAGGCAAGTAAGATTGGTTACAAGCCACCAGGGCAGTAAAGAAGATTTATTTTTTTTGTTCGTTATCTACAACTAAGCAGATTTCTGATTTAGTCAGAAATCTGCGACCTGTTCCATTATCTAATGAGAACATGCCACCTATCCCACTTACAGCATCAATTGTAAGATCAGTATGTTTCCATTTCTCATATTGATCTCCATTCATGTAAAAAGGAACTCCGCCTATTTCTCCTAATTTTATATCGTTATCACCAAGTGGAAATTCACCTTCTTGAAAACACATAGGAGCACTTCCATCGCAACAACCACCAGACTGGTGGAACATTAATTTTTCACCATATTTTTCCTGAAGTTCTGAAAGAAGATTCAATGCAGAGTGTGTTGCTGATACTTTCATTTTTAAATTACGGCCCATGATATCGAATCATGGGCCATTATATATTGTTTGTTTAAAAGAAGCCTAATTTTTTCTCAGCATAAGAGACATGTAAGTTCTTATTCTGTCTGTAATGATTAAGCATCATTTTATGAGTTTCTCTTCCAACTCCAGATTGTTTGTATCCTCCAAATGGTGAGTGAGCTGGATAAGCATGATAACAATTAGTCCATACTATTCCTGCTTGTATTTCTCTACCCATTCTATGAGCTATATTTCCATTTCTAGTCCATACAGCTGCTCCTAAACCATAAAGAGTATCATTAGCAATTTTCAATGCTTCTGCTTCGTCTTTAAATTTAATCACAGATACTACAGGGCCAAAAATCTCTTCTTGTGATATCCTCATGCTGTTATTGGCTTCAAAAATAGTTGGTTGGATATAGTTACCTTTTTCCAGTCCACTATTAAGTTTGCCAACACCCCCTCCAGTAAGAACCTTTGCGCCCTCTTTTTTTCCAAGCTCTAGATAAGATTTAATCTTCTCCATTTGCTCTACTGACGCTTGAGCTCCAATCATTGTCTCCATTTTTAATGGATTATCTTGCACAACAGCTTTTGTTCTTGCAATAGCTCTTTCCATGAACTTATCGTAGATGGACTCTTGTATTAAAGCTCTACTTGGACAAGTACAAACTTCACCTTGGTTTAGATTGAACATAACAAACCCTTCAATACATTTATCGAAGAAATCATCGTCTTTATCCATGACGTCCTCAAAGAAGATATTAGGAGATTTTCCACCTAATTCTAATGTAATTGGAATTATGTTTTGTGCAGCATACTGCATAATCAATCTTCCAGTTGTTGTTTCACCGGTAAATGCAACTTTCGCAACTCTTTTAGATGATGCTAAAGGTTTACCTGCTTCTAATCCAAAACCACTAACAATGTTAACAACACCTTTAGGTAATAAATCTCCTATAAGTTCCATCATTACCATAATTGATGCTGGTGTTTGTTCTGCTGGTTTTAAAACTGAACAGTTTCCCGCAGCAAGTGCTGGTGCTAATTTCCATGTTGCCATCAACAATGGGAAGTTCCATGGAACTATCTGACCAACTACTCCTAACGGCTCATGAAAGTTGTATGAGTATTGATTATTGCTTATCTCTGCAATAGAGCCTTCTTCAGCTCTAATTACTCCTGCAAAGTATCTCCAGTGATCAATCACTAAAGGTAAGTCAGCAGCCATACACTCTCTGATAGGTTTACCATTATCTAAACATTCAGCTACAGCTAATAAGTTTAGATTTTTTTCTAAAACATCAGCAATTTTATACAAGATATTTGACCTTGTTGTGATGTCTGTCTTTCCCCATTCAGGAAAAGCTGCGTGTGCCGCATCTAATGCAGCTTCCACGTCTTTTTCGTTTGAACGCGCTACTGAACAGATCTTCTCATTAGATATCGGGCTAACATTGTCAAAATATTTACCAGATAGAGGTTCTACAAATTTGCCATTAATGTAGTTTCCATATTTTGCTTTGAATGGAAATTTAACCTTTAGATGAGAGGTATCCAGAACCGAAGACACTTTCATTGCTTCTGCACTCATTTTTCCTCCATTTTTATATTTCTAAT
>CACHWQ010000018.1 GCA_902583645.1 uncultured Pelagibacteraceae bacterium | reverse complement strand
TTGAATTTGAATTTAAAATTGTTTTTGATCTACCAATTGTTATCTTTTCACCAATTTTTGCAATAATATCAACCAAATTATCTTCAACTTTTTTGGAATTCTTCATATTGGAAGATTTTACCTTTTCAATATCAGAGGAACAATTATTATTAATTTCACTTAATTCTTTTACAAAACTAATGAAATTTTCATTTTTTGCAACAAAATCAGTTTCACAATTAACTTCGATCAGTGATATTTTGTTTTCATCACCAGCCAAAGCTATTACACCCTCATTTGCCTCTCTTGACATTTTTTTAGAGGCTTTCGATATACCTTTTACCCTTAAGATTTCAACAGCTTTTTCTAAATCTCCGCTGGCCTCCTGTATAGCTGAATTGCAATCTTTAAAGCCTGCACCTGTTGATTGTCTTAATTTTTTTATTTTTTCAATGTCACTCATAATAAATTAATTTATTTTTTTTTCGCGTGACAATTCTTTATTATTCGAGATATTTTCTTTTTCTTTCAGATCAGTTTTTTTATCTTCTTCAATAGAAGGCATTTCTTTCGTAGCATTATCTATCGTTTCTTTTATTAAATTACAGTACAAATCTATTGATCTTCTAGCATCATCGTTTCCTGGCACAGGAAAATCTATTCCATCAGGATTAGAATTTGTATCTAAAATTGCTATAATAGGAATTTGAAGTTTTATAGCTTCTTTAATAGCAAGTTCTTCATAATTTGTGTCTATAATAAATACTAAATCTGGCGTTTTTTTCATTTTACTTATTCCGCCCAATGATCTCTGCAGTTTATCTCTTTGTATGCTCATTTTTAAAAGTTCTTTCTTTGTAAAACCTCTATTTTCTGAGGAAAGATCTTGATTAATTTTATCTAATTTTTTTATTGAATTGGAAATGGTGCCCCAATTAGTTAACATGCCTCCAAGCCATCTATAATTTACGTAATATTGATTTGTGTTTTTTGCTAACTCTGAGATTGCTTCTGACGCTTGTTTTTTTGTTGATATAAACAGAATTTTACCGTTGTTTTTAACTGTTTCGAATATCTTCTCTAAAGCAACATTTATAAGATCCAGGGTTTGTGTTAAATCGATGATGTGAATTGTATCCCTTTTCCCAAAAATATATTTTTTCATTTTTGGGTTCCATCTTAATGTTTTATGACCAAGATGTACTCCCGCTTCTAATAACTGTTGGATTGTAATATTTGGTATCTTCATAATTTTCCCGGTTTTACCGCCACAATTTTTTCCAATAAAGGACCGGAGGTGTTTAACCACAAATTGTGTGAGTATTTAACGAAGCTTGTTTACAAGTATATTCTAAATTTAACAAGTGTTTTTTTACAAGATATTTGTAGATATTCCTTGGTTTTTTAATAAATTTAAATGACTTTTATCTACTAGTCTCTTATTTTTTAATTTAAAAACGTACTTCATTCCTTCTTCATTCAACTTAATTTTTACCTCTGTATTACCAGGTTTCACAAGAATTTCTTTAATATTCTGAAGATTTTTTTTATCATTTAAAAAAATTTCAATTATATTAATAGGTTTGTTAATCAAACTATTTAAAGATGAAATTTTTTTAATGGTTAATTTTTTAAATCTATTTGTATCTTGAGGGTTTTTGTATATTGTTACTATTAAGGACATGCCTTCTTTAATAATTTCTCTATTTATTTCTAGTAATTCCGAAAAAATGAATAGTTCAAAAACCGATTTTCTATCACTAAATTTTACTATTGCATAAGAATTTCCCTTTTGTGTTTTTTTTTCTTGTACTTTTAAAATCGTACCAGAGACGTTTCCCTCTATGATTTCTTTATTATTATTAAATTCATCAAAATTAATGATTTTATAACTTTCCAATAAATCTGAATATTGGTTTAAAGGGTGGTTTGAAATATAAATACCTAAGGACTCAAATTCTTTTGAAAGTTTTTCATCAAAACTCCAATCGTTGGATTTAAGTATAAATTCATCTTCATCTTTTTCCTCTTTATGAAAAAGTGAAGATTGATTAATAATTTTATTTTCATGAATATTCTTAGATTTTTGAATTAAAGATGGAATTGAGTCGAATAAAGATTTTCTATTATTAACAAGTTCATCGAAAGCACCAGCTTTAACCAAACCTTCTAATTGTAATTTATTAATATCCTTTGGATTTACTCTATTTATAAAATCATTCATAGATTTAAATTTACCATTTAATTCTCTTTCCTTAACGATGTTTGACACGGCCTCTAAGCCTACATTTTTAATACCACCAAGTGCATAAAGAAATTTATTATTATCAGACTGAAAGTCCTTAAAACAATTATTAATACTTGGTCTTTCAATGGTTATATCTAATCTTTTTAATTCTTCAAAAAACTCACTTAATTTATTTTGATTTGATATATCCATTGTCATAGAAGCTGAAAAAAAATCGTTTTTATAATATGTTTTTAAAAATGCTGTTTGATAAGCAATAATTGCATAAGCAGCTGCATGGCTTTTATTAAAACCATATTCAGCAAATGGTTCAATTTTTAAAAAAATACTTGCAGCTGTTTCTTTGTTTATGCCATTTTTGATTGCGCCCTCAATAAATCTTAATTTTTGTTTTTCAAGTTCTAATCTTTTTTTTTTTCCCATTGCTCTTCTTAAAATGTCTGCTTCACCTGCTGTGAAACCAGAGAGTTTTTGTGCTATTTGCATGACTTGCTCTTGATAAATAATAACACCATAAGTTGGCTTCAAAATTTTTTCTAATAGTGGATGTAAATAGTCTGGCTCTTGCTCTCCATGTTTACAATCGTTATATGTTTTAATATTTGCCATTGGACCTGGTCTATATAAAGCTACTAAAGCAATTATATCTTCAAGATGATTGGGTTTCATTTGCATAAGAGCCTCACGCATACCTGAGCTTTCTAACTGAAACAAGCCAACAGTATTACCTTCGGAAAGTAAATTAAAAACATTTTGATCGTTATAACTAATATTCGATATGTCAAATTTTGGATCTTTCTCTTTAATTTTATTTTCAGTTTTATTAATAACTGTTAGGGTTTTTAAACCTAAAAAATCAAATTTAATGAGACCTGCATTTTCTGCAGAATACATATCAAATTGTGTTGATGGCAGAAGAAGATTCGTTGACTTATCTTTATATAAAGGAACATACTCAGTTAACTTTTTATCTGAGATCACAACCCCGGCAGCATGTGTAGCAAAATTTCTATTTAATCCTTCGAGTTTAAGTGATAAATCAGTCAATTTTTTAACTCTTGAATCTTCTTTTATTAATTTTTGCAATCGTGGCTCATTATTAATGCAATCTGTTAAATTTTGTGGTCGAGATGGATCAAAAGGTATCATTTTTGAAATACTATCAACAAAACCATATGATAAACCTAGTACTCTTCCAACATCTCTAATTACCATTCGTGCTTTCAGTTTTCCAAAAGTTATTATGTGAGCAACGGAGTCCTTATATTTTTTACTTAAGTATTCAAAAACCTGATCTCTTTTTTCTTCACAAAAATCAATATCGAAATCTGGCATGGAAATACGATCGGGGTTTAAAAATCTCTCAAAAATTAAATTAAATTTTATTGGATCTACATCTGTTATATAAAGGCACCAGGCAACTAAAGATCCTGCGCCAGATCCTCTACCTGGTCCTACTGGAATATCCTTAGACTTTGCCCATTTTATATAATCAGATACGATCAAAAAATAGCTTGAATATTTCATTTCAGTAATAATTTTAATTTCATGTAAAAGTCTACTTTTATATTTTTTAAATTCATTATTATTTTCTAATTCGGAGTCCGATATATTAAATGATTTACAAAATTTATTAGTCAAACCTTTCAATGATTGCTCTTTCAGTATTTCATCAGAACTGCTACCTTTTTCAGCGCTTGTATTTGGAAGAACTGGTTTTGATGATTTGGGTTTAAAATTTATTTTAAAAACTAAATTAAAATTATTCTCTAAAGCCTCAGGTAAATCGTTAAATAATTCCTCCATTTGTTTGTCAGTTTTAAGATAATGTTGATCCGTTAATCTTTTTCTACTTTCATCATTTAAATATGTTTTGTTGCCAATGCAAATTAAAGCATCGTGTGCTTCATGCATATCTTTGTTGATATAATAAATTTCATTAGTAGCAATAATAGGAATTTCGAGTTTTTTTGATTTATTTAAATTAAATAATTCAAAAGATTTTTCGTTAATATCGCCATGTCTTTGAATTTCGAGATAAAAATTAGTTTTAAATTTCTGCTTAATAAGCTTATATAATTCAACGATATCATCAAATTTACCTTTATTGAAAAGTTTACCAAACAATCCATTAATTGATCCCGATAAAAGTATAATATCTTCAGAATTATTAACTAAATCATCTATCTCACAATGAGGAAAATCATGGTTATCACTATCTAAAAAGGATTTTGACGATAAGTAAACCATTGAACTATATCCTTTTTTTGTTTTTGCGATTAAAGGCAAAAGGCCGTATTCATTTTTGTACTTGAAGTTTATCTGAGTGCCTAAAATAGGTTGTGTTCCGGCTTTTGAAATATTCTCAGAAAATTCAAGAGCACCACACAAGTTAGATGTGTCAGATAATCCTAGAGCTTTGATTTTTTTTTTTTTACAAAATTCTGATAAATCATCAATTTTTAAAGCACCTTCACATATAGAATATTGGGAATGAATTTTGAGATGATTAAATTTACTATAACTTTCCATTAATTGATTTAATACTACCATCAATCATTTCAATTTTACAATCAGACATATCAGCAAATACTCTATTGTGAGTTGCAAAAATAATTAATCTATTGCTTCTTTTTAAACTTAATAACTCACTGAATACACTTTTAGCATTTTTAAGATCAAGATTTCCAGTGGGTTCGTCTGCAAGTATAATTTTTGGTTTATTTACAATTGCTCTAGCAATTGCCACTCTTTGATTCTCACCACCAGATAACTCTGAGGGAAAATGATTAAGTCTTTTTGAAAGACCTAAGTCTATTAGAGTTTTTTTAGCATTATTTTCTGATAATTTTAAATTATCTTTTAAAGCTAATGAAGCCAAACTTACATTTTCAAGTGCTGTAAAATCATTAAGCAAATTATAATTTTGATAAATTATCCCAATCGATGAAGATCTGTATAAATCATTTTTGTCGGAATTAGCATAATTAATTAATTTATTTTCAATTTTAATTGAACCTTTTGATGGTTTATCAATTAATGACAACATATTTAATAATGTGGACTTTCCAGAGCCTGATGGGCCAATTAATGCATAAATTTTCCCTAATGAAAAATTAACATTAATATTGTTTAAAGCTTTAATCTTGCTTTTTTTAAAATAATTTTTTGAAACTTTATTTAGTGAAATAAATTTATTCATATTTAAGTGATTTTATTGGATCTAATTTAGATGCTTTTATAGCTGGAAAAATTGAAAATATAATTGTAGCAAATATGGAGCAACACGAAATTAGTATTATGGAATTTATATTTAATTCGGCTGGCATTTTACTTAAAAAATAGATTTCTTCAGGAAATAAAGAAATATCAAATATTTCACTTAAAAAACTCCTAATATTTTCTATATATAAAGAAAAAATAACTCCTATAAATACACCAAAAAAAGTAGCTGTTAAACCTATATAGAAACCGACAAGGAAAAAGATTTTAATTATAGATTTATTTAATACTCCAATAGATTTTAAAATTGCAATTTCTTTTGTTTTATTTTTTACTAAAATTGTCAATCCTGAAATAATGTTAAAGGTAGCAACAATTATTATTAAAGAAAGAATAATAAACATTACATTTCTCTCAACTTTGAGTGCTGAAAATAGTGGTTTATTTAAATCAGCCCAAGTATAAACTAAATTTTCTGGAAAATTCTTAGTAAAGAAAATCTTTGCATTTGTTATTTCTGTAGGATTTATTAAGTAAATTTCTAAATTTCTCTGATCCTCGTCTAAATTAAGTAAATTTTCTAAGTTATTTATACTCATAAATGCAACACTTCGATCAAAATCAATTAGACCACTTTCATAAAAAGATGAAATTTCAAATATTTCTTGTTTTGGTAAGTTTCCAATTATTGTGTCCTCTCCGCTAGGGGACATTAATAAAATTTTGTCACCAATCTTAAGATTTAAATCAAAGCTTAATTCTTTTCCAATTACAATAGTTTTACCTAATAATTTATTATCAATATTTTTACCATTTTTAAAAATTGGTAAATTTTTTATTTCCTCAGGTTTATAACCTCTAATGGACAGTCCTTTAGTAAAATTGTCTTTAATGAGGACTGCTTCTCCATAATTTGTTTCAACATATGAATGGACTAGTTTATCAAATTCACGATTAAACTTTAAACCAGAAATCTTTCCGTAGGAGTTTATAACTACATGTGAATTGAATCCTACAATTTTATTTATTAGTTCAGCTCTAAACCCATTCATTACTGACATAACAATTATTAAAACCGCAACACCTAATGAAATTCCAATAAATGAAAATATTGAAACTACATTTAAAAAACCATCTTTCTTTCTAGTTTTAAGGTATCTAAATGCTATTTTATTTTCTAATTTTGAAATCAATTTTTTTTACTTTGATTAATAAATTCTATAATTTGATTTGAATTTAAATTAATTGATTCTTTTCCAATATTAATAAATTCAAAATTATCGCCCTCTGTTTTATTGCCTACTACTACTTGTGAAGGAATTCCAATTAAATTAAACTTTTTAATTTTTGCTGAAAAACTTTCCTCACTATCGTCTATTAGGTAATCAATATTATATTCTTTAAGTTTTTTAGATAAATTAATAGACTTTTCCAAATTTTTTTTATCACCTTTAGTTACTAATGGTATTATTGCACAGTCATATGGTGAAATTGATTGTGGCCATTTCATAATTTCTTTTTTATCATTATACTTGGCTTCAATTATTGCGCCCACCAATCTTGAAACGCCGACGCCATAAGATCCCATTTTAACAAATTCTTTTTTCCCTTGATGGTCGACACTCGAATTCATTGGCATTGAGTATTTATCACCAAAATAAAAAATATGACCTACCTCTATACCTTTCGTTTTTAGTCTAAATTCCTCAGGTACCTTGTTATTAAATTCATTTTCATCGTATTTTTCATCAGTAACTGAATAAAATTTTTTAAATTCATCACGTAATTTATTCAATGATTCTTTTTCTAGTTTAGTATTGTCACTATTAACTTTAAAAATTCTTTTATCAGTATATATTTTGCTTTCACCTGTATCTGCTAAAATTATAAATTCGTGTGAAAGATTTCCACCTATTGGGCCTGTATCAGCGGCCATTGGTATAGCTGATAAATTTAATCTTTTAAATGTTTTTAAATACGCCAAAAAAAATTTATTATATGAAAATAATGCCTCTTCATCATTTATATCAAAAGAATATGCGTCCTTCATATAAAACTCTCTACATCTCATAATTCCAAATCTTGGTCTTAACTCGTCTCTAAACTTCCATTGTATGTGGTAAAGAAGTTGTGGTAAGGACTTATATGACTTAATACTAGTTCTAAAAATATCTGTTATTAATTCCTCGTTTGTTGGTCCATATAACATATCACGACTTTGCCTATCTTTAATTCTTAACATCTCTTCTCCATAATCTTTATATCTTCCGCTTTCCTTCCAAATCTCTGCAGATTGAATTGTTGGCATTAAAATTTCTTGTGCTCCAATTTTATCTTGTTCCTCTCTTACTATTTGTTCAATTTTTTTCATAACTTTGAATCCTAAAGGTAACCAAGAATATATACCAGCAGATGATTGCTTAATCATACCCGTTCTAAGCATTAATTGATGAGACTTAATTTTTGCTTCAGCTGGATTATTTTTTAATATTGGTATAAAAGATTTTGAAAAGAACATTAATTTATTTAATTCTTTAAATTTAAATAATCAATTAAATTCTGACTATATTTACGTTGGTAATTGGCTTTTTTCCAGTTTTTTCTTTTGAATATTTTTTGCAAACTACTTTGATAGTATCGATTATATTAGTTTCCTGTTTTTTATTATTTAAAGAAAATGTTTTGGCAATTTTATCAATTTGCTCTTCAAGACCATACTTGAACTCCTCATTCTCTATGATTGGCAATCCTATAAGGGTTAGTATAGGTCTGTCGTGTACATCTCCATTTGAATTAATTAAAATTGTTACATCTAAAAAACCATTTGAGGATAAATTTTTCCTTTCTTTAATTGACTTGGCATCCTCGTCGACGCTTACGCTTCCATCTACGAAAAGTTTTCCTGAAGGTGCCCTGTCAAAGACTTCAGGTTTTAAACCTGGGTACAATTTTACAATATCACCATTTTCTACTAATACTGATTCTGGAACCTGCATTTTTTTTGCAAAATTTATATGCTCAATCATATGGCGATGTTCTCCGTGAACTGGTATAATACATTTAGGTTTTATCCAACTATACATTTCCTTTAAATCTTCTCTATTTGGGTGTCCAGAAACATGGACAAATTCATTTTCCTCAGAAATTACCTCAAGACCCTCTTTAACTAATTGATTATGAAGTTTGTATAATTTCTTCTCATTTCCAGGTATTATTTTTGAAGAAAATATAACAGCATCGCCTTTTTCAATCATTACATCTGGATGTGTGAATTTTGCAATTCTCATCATTGCTCCTAAAGGTTCTCCCTGACTTCCTGTGCATAAATATACAATTTTTTCACGTGATAAATTTTTTGCATCCCTTGGATCAATTGGATCAATCACATCTTTTAAATAACCACATTTTCTTGCAGCTTTAAAGATTCTATGCATTGATCTGCCAACTAAAGAAATATTTCTACCTGTTTGTTTGGCGCAGTGAAAAATAGTTTCCATTCTTGCAACATTGGAAGCAAATGAAGTAACTATTATTTTTTTTTTTAATCTACTCATTATATTTATCAGACTTTTTCTTACATCACCTTCTGAGCCAGATTTGCCTTCACTAAATACGTTTGTTGAATCGCATATCATTGCCAATACTCCGTCATCTCCAATCTCTTTAAGTCTTTTTGAATTAATATCACCCCCTATAAGAGGATTGGGATCAACTTTCCAATCTCCTGTGTGAAGAATATTCCCTGCAGGTGTTTGAATTCTTAATCCGTTGGGTTCTAATATTGAATGTGTAAGTGTAATGAATTCAATTTTAAATGGTTCAAGTTCTAAAATACTGTTTAATTCAACAATTTTTAAAAAAGGAGTAATATCTATTTTTTTTTCTTTAAATTTTTCCGCAATTAAAACTGATGTAAAAGGTGTTGCATAAATTTTACATTTCAGTTGAGGCCAGATATGTGCAATCGCTCCTATATGATCCTCGTGTGCGTGGGTTAGAACTATACCAAGTAAATCATCTTTTTTATCTACTATAAACCCTGGATCTGGATAAATTAAATCTATTCCAGGCACAGAGTCATCGGCAAATGTTACCCCAATATCAACAATAATCCATTTTTGCTCACCCGGTTTACCATATGCAAAAAGATTCATGTTCATACCAATTTCGCCAGAACCACCAAGTGGACAAAATAATAATTCTTCTTTCATTTAAATATTTTTAATTACTTTTATAAGACCATCAATAGTTAAATCTTTTTGTATAATAGGTTTATTTTTTTTTAAGCTCTTGAACATATACGCAAAACCACCTGTAAATATAAGTTTGAAAGACTTTTTTGTCTGCTTTTTAATCATTAATATAACGTTGTCAATTAAACCTAAATAACCCCAATAGAATCCAGATTTAACAGCTTGATTAGTGTTTGTGCCAACTACTTTTGAGATTTTAGATAAATTAATAAACGGTATCAATGAAGCTTTTTTAATCAATGTATTAAGAGACAAAGATACACCTGGAGCAATAACTCCACCACAATATATATTTTTTATAATTACATCAAATGTAGTTGCAGTACCAAAATCTACCACTATATAATTATATCTATTATCAATTACGCTAATGGCATTCGCTATTCTATCTGAGCCTACTTGAGATCTATTTACTTTAAGTTTAACTAATTTTGAAAAATTTTTTTTTTTTAGTTCGCTACAATTAATATCATATTTATTTTTAAGAAAATTTTTTAATTTTTTATATGCAGAGGGTACAACACTACTAAATAAACCAAATTTTATTTTTTTATTATTTAAAAATTTCAACTTTTTATCAACGTTTTTATTTGAAATTAATCCTGTCTTTAAAAAAATTTTTTTGATTTTGTTAAATTTATAGTTAAGTAAAAAAATTTTTGTATCTGTGTTACCTATATCACCAACTATATACATATCAGTTAAATTGATTAATTTTTTTTTCATAAGAATCGCAGAGTAATTTAAATATTTCTAATCTTGTAACATTTTTTTTTGTAAAAGAATTAATGAAATTAGTTGAATAATTTTTAATTTCTGGGCTTTTATTAAGATTTACACCAATACCAACAACTAAATATTTCTTTTCTTTTTTAAAAATAATTTCTTGTAAAATTCCACATATTTTTTGTTTTTTTATAAATATATCATTTGGCTTTTTTGTGACTACTTTAAATTCAGTAAATTTTTGCAAACATTCACGGACTAGTAAACAATTTAGCTTTGTAATTTTTTTTAAACTTGTATAGTTTTGTATTTTAAAAAATATTGACATAAATAAATTTCCTCGTATTGATATCCATTTTTTTCCTCTTCGGCCTTTTCCTTTCGTTTGTACATCAGCTAAAATAACTCCTTTTTCAACTCCATTTATTATATATTTTAAAGCTGTATCGTTAGTACTTTTTATTTTTTTATAATAGAATTTTTTTAATTTCATCAAACCAAATTAATTTTCGATACAAAGTCAATAAGGCTATTCGGGTATATAAAATAAATTAAAATTAAAATTGTGGTTATTATCAAGGATAATTTTAATCCAATGTTGTGGTTTGTATCGTATTTTTCCAATTCATTATCAAAATATATTACTTTAATTATTCTTAAATAATAAAAAGCTGCAACAACAGTCGCTAATAAACCAACGATTGCTAGGAAAAACATAGATTGTTCTATTACTGCCATAAAAACATAAAATTTTGCAAAGAAACCTGCTAATGGTGGTATTCCAGCTAATGAGAAAAGCACTATAAGCAATGAAAGTGACAACATTGGATGATTCTTTGATAACCCTGATAAATCTTCAATATTTTCATAATATTTATCGTCTCGTTTCAACATAAAGATACAGCTGAAAAATGCCAAATTCATAACTAAGTATATTGATATGTAGGACACAGAACTTTGTATACCTTGGTTTGTGCCAGCTGTTAAACCAGCCAATGCATACCCCATGTGGCTTATAGAGCTGTAAGCTATAAGTCTTTTTAGGTTTTTTTGTCCTATTGCTGCTACTGCTCCAAAAAGCATAGAGGCAATGGATATGAAAATAATTATTGTTTGCCATTGATCAATTAGATTAACAAATGGGGTATATAAAAATCTAATAAATACAGTTAATGCAGCAATTTTAGGTAAAATCGCAAAAAATAATGTAACCGATGTTGGTGATCCTTGATAAACATCAGGAGCCCACATATGAAATGGCACTGCGGAGATCTTGAAAGCTAGACCTGCTAAAATAAATACCATTCCAAATATTATTCCTTGATTTGATTGATCATAATTAAATGAAATTTCTGAAAAATTTGTTGAAGAGGAAAATCCATAAACTAAAGAACAGCCATATAAAAGTAAACCGGACGATAATGCGCTAAGAACAAAATATTTCAAACCTGACTCTGAGGATAGTTCATTATCTCTATTAAAAGAAGCTAATACATATAAAGCCATTGATTGTAATTCTAATCCTATATAAAATACTATTAGATCATTTGAGCTAACCATTACCATCATACCAAGAATAGAGCTAAGTATTAAAATTGGATACTCTACATTATATATTTTAATCGATTTGAGATATTGTGATGAAGTTAATAAAACAAATAAAGTTGAAACAAGAATTAATATTTTTATAAAAATCGATAGATAATCTATTTTATAACTATCATTAAATATTAAAAGTTCGGAAGCTGAGGGTACATTTAGTACTAGAGGTATTGCTATTATTAAAATTAATAAACTTAAATTATAAACAATTGTTGATCCTTTTTTTTTAAAAACACCTAAAATTAATAAAAACATTAAACTTAAAGATAAAAATATTTCAGGTATTACGTAATATACATCTGTTATCATTTATTATTTACGGTATATATTTCTAAACTAGCATTATAGTTAGCAATTAAATTACTAACTGATACCTCTACAGTATTAATTAAAGGTTCAGGATAAAAACCAAAATACAAACTTGGTATGGCTAATGAAGATAAAATAATTAATTCTGTTTTATTTAGATCTATCAAATTTTTTAAATCTTTGTTAACTAATTCACCAAAAACAACTCTTTTATATAACCAAAGCATATATGCGGCACCAAGAATAACTCCCAAGCTTGCAATTACAGCAACCAAAAAATTATCTTTGAACGCACCCATAAGTATTAAAAATTCTCCAATAAAGCCTGTCGTACCCGGGAGACCAAGTGCTCCTAAGGTAAATATCATTAAAACTATTGAATATTTAGGCATCACATTTACTATTCCACCATATTTTTTTATCTCTCTTGTATGCATTCTTTCATAAATAACACCTACACATAAGAATAATGCTGCTGAAATTATTCCATGACTTATCATCTGAAAAATACTTCCCTCCAAGCCTTGTTGTGTCATAGTAAAAATTCCCAGTGTTACAAAGCCCATATGAGCAACCGAAGAATAGGCTATCAATTTTTTCATATCCTCCTGCATAAGGGCTACCAATGATGTGTAAATTATTGCAATGAGACTCAAGAAGTAAATAAAATTAACAAAATATTCTGAACCAATTGGAAATAAACCAATCGAAAATCTTATAAAACCATATCCTGCCATTTTAAGAAGAATTGCTGCTAAAAGAACTGAACCAGCAGTTGGAGCTTCAACGTGAGCATCTGGAAGCCAAGTATGTACCGGCCACATTGGTGTTTTAACTGCAAATGAGCTAAAGAATGCTAACCATAAAATTTTTTGATATTTAGCATCAATGCCAATTTGATAAAGTTTTTCGACGTCTGTCGTTCCTGCTATCCAATAAATATAAATTATTGCTACAAGCATAAGAACTGAACCAAGTAATGTATATAAGAAAAATTTGAAAGCTGAATAAACTCTTCTTTCGCCACCCCATATTCCAATAATCAAAAACATTGGTATTAAACCTCCCTCAAAAAATAAGTAAAAAATAACTAAATCTAAAGAACAGAAAACCCCAATCATTAAACTTTCCATAATTAAAATTGCAATTAGAAAATCTTTTAAACGATTTTTAATAGTGCTATTTACCGATAATATACATAGAGGAGTAATAAAAGTTGTAAGTATTATAAATAATATTGATATCCCATCTATACCTACTTTGTAATTAATAAAACCATAAATCCATTCTCTGTTTTCAATAAACTGAAAAGATGGATTTGAATTATCAAATTTATACCAAAGATAAATTGATAGAAGTAAATTAATTAAACTTATAAAAATAGATATATATTTATGACTACTATATCTGCCTGTTGATTTTGTAAAAAAA
>CACHWQ010000017.1 GCA_902583645.1 uncultured Pelagibacteraceae bacterium | reverse complement strand
ATTACTTTCGTCACAAATATTTAATATCTTCTCTCTATTAAAATTATAATTTTTGTTACTAATATAATTTGTAAGCTCCCATTTTAAATCTTCAGAAGTACTCATTTTAAATCAACAATCTAATGTATTTAACTTTTCCCAGTCAGTTATAGGACCTTTTTTGTCAAAGTTTTCATTTTGAAAAAAAACTTCTTATCTCTTTCTTTTTTAATTTGATGTAGCTATTTATAACTGTTTCACTAAAAGCATCTTTCATTATTTTATTTTCCTCCAATTTTTCTAATGACTCCTCAAGATCATCAGGTAACTTATCAAGATCAGGGTAGTTTTTATAATCAGTGTACATGTTACAAGTCAACGGCTCTCCTGGATCAAGTTTCATGTTCATACCGTGCAGACCTGCTGCAAGTATACCTGCTTGCAAAAGATAAGGATTTGAAGATCCATCCATTAGTCTAAGCTCAAATCTACCTTGATCTGGTATCCTAATCATATGTGTTCTATTATTTCCAGTGTAAGAAATACTTGATGGAGACCACGATGCGCCTGACTTTGTTGGCGGTGCATTTATTCTTCTATAACTATTTACAGTAGGGTTAAAAAAAGCTGATAGCGTTGATGCATTTTTCATTAACCCACCTAGAAAATTATAAGCTAATTTACTTAGGCCATATCTATCTCCACTTTCTAAAAATTTATTATTCTTATCGTTCCATAAAGAAATATGAGCGTGACAACCATTTCCAGTAAGATTTTCAAATGGTTTTGGCATAAAAGTAGCTCGTAAACCATGCTTTTCAGATAGCGTTTTTACCATAAATTTGAAAAAAACGTGCCTATCTGCTGTTGTTAGACAATCTGAAAAATCCCAATTCATTTCAAATTGTCCATTCGCGTCTTCATGATCATTTTGGTAAGGACCCCATCCCAATTCAATCATACAATCACAAATTTCTTTTATTAAATCATATCGTCTCATTAAAGCTGATTGGTCATAACAAGGTTTTGATTGAACATCTCTTTGGTCAGCTATTGCTGAACCATCTGGTGAAACTAAAAAAAATTCACACTCGACACCAGATTTCATAGTTAATTTATCTCTAGATAAAATATCTATCTGTTTTTTAAGCATTACTCTAGGTGAGGCTTCAACTTGTTTGCCATCCATCCATAAATCGGATGCAAGCCAACCAACTTCTTTATTCCACGGAAGTTGGATTAGGCTCTCAGGATCTGGAATCGCAAACATATCTGAATCAGCGGGTGTCATATCTAACCAAGTTGCGAAACCAGCAAAACCTGCACCATCCCTTTGCATTCCAGAAATTGCGCTAGCAGGTACAAGTTTAGATCTCAACACCCCAAAAAGATCCACAAAACTTATTAAAAAATATTTAATTTTTTTAGCTTTTGCGATAGCTGAAAGACTTTTTACCATAAATTATTGTAACACAATATTATTTAAATAGAGATAAAAAGAAATCTTTATAATAAATAAAATTTACAACTATAATAATTATTACTGCTAAAATTACTCCATATTTAGCTTTAGGCCACGCAAGCCTAGACATTTTGCTAGGTGTTTTGTTTAAATTCTCTTGTGGATTATTTTCTTCCATTTTATAAAAAGGGCGCACACTTAAGTGCGCCCTTAATCTTTTATTAATTACCCATCGGTAATATTGCTTTTCCAATCATTTGGACCACGTCTTTGCCTAGCAAGTTTTTCAAGCTCTTCTTTTTCTTGCTTAGCAGTAATGACATGCCATCCGATCCAAATAATGAGACCTAGAATAACTAATATTCCTTCTGATCCCACACCTGGATAAATAGCACCTTGGACTTCAGAGGCGCTTAAATGATCTATCCAGTTATTTACTGTTGCCATATATTTTCCTCCTTACCTGGTTGCCGAGGCTACTGATTTTTCATCATCTTTTGCGGCCTCCATTATATCGTAGTCTAATCCAGCAATTTCTGCCTCTCTAGGAATTCTTAATCTTCCTACTCCATTGAGAACTCTTGCAATTACATATCCTGGAAACATTCCTAAAACAAAAAACATTATTATTGCTCCGATGAACATTCCTAAAGGATTTATTGATGCATAAGTTGATCCGTCCCACATAGCTCCAACACTATAACCTGATGATGGATAACCATTTAAAACAAATCCACAAATTACTAAACCTACAAACCCAGCATAACCATGTACAGCAACCGCACCAACAGCATCATCTATTTTGAACTTACGTTCAACCCAGTAATGCATTTTGTATGCGATAACAACACCGATCATACCAATTATCATTGATTGTATTGGGTGATACAAATCATTACCTGCAGAAGCACAGATAACTCCAGCGAGACCTGATGAATATGTCCAGAAAGGATCTCCTCTCGAAACCACATATCCAGCCAATAATCCTCCAGAAAGTGACATTAAAAAGTTAAAAGTAATACCACTTAATGTAGTCGGAGTTACATATATGTTTGTTGCGGTAAAGTATGTTACACCTTCCATTCCATACTCTGGCCCTAGGTTAAAAATAGGAATGTTACATGCAGCATAAAAACCCCAGAAACCGGTATAAATTAAAAACAATCCGATTGTAACCAACCAAGGATTCCTTGGTCCTATGTTTCTAGGTTCCCCACTCGATGTAAATTTACCTATTCTTGGACCCAAAACTACTAAAACACCCAAAGCAAATCCACCTGCTATTGCGTGAATTACACCAGATGCATACGCATCATGGTATCCGAGTAATTTAAGCATCCACCCGTCAAAGTGCCATCCCCATGCAGCATCTATAGTCCAGAAAACTGAACCTATCGCAATTGCAAGTATACCGAATGCAAATGTAGTTATTCTCTCTATTATTGCACCAGAAACAATTGAAGCTGCTGTCCATGAGAAAAGTAAAAACGCTGCCCAGAATACACCACTAATATGATCTCCTAAGTTTACAGCCATAAGCTGACTTGTAGCTACATAAAATTTTGCGCTAAAAGCAGAGTCATCGGTAATTAAAGCATCGCTTCCATTCATTATTGATGGTGCAAGACCTGGTCCTGTTGGAAATGCCCAATAAATCCACCAACCAAATAAAAACCAAGTTACTGTTACCAAAGGTATCAGCATTGTATTTTTCATTAAAGTGTGTTGATGATGTTTGTATCGGGAAGCTCCAACTTCATACATACAGAAACCCACGTGAATTAAAAACATGAGTACCACTGTTATCCAGTAGTAAAACTCTGTAAATATGGTCGTCAATGCACCTAGTTCGTCAGTCATTTCAAACCTCCATTTGTTATAACAAATTACTAATATATTATTTAATGGAATGGTTAGTACAATGCTTAAAAACCTAGATCGAACACAATTTATAAAATTAAAAACAACCTGAAGTAGATGAAATTTTACTTAGATTCTTAAAATTTTCTATAAGCTTTTTTAAGATCTACCAAAGGATGATTTGGTGACATTTGAAATTTAACTAAAAGTTCTCTTGCAATCATATCTCGATCCTGTTGATTATTTGGAAGTTTTATTTTTTTAGGTATGGTTACCCATCCATTTGCATTTCTGTCAAAAACCGCTGGTCTATCCTCTTCATATCCCATATGAACATCCTCAAGCCAGTTTAAATCATCCCAACCCATTGCATCGATATACTTTTTCAAGAATGGAGTTAGTCTTGAATAATCAGGCAATAAGTTTACATCATATCTGTAACCAATAGTCTGACCGATCATTTTTTCTCTAGCGGTCTCTTTTTTTTTACCTAGTTGACCTTTACTATCTTTAATCTTTTTTTTATTTTTCTTTTTTTTTCCCATTTTTAAATTTTGTGGAAATCGTCAACTCCAACAGTATGATTTGTCCCAGATAACGGAACCTTTGCTAAAGCAGACGCTTCCATCGTTAAAGCAGCCATATCTTCAGGTTCTAATGAATGAATATTAGTTTTACCGCAAGCTCTTGCTAATAATTGCGCTTCTAAAGTCATTGTGTGTAAATAATTATATACTCTCAAAGCAGCTTCATCAGGGTTCAATCTTTTTCTTAATTTAGGATCTTGTGTTGCAACTCCAACAGGACAACGACCAGTATGACAATGATAACAGTGACCAGCAGGAACCCCCATTTCTTTTTCAAAGTTAGACTCAGGTATTTCTTTATTACAATTTAGAGCTATCATTGCACCAGTGCCTATTGCAATTGCGTCGGCCCCAAGAGCTAATGCTTTTGCCATATCCGCACCATCTCTGACTCCACCTGCGTAAATGAGTGTTACTTTTCCTGTTTTACCTACATCATCTATTGCTCTTCTAGCTTCTCTTATTGCTGCTATACCTGGTATTCCTGTATTTGCTGCCGCAATATGCGGTCCAGCTCCAGTTGATCCTTCCATACCGTCAAGATAAATTGAATCCGGATCGCATTTAGCAGCCATTCGAACATCATCATATACTTTAGCAGCACCAAGCTTTAACTGAATTGGAACTTTATTTTTTGTAAGCTCTCTAAGTTCTGCAACTTTTAAAGATAGATCATCGGGACCAAGCCAATCAGGATGTCTTGCAGGTGATCTTTGATCTATACCAGCTGGCAAAGATCTCATTTCAGCCACTTGATCTGTTACTTTCTGTCCCATCAAGTGTCCACCCATACCAACTTTTTGACCTTGGCCTATGAAAACTTCAATTCCATCAGCTAGTTGCGCGTGATGAGGGTTAAATCCATATCTTGATTGAATACATTGATAGTACCATTTTTCAGAATATCTTCTTTCATCAGGTATCATACCACCTTCACCTGAACATGTTGCACTACCTGCCATAGTTGCTCCTCTTGCTAAAGCAGTTTTAGCTTCATACGAAAGGGCTCCAAAACTCATACCAGTAATGTAAACAGGTATATCTAATTCGATTGGGTTTTCACATCTTGGTCCAATTACAGTTTTTGTTTCACATTTTTCTCTGTATCCCTCGATTACAAATCTCGTTAATGTTCCAGGTAAAAACACCAGATCATCAAATGTTGGGATTTTTTTCATCAATGCCATCCCACGCATTCTGTATCTTCCTAGTTGTGCTTTTATATGAATATCGTCAATAACTTCAGGTGTAAAAATAGAATTATAACCTAATAAACTTTTATTTCTTTTTGCAAATTCACTTTTGGTATTTCCATTTGAATTACTATTTTTACCATTTTTTTTCTTTGCCATTATATAGCTCCTTTTTTTTCAGTCGGTTCTAGTGCGTCGTAGTTCCATAGCTTTTTACCAGAAACAACTTTTGTCATTTTTGAAACATCGAAATTTTCACCAAGTTCTGCTACTTTAAGTTTTCTCTTCAACCAATCTATGTCACTTTTTGTCATAGGTGACTCAATCGCATCACTGCCAAATGAACCAATTTTTCCACCAACATATATGGTTCCATCGTACATTGAGTCTCCAAGATTTATACCCACATCTCCTAAAATTATTATTCTACCTCTTTGCATCATAAATCCTGTAAAAGCACCAGCATCTCCACCAACAATAATAGTGCCCCCTTTTTGGTCAATTCCAGTACGAGCCCCTACCATTCCTTTGCAAATTAAATCTCCACCTCTTATAGCCGCTCCAAAGCAAGATCCTGCATTTTTTTCGATAACTACTTTACCAGCCATCATGTTCTCTGCACAAGACCAACCAACTCGTCCATTCACTCTAACCATTGGACCGTCAATTGAGCCAACTCCAAAATAACCTAAACTACCTTCAAAAATTAAATTTAATTTATTTAAAATACCCACACCCAAACTGTGTTTCCCTTGAGGATTTTTTATTACAATTGTACCATAACCTTGACTCATTAATTCATCGATACTTCTATTTGCTTCCTTACAGTCCATATCTTTAACATCTAGATCTGTTCTTTTGTTAAAATCAACATCGTAGGCTCCCCAATAAAAAAAGTTTTCTGCTTCGTCTGGATTGAAAAATTTTTGTTGAGTTTTTCCAGTCAGGACTTCGCTGTGAAGACCCATTGACTGGGCTTTAGTTTTTTTCTCGCTTGTTTTTAAATTTGCCATACTTTTACTTCTCCATCGAAAGGATCATAAGTGTCTATTTCTTGCGGTAATATTGATCTAATTGCTATTTCCTCAGAGCCCATTGCAACTAAATCATCAGACTCATAAAGCACTAATGGCTTGGCAGCCATGGTATCTTTTGCCATACCTAAAGAATCTTTTGTTGCAACAAAGTATGTAAATACTCCATCAAGACCAGCTAGAGAGTCTTTCATGCCTTCTTCTAAAGTTGCTCCATTCCTCATTTTTTCTGCAAGATAAACGGCGATTAGTTCAGAATCACATTCTGACATAAACCTCATTCCTTTGTTTTCCAAAAGTCTTCTATTATTCCAATAGTTAGTTAACTGACCATTATGAACTACTGATACATCACTAAAAGGGTAGCCCCAAAAAGGGTGAGCAGATTTTATATCAACCCCAGACTCGGTTGCCATTCTAGCATGACCAATAGCATGAGTGCCTTTTACATTTCCCAGACCATATCTTTCTGAAACTGTTTCCGCATCGCCCAAGTCCTTAATTAATTCTAAAGACTTTCCAATTGAGAGAATTTCAACACTTTCTATGCTCTCAATTTTTTTCGAGAATTCCATGAGATCGTTGTTAAATTGCATTTCATATCTAAAAGAATAAGGAGTTAAACGATCTTCTTTTAATACCTTGGCCCCTAATTCGCTAAGCATATTATCAACTAGTTTTTTTCTTTTATCATAAACACTTGCGTCTTCATTTATAGATGTACTTCCTTCTCCTACATTTTCACCAACTTTAAATCTCATTATAAAGTTTTGACCATCGTTTTCAGCGTACAAAGCATATCCAGTAGAATCCGGTCCTCTATGTTTTAAAGCCTGAAGCATATGTTGTAATTCAGAACCTACGTTTGAAGATTTTCCTCTATGAATTAACCCTGCAATTCCACACATATTTTTTTCCTTTATATATTACGGCAAACAATCTAAATAAGTGTCTAGATCCCATTGAGTAGTTGCCCCTAAAAATTTTTCCCATTCATCATTCTTATACCAATGAAAGACTTTATACATTTCATCGGGTAAAGCAGATTTTATAACTTCATCTTCAGACAATCTTTCAAGAGCCTCACCTAAGCTTAAAGGAAGTTTTTTCACATCCTTACCTGCTTTTTGTGCTTCATAAATATTTCTAGACTCTGGCGCTGAAGGTTTCATTTTTTTAGATATACCCTCATCACACGCTTTTAATAATGCTGCACCAAGAAGATAAGGATTGTGCATAGAGTCAACTGATCTATATTCAAACCTACCAGGAGCGGAAACTCTTAATCCACAAGTTCTATTTTGGTATCCCCAGTCTGCATATACCGGAGCCCAAAAACCCTGATCCCAAAGTCTTCTGTATGAGTTTACCGTTGATGATCCTAATGCTGTTAATGCCGGTAAGTGTTTCATTATTCCCGCGATAGATTGTAATCCAATTTTACCAGGTAATTGAGGATCTTTTGTATCAGGCATGAAAGTATTAGTTCCACCAGATACATAACTAAATACTTCATCGACACCTGGTAGTTTTTTGTTCCCTAATTTATTAACTGAGGTTTTTCCACCTTTCCATAAAGACATGTTTGTATGGCATCCACTTGCCGATACTCCCATAAAAGGTTTGGTCATAAAGCAAGCAATCAATCCATTTTCACGAGCAACTTGAGCACATATTTGTCTATATGTTGAAAGTCTATCAGCATTTCTTAAAACATTGTCATAGGTCCAATTTAGTTCTAGCTGACCTGGTGCATCTTCATGGTCTCCTTGAATCATATCAAGCCCCATAGCTTTAGAGTATTCTATAACTTTCATAAATACTGGTCGTAATGACTCAAATTGATCAATATGATAACAAAATGGCTTAGAAAACCCTTTACCTGTCGGTGATCCATCTTCATTTTTTGTTAACCACATCATCTCAGGTTCAGTACCAACTCTTAGCTCTAATCCGTGTTTTTTCTTAAATTCGTCACTAAATATCCTTAGATTACCTCTGCAGTCAGAAGTTAAATGACCACCTGGATTTTTTCTTTCTTCTCTGTTTCTAAAACAAGTACAGAATACTCTTCCAACTCTTTTGTCCCAAGGTAATTGAACAAATGTTTCAGGATCAGGTATACCTACTAGTTCCATGGCTTCTGGACCGTAACCAATGTAGTTATTATGTCGATCCAAAAATAAGTTTGCAGTTGCTCCATAAACTAATTGAAATCCTTTTTCTGCTGTTCTCTCCCAATGATCAGCTGGTATTCCTTTTCCAACCACTCTTCCAGTAACTGAGATAAATTGAAAATATATATATGTTATTCCTAATTCATTAATTTTTTCTCTAACGTTTTTAACTATCTTTGCTCTACCAGGTTGATTTACATGTTTTTCTAGATCAGTCATTTTTCCCCCTTAAAAAGAATTTTTATTTAATAAAAGTACCGGATATTTAGTTTTGTGTCCATAAAGTTAGTTTAACTCCAAGGAAAAGGACTGTTCGAAGTAGGGTGCAATTCACCTTTCGCGTATCGATTGAATCTAAAAGGTTTTAATAAATCACTTTCATGACCCATAATTTCTTCAGCAACTAACTGACCAACACCTATCATTTTATATCCGTGGTTTGCATCCGCAATCATATAAACATTCTCAAAGAAACGATCAAAGATTGGAAAAGAGTCAGGTGTTAAGCAACCCAGTCCACCCGAAGGTCCTTTTCTATAAAGATTTGATTTTCCTTCAAACCTTTTTTGACAATGAGCTAATGCGGAAGTCCACATATCAGAAAATTTATCTGTCGTTTGATACTCTGGCGAGTCAATTCCGTATGGATCTATGTTTACTTTATCAAAATGCTTATCAACAATGTAAGGTGATGTTCCACCTTGAACGCCAAGCCCATCAATATCTGGCTTGTAATATATTCCCCACAATTTATCTGTAATTAATTTGCCATCTTTATCAGAGTACAAAGGAGCGTCAGTATCCACATGTGTGACTGGTGGTATTTTTCCTTCATTAGTTTTTAAGTAATCTTTATCAACACCAAGCACACCCTCTTGTAAAAACCAATATTTCCACATCTCAACTTCGTGCATTTTTCCATCTTTACCTTTAATATCAGTTGTTTTTGGCAGCTCTAGCATATTCCAAAAATCTCTTACCCATGGACCTGCTCCAATAACAACTTGTTCACAGTCAATAGTTCCTTTATCTGTTACAACTCCAGTAACTGCATTGCTGTTGCTTCCTCTTTTGAAGCCAGTAACTTTAACTCCTTTAACTATATTAGTTCCATTATTATTTGCTTTTACCTCTAATGCTTTAATAGAGTCCTTGTTAAATGCATATCCGCCTTTTTTCTCATGAAGAACAGATGTAATTCCCTTTGCTTGCCAATCATCAAAAATTGTTTTCATATATTTTAAACAATCTTTTTCTCCTTCAATAAATTCTGACTCATATCCTATAGCTTTTTGCTGTTCATAAATGCTAGCAACATCTTTATGCATAACTTCAGGAGATATTTGCAAATAACCTACAGCGTTATATTTAAAAGCTTTTGGATCACTTTCCCAAACACTTACAGAGTGAGCCATTAATTCTCTCATAGCTGGTTGAAAATAATTATTTCTTACAACACCACATGCAATTCCACTCGCTCCTGCTGCGGTATCTTTTTTTTCCAAAACTACTACGTCGTTTGGATTTTTATATTTTTGAGATAGTTTCCAGGCAGTACTAAGACCGTGAATTCCACCACCTATGATAACCACTTTTGCTTTTGTAGGTAATGACATTTGCTAATTTTTATTTTTCCTGCGACAGAAGTATATATTTTTTTTTATATATAAAATTTATAAGTAGTTTTACAACTTCGAGTTTAACCATTAAAAGCTTAAATTTTTTAAGGTATTTAGATAATCATTAAATTCGTTTATAAAAGATTTGCTAGGTCTAATAAACTTTTTTCTTTGATCATTAGAAGTTTTCTCCAAATAGAAAAAACCTTTTTCACATGCCTCATTAATTATTAATGCTGATTTAGGTCGTGAGGTTTTAAATAGCTTTGTTTTTAATTCCTCTACTGATAAATTTTGTTTAAGTTTATACGCACTCATTACAAGTAGCATCATATGATAATGAGATGGTGATTTTCTAAAAAAATAGTTGCTTGACGTGTGAGACTCTTTCATTTGATCTTCCCAAAATTCAAGAAGATCCTTAGTAGTTTTACTCATTATGATCTTACTTTTAATTTTTTTGGATCATAGTGTGGAAAAGGAACTATTTTTGCTGGTATTCTTTTTTGATGACCGTCTATTTTTCCAACCTCAACTTCTGTATCTAATTCCGAATGTCCGACATCTATTCTACAAAGTGCTATATTTTTATTTAAAGTTGGAGAGATACACCCGCTTGTAATAATGCCTACTTGCGATCTTCCAATATGAACACAATCACCGTGATTAGCTTTTTCTTTTCCTGCAAGTTCTAAACCAACCAATTTTTTTTGAGGATTTTCTTTTCTTTTAATTAAAGTATCTTTTCCAATAAAATCTTCGTTTTTTGTTTTAAGAGGAACTGTAAATCCAACACCAGCTTCAAATGGATCAACTTGTCCATCAAATTCATTTCCAAATAATATCAGTCCAGCTTCAATTCGAAGAAGATCGAGTGCTCCAAAACCAGCAGGTATCAATCCTTCGTCTTTACCAGCATCCATTACAACGTCCCAGACCTTTGGAGCATCAGATGGATGGCACCAAATTTCATAACCCAATTCTCCAGTATATCCTGTTCTTGATACAAGAAGAGGTATTCCACTTAATTCTTTTATTCTACAAATTGAAAATCTAAACCATTGTAATTCTGATATTTTTGGCTGAGTTGGCGGTGTCCAAATAAATTTTTCTAATATCTTTCTACTATTTGGACCTTGCAACGAAATATTGCTTATTTGATCGCTTGAATTTTTTATTCTTACTTTGTAATTCTTTTTCTTAGCTTGTTCTTTTAACCATTCACCCGCATATTCATCACCACAAATCCATCTAAATCCATAATCGCTCATTTTTAAAAGCGTACCATCGTCAAACATAAATCCATTATCATAACACATTGATGAATAAACAACTTGGCCAACCGATAATTTTTTTACGTTTCTTGTTAAAGTGTAATTCATTAATTCTTCAGCATCAGGTCCAAGAATTTCAAATTTTCTTAAAGCAGATAAGTCAATAACAACAGCTTTTTCCCTACATGCAGTATATTCATTTATCACACCATGCTTAGTGTAATCATTTGGTAACCAATAACCTCTTGCATCAACAAAGTTTCTTGTTAGTTTTGATGTTCTTTCGTAAAAACCTGTATTTTTTGTTAATTTTGGTTCTGCGTCTGTTTTCATTCTAAAAGCAAATGATTTTGTAAATTCTTTATTTTTATCATAAGTTCTAACAAAAATATCAGTTGGATTCCACGAATTACATGGATCAATATCACTTGGACATGCGGATGTACCACATGTTAAATTTTTAAGAGCCTTCATTATTACATAATCTCCTGGGCGAGCAAAAGATTCATCAGATAGAACTGTATTTTGTCCTCCAGCTGAGGTGTTGAAAAAAAGGTTAATCGCATGCCAGCCTTTTTGTTTTTGTACGCCATATTTTTGCATTGCACCTGTTAAATTATCTGAGCAGTTTGGATGACCAAAATATCCAGCATCTTCGTAATATTTTGATGTGCATGCAAGATTAAAAGTATCATGTCTACCAACAGTATCTCTTATTACCTCAACTAAAGGCTCATGATCTGTATCGTAAAACTTTGAGTATAAACCAGGACCAGGAAATGTATTACCCATAAATGTTCTTGTTGTTTGCCAGTCAAGACCTTTCTCAACACCCTTTTCAAGCTTTGCTGTATCAAAAGCTACAAAATCAGAACATTGTCTACCTGTTGGACATATAATTTGAATATAGTCTCCTTCTTTAACTTCAAATGAGATTGCAGTTTGTTTATCAATGTTAGTTTCATTTAGTGGATCAAATACAGGATCAGGAATTATGGAATGCTCTTTATCATTAACTATATTTGCTCTTTTAATAAAAATTGTCAAATCAGTAGGTGGGTTTTGTTCGTGTACGAGCATTGCAGGTCCTGGTGCTGCGAAAATACTGTAACACTTTTCTTTTGATTTAAATTTTAGTTTCTCACCCCACGATGCATCTTTATCAAAAACTATTGATGATTTTGAGTTCTTTATGTCTAGGTTTCTTTTTTTCAATTGATAAGCTGCAGCTCTAGAAGTTTCATCTTTTGAGGATAAAATTTTTTTTATTTCTGCACTGTCTTTTATTTCTTTTAAGCTAAGCAGTGAAAGATCTGAATTACCATCTTTATTAAATACAGCTATCTCACAGATTTGATTTCCCTCATTATTTATTATTTCAATTTCATCATCAGGAAATAATTGTATTCCTGTTAAGCCGCCGCCATTAACCACATATCTTTCAACTCCAGGTGGCAGCACGTTCAATCCGGGCTCTCTTATTTGAAATAATTCACTACTCATAAGCAATCATAAACACTTATATATTATATATATATGTTCTTGTTGACTATACATTTTCTTAGGCACATAATTAGATACTTAATATATTAAGAAAGGGGAAAATAATGAGAAAAATAATATCTCTTATATCTGCTTTAGTGATTTCAATGGTTTCTTTCGTTGGAGTTGCAAACTCAGCAGATAGTAAAAAACCCATTGTTATACCAACACACAACTGGTCGAGCCAAGTAGTTATGGCATATGTGATCGGTGGAATTATGGAGAGCATGGGTAATAACGTTAAATACGTTCCAGCTGACTCTCAAGCTGTTTACGAATCTATAAGAATTGGAGACGTAACTTTATCACACGAAGTTTGGGAATCTGCATTTGGAAAATCTTTTGACACTGCCCGAGATAAGGGTGGAGTTTTAGATTGGGGTGATCATGAAGCAAGAACAATTGAGGATATGGGTTATCCTGATTGGGCTGTAAAACATTGTCCTGGTCTACCAGATTGGAACGCTTTAAAGAATCCAGATTGTGCTAAAAATTTTGCAACACCAGACTCTGGTGGAAAAGGACGAATGCTTGAAGGTCCTCAAAGTTGGCACGGAGACCTAATACCTCAAAGAATCGAAGCTCTTGGATTAGGTGATCTATGGACTGTTAAGTTTGCTGGTGGTGCAGATGCACTTTGGGCAGAACTTAAAGCAGCTAAAAAAGAAGATAGAGGAACTATAATTTTTAACTGGACACCTAACTTTACTGATGGTGCTGGTTTTACTTTTATAGATTTCCCACCATACTACGATGGTTGTAGACCAGTAGACGGTGGTGATGGAAAATGTGGAGCTCCTGACGGCTATTTAAAAAAAGCAGTTAACGAGAACTTTCCAAAAACTCATCCAGCAGCTGCAGCTATGTTCAAGAAATTATCTTTTAACACAAGTCAAATTGGAGCAATGGCTGCTTTAGTTGACGAAGATAAGATGTCTCATGAAGATGCTGCAAAAAAATGGTTAGCTGACAATAAGTCTGTATGGCAAAGTTGGACTAAGTAATCACTTTATTTCAACTTAAAATCAAATTAAAATCTTCCCTAGTTCTACTAGGGGAGATTTTTTTTTTATTTTAGTGTAGTTTATAAAAGTAATGAGAAAGATTTTAATTTATATAATTTTAAGTTTTATATTTTCTAATATTAGTTTTGCAAAAAAATCAGGATGCACTGATGGAGATTGTAATAACGGCTTTGGAACATGGACTTACACTGATAAAACAACCTATGTTGGTGATTGGGTAAATGGTTCAAAAAAAGGAAAAGGTATTGAAACTTGGCCTAATGGATATGTATATGAAGGTGAATTTAATGACAGTAAATGGCATGGAATTGGAAAATTAAAATTCCCTGATGGATCCACTTATGAAGGAGAGTGGAAAAATAGTAAAATGCATGGGAAAGGAATTTTTACATGGTCTGACGGTAAAGTAATGGAAGGAACGTGGAACGAAGGTAGCCATGTTAAGTAATATTTATAGATTGCCCGAAAGTTATAAAAATTCAGTAGGGCTAGTTAGCTTAACAATTGTAATATTTTTTACATTTTTTGTTCTTAACGTATTTTTTGGACCAGATCCAAATGCTGAAAAAAAATTGGCAGAGGAAAAAAAAATTCAAGAAAAAGCAAATGAATTCATTGAAAGTTTACCAAGAGGTGTATTAACTTTTTATGAAAGTGACAAAGGAAGAAAACTAACTGCAGAAGAATATAAAATTGTATGTAATAATACAAAAATTATTACTCAAAGAGCCATTATGGGTGCTAATATTACTGATGCAAAAGCATTTAATTTATACACAGCAAATGGTGGTACCACAGGAAAATATGCAGTTAATTGGGATGAAGGAAAAAATAAATGTTTTGCTAAATTTACGGTTAAACCTTTGGAAGGAACTTCAGACTCAGTAATAGTTGAGGGTGAAGCACTTGGGTTTTTAAGGACAAGTATAGATACAAGGGTTTATTTTATTAAAAATTTTTAGATGGAGAATACACTGATAATAATAGTATAATTATTTAAATATGTCTTCTACACCAGTAATTAAATGTGAGTCTGTTTATAAAATTTTTGGGACTAATGCAAAAAAGATGCTTCAAAATGCAAACGGGAATGTAGACGCAAAAACGTTTCAGGATGCAGGATGTATTGTTGGAGTAAATAATGCATCATTTGAAGTATCTAAA
>CACHWQ010000016.1 GCA_902583645.1 uncultured Pelagibacteraceae bacterium | reverse complement strand
AAATTTTTTTTGGATATTCAACGATACAGCTTCCTTCTTTAGTTTTATTGTTTATATTTTGCTTAAATTCAAAAGATAAATTGTTTGTTTCACTGAAATTTTCAATTATATTTTTTTTGATTGAAGCATAAGAATTACTCAAATGAAAAATAAAAATAAGAATAATAATTAATTTCAGCTTATTCCTCACTTGATTACATCCCTTTTTCCTACATGATTTGCTTTACTTACAATTCCTTCAGTTTCCATATAGTCAATAATTCTTGCAGCCCTGTTATATCCAATTTGTAATTTCCTTTGTAAAAATGATGTAGATGCTTTACCCTCTGTCCTTATTATTTCAAGAGCTGTTTGGTATAACTCGTCTTTATCCTCATTTTTATTTATGTTTCCTGAACTTTTATCATCCCCATAACTAAGAATTTCATCAAAATATTCTGCTTCACCTTGAGACCTTAAGAAATTATTTATTTTTTCAATTTCTTTTTCAGATACAAATGGAGCGTGTATTCTTATAACTCTATTAGCTGATGTCATATAAAGCATATCACCTTTTCCAAGAAGCTGTTCAGCCCCTTGTTCACCCAATATTGTTCTACTATCAATTTTAGATGTAACCTGAAAAGATATTCTTGTAGGAAAATTTGCCTTTATAGTTCCTGTAATTACATCAACGCTTGGTCTCTGGGTTGCCATAATAATATGAATTCCTGCTGCCCTCGCCATTTGAGATAATTTTTGGATATAATTTTCGATTTCTTTACCAGCTACTAACATCAAATCAGACATTTCATCTACAATTACAACTATGTAAGGCATAGGAAGAGAATGTTTTTTATTGTAACCATCAATATTTCTTACACCCTCTTTTGTCATTAATCTGTACCTATTTTCCATTTCTTTAACTACCCAACCTAGTACTGATGCTGCTCTCTTCGGCTCAGTTATAACTGGACAAAGCAGATGTGGAATTCTCTCGTAAGTAGATAACTCTAACATTTTAGGATCTATTAAAATGAACTTACATTTATCTGGAGTAAGTTTGTATAAAAGTGATAAAATTATAGTATTTATACAAACTGATTTACCAGAGCCAGTTGTACCCGCAATTAATAAATGTGGCATAGAGGTAAGATCTCCTATAATCGGATTCCCAGAAATACTTTTTCCTAAAGCAATAGGTAGTTTTATATCCTTGTTTTTAAATTCTTTACTAGTGATTATTTCACTTAAATAAACGTTTTCTCTCTCGCTGTTTGGTAACTCTATTCCAATTGTACTTCTGCCAGGTATAGTCGATATCCTTGCAGACTCAGAGCTAGTATTTCTTGCAATGTCTTCAGAAAGATTAATTACTTTTGAAACTTTAATTCCAGCCGCAGGTTCAAATTCATTTAAAGTAACAACTGGTCCTTGACTAACTTTAGTTATACTTCCTTCAACACCAAAATCTAATAAAATCTTTTCTAAACTTTTTTTATCATAATTAGTTTGAGATAAATTAATTTTATTTTTTTCTTTTGAATGAGCTATTAAAAATTCAGTTGAGGGCAACTTATTAGTATTTTTTTTATAATTTTTTTGATGGGAAAAATTATCAAATGTAAAGTTTTCCTGTATTTCAGTTTCATTTTGAGTGAAATCTGTTTTATATATTTGCTTTTGTTCTGAAGAGGGTACAATTTCAGCCTTTTTTTTAAAAAATAAATTTTTAATAAAAATTAAATAATTTAATTTAAAATTAATGCTTTTGAGGAATAAAATTATTATAAAAGTAACTAGAAAATAATATGAAATTTCCATATTTAAAATAATTATTTCTTTTATAAAACTATCTGCTAAGAAATTTCCTACAAATCCACCATTTCCACTTATAGTTAAGAAAAAAGAATCTTTGTAAAAAATCGATAAATAAATTGATCCTACTAAGGAATATAAAACTATAAAAAATAAATTTTCAAAAAAAAATAAAATTTTCTTTTCAAAAAAAACATTTATACCTGTGATTATTAAAGTTATTGGAACTAAAAATGATATTAAGCCAATAGATTGAAAAAAAAAGTCAGAAATCAGACTTCCATTAAATCCTAAAAGATTTTTTATATCTTTACTTTCTGAAAATATAAAATTTGGATCATCAGGAGAATGAGTAATTAATGATAATAAAAATAAAAAGCCGAAAAAAATAGCAATAATACCCAATATTTGAATAATTTTATTTATGATTATATTTATAGTATTTAATAATATATTTTTGAAATTCATAATATTTTAAAAAGCTAATTAATAACTTTGTATCATTTAATATTTATTGTTAAAATTAAATTTTAAATATGAATGTTTTTATTATAGGCATGAACTTAACAAGTCTTATTTTATCTAAGGCTCTAGTAAATATTGGTTGTATTGTTAACGTCCTTCCTTATTCAAAAAAATCAAGCAATTTTTCAACTAGAACAATAGGTATAAGCAAAAGTAACTTAAATTTTATTAATAAAAACATCATACCTTTTAACGCAAAAAAATTTCACAATATAAAAAAAATCAGTATTTTTTCAGAAAAAAAGGAAGAAATTATTAAGTTTTATAATAATGGCGAAAATTTATTCTCTCTGGTTGAGGTTAATCGACTCTATGATACTTTATATAATAACTTAAAATTTAATAAAAACTTTAAGATAAAAAAATTCAAAAGTAAAAATTTTAAAAAAAATTATAATTTAATTATCAATTGTGAGAAAAACAATTTCATTTCTAGAAAATATTTTAGTGAAAAGTTTAAAAAAAGTTATAATAGCACTGCTTATACAACAATTATAAATCATCAAAAAATAAAAAATATTGAGGCCAAACAATTTTTTACTGACTCTGGCCCTCTAGCTTTTCTGCCTTTAGCTCCTAAAATAACCTCTGTAGTATTCTCGGCCTATAAAAACAGGAAATTAAATAATCAAAACTTTAAAAAATTTGTCTTAAATTTTTCAAACAATTTAAACATAAAAAAATTTTCGAAGATTCAAAAGGCTAAATTAAATTTTTCATCAGCAAGAAATTATTATTTTGATAATATTCTATTATTTGGAGATGGCCTACATCAGATACATCCGTTAGCTGGGCAAGGATTTAATATGACAATCAGAGATCTCAAAATTTTAATAAATATTATTAAAAAAAGAATTGATTATGGATTAGAAGTTGATAGTTCATGTTTAAGAAACTTTGAAGAATTAACAAAAACAAAAAATTTTCTTTTTTCAGAAGGAGTAAATTTCATTCAAGATTTTTTTAAAATTAAAAAGTATTTTGGAGCAAATCATTTAAATAATCTGATAAAAAAAATAGGAAAAAATAATAAGATTAATAATTTTTTTATAAAAACAGCAGATGAAGGTTTGTCTACTTTTAATTATTGAATAGTTTTATTGCTAAACTCATCAAAAGTATAGGTTTTAAGTATTTCCTCCAACCTTAGTTTTCTCGTAATTAGATCCTTTGTTTCCAAGAGCACTTGCTTTTCCTCTAATGAAAAAGGTGAGGCCATAGATAATGTATTTAAAGTTTCAGAAAAATCCTGTTTTTTCAAATTTGACCAATCAACCATGAAACCTTTTTTCTCAAAAAGGCTTTTCAAATCTTTAAATATTTTATCTAAGTCTTTAAGAGTAAATTTTTCAGTTTTATTATCTAGATCCTCTTTATATTTTTGATAATTGACTATACATGATCTATAAAGTTTGTCTGTCTCAATCTCTCGATCAATGCTAAATCTGCTGACACCATTTATAATTATTAAATAACGTCCATCATCTGTCTCATTAAAACTAGTAATTTTTCCTATACAGCCAACCCCATAAAGATCTGGTCTTTTTAATTTTCCGCTTTTTTTTGGCTGCACCATTCCGATCATTCTATGAGACTTCATACTGTCATCTATCATTTGAATGTATCTGGGCTCAAAAATATTTAGTGGCACAGTAGTATTAGGAAATATAATAAAATTAGATAGAGGAAATATTGGAATTGTTGAGGGTAGTTTACTTACTTCGTCCATAACAAAATTTTATCTACTAATTAATTAAATTATAATTAAATCTAAAGTATAGTACAAATATTTAAAGATAAATATTTCTATTTGTCGCTTGCTAAATTTTTAAAAAGCCACTAACTTTAATAATTATAAACGTGCGGGCATAGCTCAGTGGTAGAGCGTCTCGTTGCCAACGAGAAGGTCGTGGGTTCAAGTCCCATTGCCCGCTCCAAAAGGGGAAAAAAATGAGTGATTTAGCAGATAAAAAGTGTATTCCGTGCGAAGGAGGAATACCAAGCTTTGATATTAAAGAGATACACAAATATTTAAAAAAAGTTGATGGTTGGGATGTTAAAACTGATGATAATAAAACATACTATTTGTTAAAAGAATTCAAATTTCAAAATTTTTTAGAAAGTCAAAATTTTATTAACAAAGTTGGGAATATTGCTGAGAATGAAGCTCATCATCCAGATATCTGGTTTGGATGGGGTTATGCAAAAATTAAAATTTTTACTCACGCTATCAATGGTTTGCATGAAAGTGATTTTGTTTTAGCGGCCAAAATAGATAGATTGTCTTAATGCCTAAAATGTCTTGATTTTGAAAAAACCAGAATTGTTTCAGTCTTATTTGCAAAATTAATAATTTCTTTATCTCTTATTGATCCACTTGGCTGAATTATTCCAGAAACTCCATTTTGTACCAACCTTTCAATACCATCTACAAATGGAAAAAAAGCATCTGATGCTGCTAATATCTCTTTATTAGACATATTTTGAAATTCATTCATTTTTTTGATGGCTATATCGCAACTATCCAGTCTACTCGGTTGACCAGATCCAATACCAACTGTTGAATTTTCACTTGTTAAAACAATAGCATTAGATTTGACAAATCTACAAATATGAAAAGCTAAAATTAGATTTTCAAAAGTTTTTTTAGTTGGTTTAGTTTTGGAAACTACTTGAAAATTATTAAATTTGAGATTTTTAATATCTGGATTTTGAGTAAGGGTAAAATTATTATTTGAAATCAAATTTTTTTTATTTGATACTTTGTAATTTTTAGCATCAATTATCCGAACATTTTTTTTTCCTTTTTAGTATAGTTAAAGCTTCTTTATCAAATCCAATACCTATAATAACCTCAAAAAACAATTTGTTTAGTTCAATAGCTAATTTTTTACTTATTCTAAAATTGCAGGATACTATTCCTCCAAATGCACTTATAGGATCGCATTTGTAAGCTAGCATAAAGCTATGAGCATTGTTTTTATGAAGCGAGACACCACATGGATTTCCATGTTTAACTATTACTGTTCCTAAATTTTTAGGCAAACTTTTGGATAATTGTAATGCCGCAAAAATATCAGAGTAGTTATTATAACTGAGCTGCTTTCCATTTAACTTCTCTACTCCTAGATCTACTGATGGAGTGTAAATTGCTCCTTTTTGATGAGGGTTCTCGCCATATCTAAGTTTTTCAAGAAGATCAAAACCTAAAACTAGTTTTTTTGGAAATTCAATAGAGGAAATTTGATTAAAATACTCATAGATAAGAGACTCATAAAATGCAGTTTCTCCAAATGCTTCTATTGCGGCATTCTTTCTGAAATCTAAAGATGTTGCACCTTTATTTTTATTTATATTTTCAACTAGGTCTTTATATTGTGAAATCTTAGTAACCACTGCAACAGAATTATAATTTTTTGCAGCTGCACGAACCATAGTTGGACCACCAATATCAATATTTTCTAAAATTTTTTCATGATTTTTTGTTTTTTTAATTACTTTTTGAAATGGATAAAAATTTACTATAACAAGATCAATTTCATAATAATTATTTTTTTGAAGATCATTTCTGTGTGATTTTAATTTTCTATTTGATAATATGCCAGCATGTATTTTTGGATGTAATGTTTTAACTCTTCCCGACAAAATTTCAGAACTATCTGTATATTTTGAAACCTCTTCACATTTAAAACCCATTTTTTTTATCTCTTTATAGGTTCCCCCAGAACTTATGAATTTAATATTAAATTTCTTTAAATTCTTTAATAAAAATCTCAAGTTAGTTTTGTTAGACACTGAAATTAGAGCACGTTTTATTTTTTTCATAGTATTTTTTCTATATCCCAATTAACAAGAACTTCTCCTTCTGTAATTTTGCCTGATATTAGTATATTTTGATTTTCTACAAAATTATTCTTACTACCAAAGAATAAACCTGTTTCAAATGAAATTTCATTATTTAAAGATGAAAATTTCCATCCCTCATTTCCCAATCCAATATAAATTGATCTACCATCTTGAGTTTTCATTACTTTTGTTGCTGGATCTAAATGAAATCTTATTTCAAAATTTGACTTTTTAAAATTATTTTTTTTCTCAATCTTATCTAGCCCGCAAAGTTTTGGGATTTTGTGGAAAAATTCAATTTTTCTAGAATGTATTACCCCAAATTTTTTATTAAACCCGTTATGCGACGCTTCAAAAGACCAATAATCATTGTCTCTAACTACTTTTTTGTTAAATATTTTTATTGAACTGTTAATTTTATTAATACCATTCGTCTCTTTTGAAAAACTTACGGATGAAGTGTTGTTTATATTTAAGCTGCTATGGCAGGCCGTTGATTTCGATATAAGGTTAAGCTGATGTTTATAATTCTGAAAGTACCCAGAGTTACAAATAATCTTATTGTTATTACTAATAAACTCAAATGATAAAGCGCCTGATTGGTAATCTTTTGAAAATTCCTTTTCAGGAGGTGTTCCTAAATCTGCGGCAAGGCAAAATTTTTTATTTTTAAGAAAAACGTATCCCCCAGTTTCATAATTTTCATTTTTAAAATTATAACCCAGTTCTTTTAGATAGTTGTCAAAATCAGAACTATTATTTATTTGATTTCCATTAAATAAAAAACTTGGTTTAATGTTTTTATGAATCAAAACATATGACTGTCCTAAGTAAAAAATAATTTCATTTAAATATTCAGGGATCTCATTCTGGGATTCTTTTAACCATTCTCTAATCAAAATAAAATACTTTATATAAAATATAAGCTGTCGAATACTCCTAGATTTTGGAAATCCGTTATCACCAAACGATAATTTTATTATTTTTTTTAATAATTTAAGTCCGTAATTAATAAAATTATTATCATTATATGCAATACCGGTAAGAACTATGGCTGAACATCCTATCATTTTGTCGTCAACCCACATTGATCTATCTATTTCGTTCATCAGGTGATTAATTTGTTTCTTAATAATTTCGTCAAATTTATTTTTATACTCCTCATTGCTGTCTTCATATGAGATTTTTGAATTTGATATCCAGGAAATTATTCTTTTTGAAAGAGTATCAATTTCCCAACTTGAGATATTATAATCATTATTTTTTTCTATCCATTTCTTAATCACAGATTGAACATCGCTTTTTGATGATTTTAAATCTAGTGAGAACAACCAAAAAAAACTATGTAGATTTTTGAAGTCTTTTAAACTTAAATTTTCATTTTTCCAAATATCATTAAATAAAAAACTGTTTATATTTTCTTTTTCTTTAGGGTATTTAAATAAACACTTTAATAGGCTAGGACTTGGTTTATATTCTAAATTGTTAGAAGTTACTTTTGAAATCTTATTATTATATAATTTGGAATTTAAATAAAATTGTCTAATTTGTATATTAAGGAATGAAAAAAAATCATTTAAATAATTTAATGAGTTTTTTAAAATCATTTCATTTAAGATCTAAGTAATTCTATATTTTTTTTTATATCTCCGTTATTATCTTTAAAAATAGTTGTACCTGAAACAAGAATATTTGCTCCAGCATCAATTACTAGATTATTATTTTCAAAATTAATTCCTCCATCTACCTCTATGTCAAAATTTAAATTTGTTTCATCTTTAATTTTTTTTAAGTTCTTAATTTTATCTAATATTTTGGATATAAATTTTTGTCCCCCAAAACCAGGATAAACAGTCATTACAAGTACCAGGTTTATTTCGATTAAATATTTTTTAATAGCATTAATTGGCGTGTCCGGATTAAGTGAAAGTCCAACTTTTTTGTCTAAACTTTTAATTAGATCTATAGATTCTTTTATATTTTCAGTAGCTTCAGGATGAATAGTAATAATATCTGAGCCTGCCTCTGAAAATTTTTTAATATACTTATGAACTGGTGAGATCATTAAATGTACATCAAATGGAAGTTTTGTGTATTTTCTAAGTGATTTAATTACGGGTGGACCAATTGTTAAATTAGGAACAAAATGACCATCCATAACATCAACATGTATCATGTCTGCCCCACCTCTCTCTAGCCTTTTTATTTCAGCACCAAGATTACTGAAATCCCCAGCTAAAATTGATGGTGAAATTTGTATTTTTTTCATTGGATGTATTTACTAAGTAGTATCAATTTTATTGAAAAATAAAATTATTTTTTACCAAATAAATCGTAAATCAGTCTTGAAATTTCACTATCGAGCGGAAATGAAAGCATGCCCATTTCTCCATAACCAAGCATTACTGGCAACAAATAAAATCTAATCATGAAAATGAACCATGCGATATATAGAGGCACAACAGCTCTTATTAGGAAGCTAGGGGTCATAAATTTGAATAAATCTAGAATAGGATTAGTTAATTTTACGAAAGCTTTCATAAAAAAAAATTCAGAGTCCTCTTTTTGAAAAATGTTCATCGCTGATCTTCCGATTAATGTATACATAACAACCCCAAGTATGTAATCGATGATATATACATATATTGGAATTTCCATAATTTTAGATGGGCTTTAATTTATTAGAAGGGGCGATATTTTCGCCCCTTCAAAATTTCTTACTTAGTGTTGTTTACCAAGTATAGTTTTACCCGTAGGTATACGAACTTCGTCTATCATTTTTTGAGTAGAGCTGTCCGGTTCAGGTGTCATCAAACTTACAACAACCATTACCACTAGACATACACTAGCTCCAATAATACCGAAACGTAAGTGGTCAATACCTAACCATGCTGGATTACCCATAAATTTAGGATAAACGTAGATTAGATATGCCGTACCTGATGCTAGACCAGTTATCATACCTGCGATTGCACCTTCTCTCGTTGCTCTCTTCCACCATACTCCTAAAACAAGTGGGAAGAACAAACCAGACATTGCAAAGTCGAAAGCCCATGCAACTGCACCAAGGATACTTGTAATCCTCATTGATGCAATGTAGGCACCCGCAGCTCCGATAACTATTAAAAGTGCTCTAGCTACTAGCAATCTTTTTCTTACATCTGCTTTTGGATCAATGATCTTGTAATAAACATCATGTGATAAAGCATTTGCGATTGCCAAAATCAATCCATCAGCAGTTGACATAGCAGCCGCCATTCCTCCAGCAGCAACTAAACCAGAAATTACATAAGGTAAGCCCGCAATTTCAGGAGTTGATAGCACGACAACATCACCTCTCATAAACCATTCATTTAATTGAAGAATACCATCTCCGTTAAAGTCAGCTATGAAAGCTTGTTTCTGAGCGGTCCATGCTTGCACCCAATCAATAGACATAACAGCAGAAATATCTTTTCCAATAATTCCTGTTGATAAATTTGGATCCATTAATGAAAGTTTAGATAATGTTGCTAGCATTGGCGCAGAAGTATAAAGCAAAGCAATAAAGAAAAGTGACCAAGCCACTGATTTTCTTGCAGCCTTAACGCTAGGTGTTGTGAAGTATCTCATTAAAATGTGAGGTAAAGAAGCAGTCCCTACCATCATACAAATCACTAATGAAATAAACTTCCAAGCAGCCATTCCACCTGCTGGTACTTCCGAGTGAGGTAATGAAATTGATTTCAATCCTCCAGGAACGCCTGCAGCTTTAACATCCGCAGCAGCATTTTTGACTAAACCAAATTGAGCTTCTAGTTCGCCTAATCTTGCAACTTCTTCTCCCAACATTAAATGTGGGAAGAATCCGTATCCACCTTTATTGCTTATCCAGAATATTGGTAGCAAGTAAGCTATAATCAATACGATGTATTGAGCAACTTGTGTCCAAGTAACTGCTCTCATTCCACCTAACATTGAACATAATAATATACTTACTAAACCAACCCATACTCCTAATTCAAATGGAATACTAAGCGCTCTAGCAGCAATTGTTCCAGTTGCGTTAATTTGTGCAGTCACGTATGTGAATGATGCCAAAGTTAGAACTACTACAGCACAGAACCTTGCAAGGTTCCCGCCGTATCTAGTTCCAATAAAGTCTGGCACCGTGTAACATCCAAACTTTCTTAAATAAGGTGCAAGTAGAGATGATACTAATATGTATCCTCCAGTCCACCCGATTAAGAACGCCATGTATGTATATCCACCAAAGTAAATTCCACCTGCCATAGCAACAAACGAAGCACCTGACATCCAGTCAGCTGCCGTTGCCATACCATTAAATACAGTTGGAACCGATCTTCCTGCAACATAGTACGCATCTACTTGAACAGTTCTAGACATCCATCCAATAAAAGCATAGATACAAACTGTAAAAGCAACGAACAATATACCTATTGTTTTCGCAGTCATACCAGCTTGTTCCGCAATAGCCATCAGAATGATGAATACTAAGAAACCACCAGTATAAGTTCCGTAAATTTTAGGTAAGTTGTCGATAAATTTTCCTTTAAACATTAATCGTCCTCCCCTCGTTCGGCAAAGCCGCATTCTTCATCTATTTTTTCTTGTCTATTAGCTGACCAGAATAGGATGATTACAAATGCTATAATCGATCCTTGTGCACACATATAGTAAGCTAAAGGGTATCCAAGAAAACTAGCTGAGTTTAAACTTTCACCAAACATGAAGATTATGTAACCGAAGAAAAACCAAAGTGCTAATGTAAGTAACATGTTTCCCTTTGTTTTTTCCCAGTGTTTTTCTTTGTTTGACATTTTTTTCCCTCCCTATAGGTTAAAAACCAAAATCATACTCATTTAATAGTTGAATGGAACCCCTAAAAATTATCCCAACTGCTACAAATAAGGTGATATAAGTGTTTTATGGGCTCAAAATACAAGCTGAAGTTGAAAGATTTGAAATTAGAATTCTTTAAAGAATATATATTTCCCATATTCAATTTTCTTAAACCTAAAAAGAAAATAACCAATATAGCTGAGTTAAAAAAATTTATTCAAGGCAAATCTGCATGGGTCAGCCAAGAAACTCTTTATGGATATTTGAAGACAAGAATGGGAACCAAGTATGTGCTTATGTTTGAAGATGAAATATTTTTAGAGTCCATTAACAAGGCCAAATGGAATATTTATTCTGAGTGTTTGCAGGATCTCTCTTTATATTGTCTTTCATACTTAAAAAACAAATATAATTTTGATCAAGTCAATCAAGCACAAAATATTATTGAAGATATTTTAACAGAAGAGAAATTAAATGGTATGCCATTAGAAGTAATAGAAAGATCAAAATCTAATTTTGCAGATAAAATTGATAAAATTCAATGGTCAGAACATTATACCAATTCACCTTTTGAAAATAGTGGTTATGCATTATATAAATGGGCTCCAATTGCTGACGAATTAAAAAAACTCGATAAAAAAATAGTTTTAAATTCAATTCATTTAAAATGGGAAAATATTAAAAAAGAATTTTCGACTTTGATAAATCTTTAAACGTTCTTTCTATTATCAACTAAAGATGAAACAACAGAAGGATCGGCTAGTGTAGTTGTATCCCCAAGCTGTTCATGTTCATTGGCCGCAATTTTTCGTAAAATTCTTCTCATTATTTTTCCAGATCTGGTTTTAGGTAAGCCCGGAGAAAATTGAATAAAATCTGGTGTTGCTATCGGCCCTATTTGTTTTCTTACCCAAAGTTTTAAATCTCTCTCCAAGTCTCCATCAGGTGTCTCTCCTGCATTTAAAGTTACATAGCAGTATAAACCATTACCTTTTATATCATGAGGATAGCCAACGACTGCAGCTTCAGCAACTTTCGGATGAGCAACGAACGCACTTTCAATTTCTGCGGTGCCAAGATTGTGACCTGAAACAATTATTACATCATCCACCCGACCAGTAATCCAATAATAACCATCCCTATCTCTTCTACATCCATCTCCAGTAAAATACTTTCCATCAAATTGTGAAAAATAAGTATCAATAAATCTTTGGTGATCTCCGTAAACTGTTCGCATTTGACCTGGCCATGATTGAGCAATACACAATCTTCCTTTAGCTTCGCCTTTAAGAACTTTGCCTTCCTGATCGACAATAACTGGCTTGATTCCATAAAACGGTTTAGTTGCTGATCCTGGTTTAAGATCTATTGCTCCTGTTTGTGGACTAATTAAAATGCCACCAGTTTCCGTTTGCCACCAAGTATCTACAATAGGGCATTTAGATTCACCAACAGTTTTAAAATACCATTGCCAAGCTTCAGGATTTATAGGTTCACCAACAGTCCCTAGTAACTTGAGTGATTTTCTGGAGGTTTTTTTAACTGGTTCATCACCCTCTCTCATCAGAGCCCTGATTGCTGTTGGAGCAGTATAAAATATGTTAACTTTATATTTATCTACTATTTGCCACCATCTTGATGTATCAGGATATGTTGGTATTCCTTCAAACATAATTGTTGTAGCACCGTTCGCAAGCGGACCGTAAATTATATAGCTATGACCAGTTATCCAACCTATATCGGCAGTACACCAGTAAATATCTTTTGGTTTATAGTTAAAAATATATTGATGTGTCATTGAAGCATAAACCATGTATCCACCCGTAGTGTGAAGGACACCTTTTGGTTTGCCGGTTGAACCAGAAGTGTATAAAATAAATAAAGGATCCTCAGCATTCATTTCCTCTGGATCACATATTTCAGATGCTTTTTTAACTATTTCATTATACCAAACATCTCTACTTTCATCCCAATTAATCCTATTTCCTGTTCTTTTAACAACAATACACTTCTTTACATTTGGACAATGTATAAGGGCTTCATCTGTTATTGATTTCAAAGGTATAATTTTGCCACCTCTTAGGCCCTCATCAGCTGTGATAACATAATCTGATTTACAATCGTTAATTCTGCCTGCAATGCTGTCTGGAGAAAAACCACCAAAAATAATTGAATGTATAGCACCTATACGTGCACAGGCTAACATCGTGTAAGCCAATTCAGGTATCATAGTTAAATAAATAGTAACTCTATCACCTTTCTTAATACCTAAATCTTTTAAAGCGTTAGCTGTTTTAGAAACTTCCTGGTGCAATTGTTTGTAAGTAATTTTTTTTTGTACTTTAGGATCATCACCTACCCAGATTATAGCAGTCTTATCTTTATTTTTTTTTAAATGTCGGTCTATACAATTTACTGACGCATTTAGCGTTCCATCATAATACCATTTTATATTAACATCTGTCTTACTGTATTTTACATCTTTTATTTTTGTATATGGTTTGATCCAATTAATTCTTTTTCCTTCTTTTTTCCAAAAATCTTCATTATATTTTATAGAGTCGTTATATTTTTTTTCGTATTGTTTTCTATTAACCAAAGCTTTTTTTTGCCAGTCAGATTTAATTTTGATTAAACTATTATCTTTAGCTTTTTCCTTTGAAACCTTAAGCCTGTTCCTCCTCAAGGATTTTTTTTTACTTTTTTTTACTTTACTTTTCTTTTTTTTGGCTTTTTTTTTCATAATTAATGTACTTATTTATTAATATTACTAATCTTATTAATAATTTTCCAGCTTTTAGTATCTATCGGCATCACTGATAATCTGCTCTGTTTTACTAGCGAAAGTTCTTTTAAATGAGGATGTTTCTTGATTATACTTAAAGTAATTGGTTTTATAAAAGTTTTTTTATACTTTACTCTAACAGCAACAAAATATTTTTTTTTATCTGTCGGGTCTTTAAATGCCTCTTTAATAACTTGAACAATTCCTACTATTTCTTTCCCAATGTTTGAGTGATAAAAAAAACACAAATCACCTTTTCTCATTTTTTTTAAATTATTTGCTGCTTGATAATTTCTCACACCATCCCATATAGCACCTTTTTCTCCAGCTTTTTTTTGGCTTTCAATAGACCATACGTCAGGTTCAGATTTCATTAACCAATATTTGCTCATAATTTTACACCCGCTCCTTTTAGGAAAACTGCCTTCTTATCTAATTGCCATCGTGGGTTCGCGGGAGCATCTAATTTACTAAATTGTTTTAATTTAAATTTTTCTAAGCCCACCATCGCAATCATTGCAGCATTATCACCACATAAATTAAGTGGAGGAAAAATAGGTATAAAATTTTCTTCAAAACTCACTTTTTCTAATTTATTTCTAATTTTATTATTTGCTGCTACTCCACCTGCTATTACAAAAAAGTTATTCTTTGTTTGAGATATTTTCTTAAATTGATCAAAAGCGATTTTAGTTTTCTTAACTAATATTTCCTCAATTGTTTTTTGAAATGATGCAGCTAAATCATTTTTATCTTGATTATTTTTAATCGATTTTGAAATTTTAAGAACAGCAGTTTTAAGGCCAGCAAATGATAAATTGCAACCACCTTTATTGATAATTGGTTTTGGAAGATCAAATCTATCTTTATTACCTCGTGCTGCAAATTTTTCTATGAAAGGCCCCCCAGGAAATTTTATACCTAACAATTTTGCAGTTTTATCAAAAGCCTCACCTAAAGCATCATCTATTGTTGTTCCAAGTCTTTTATATTTTCCCAAGTTTTTAACAGCTAAATACTGAGAGTGACCGCCGGAAATTAACAAAAGTAAATATGGATATCTTAAATCGGTTATAAGTTTAGGACTTAGAGCATGACCCTCTAGATGATTAACAACAATTAGTGGTTTTTTTAAAGTCATTGCCAAAGCTTTCGCAAAATTTAAACCTACCGATAAGCAAACTATTAAACCGGGCCCCCCAGTGACTGCAATAGCATCTATGTCTTTTAATTTTCTTCCACTTTTTTTTAAAGCCCTTTTTACAATTAAATCAATTTTATCAATATGAGATCTGGCTGCTAATTCAGGGACAATGCCACCAAATTTTTTATGTATTTCCTCTTGGCTAGAAACTATATTTGACAGCAAATTAGGTACAGTTTCAGTGCTTTCTTCTAAGACAGCCACCGCAGTTTCATCACAGCTTGTCTCAATTCCTAAAATTAATGCTTTTTTTTTCATTAAATTTCTTTTTATAAATTATAAATTTCCAATATAAAATTTATTGAAATTAATTCTATGAAAAAAAAAATTACTATAGGAACAAGAGGAAGTAAATTGGCTTTGATTTACGCCAGAATTGCAGAACAGAATATTAATAAATTTAAATCAAGATTTGCAATAAAATCTGTGAGTATTAAAAAGGTATTTACAAAGGGAGACAAGATCCAAAATAAAAGACTTTCTGATATTGGCGGAAAAGGATTATTTACCAAAAAAATTGAAAATGAACTTTTAAATAAAAAAATTGATATTGCGGTTCATGCATTAAAAGATATACCATCAAGGGAGAATAAAAAATTATTCACAAATTGTTTCCTTAAAAGAAACGATCCAAGAGAAGTTTTGATAACTAGAAAAAATAAAAAATTTAAAAGTCTTCCAAAAAATTCGATAGTAGGCACCTCATCCTTAAGAAGAGAATTTCAGCTTAAGAGAATGCGAAAAGATTTAATTTACAAATTGATAAGAGGCAATGTTGATACAAGAATCAAAAAATTAAAAAATAAAATTTATGATGCAATAATTTTATCATATGCAGGTTTAAAAAGTTTAAAAATGCAAAACAATATTTCTCAAGTTTTTTCTCTATCGGAAATAATTCCTAGTGCGGGCCAGGGTACAATCGCTTTACAATGCAGAAAAGATGATCTAGGAATAATGCAATTACTTGAAGCTATAAATCATGCTCCAACTAATATATGTGTAAATGCTGAAAGAGATGTTCTTAAAGTTCTAGATGGAGATTGTGAAACTCCCGTTGGAGTAAATGCAAAAATTCAAAATAATAAATTAAATATCGTTACAGAATTATTTTCTTTAGATGGTAAGAAAAGGTTTTACCTTAAGTCTTCAAAAAAATTATATTTGTCTAATTTAGCTGGGAAAGAACTTGGTGAAAAAATAAAAAAAAGGTCTAAAAATCTATATAAGAAAAAAAGATAAATGCATATTTTATTTACTAGACCATTTGATGATTGCCATGAACTAATGTTAAGATTTAAATCCTTAGGACATATGGTTTCGCATATACCTGTCATCAGTATTCAAAAAATAATTTATGAAAGCTTGGACTTCTCTCTTTTTAAAGGAATTATATTCACAAGTTCCAATGCTATTAAATTTTTAGATACACAAAAAATTGATAAGAAAATAAAATGTTTTTGTGTTGGAAACACTACTGAAAAAGTTGCTAAAATGAAAGGATTTCAAAACATATATGTAGCAGGTGGTAATGTTGAAAATCTAAAAGAGATTATTTTCCAAAATTTTGGAGTTTCTGATGGAAATTTAATTTATGTTACAGGGCAAATAATATCTTCAGACCTAGATAAAAAATTAATTTCCCAGGGCTACCATTTGAAAAGAATAATTAACTATAAAGCTATTGAGCAAGAAAAGTTTAATAATGATGAGATTGAAAAACTTAGAGATAAAATACCTGATATCGTCTATGTTTACTCTCAAAACAGTGCACAAAGTTTTCTAAATATGATAAAAAATTATAATCTTCAAGGCTCTTGGATGAATACTAATTTAATGTGTATAAGTGAAAAAACCTCAACTGTTTTAAATGAAATAAAGTGGAAAAAAATATTTCTTTTTAATCCTGGAGAAGAAGAATTTTTGCTGTATAAAATTTAATTATGGAAATATTTGGTAATTTTAAAGATTTATTTTTATCTGTTTGGAACAGAGGAATTTTAGGTATTGATATATTCGAGATTTTGATCGGTTTAGGTATTTTTTTAATCTTTTTAATTTTTAGAGGGTTAATAAGCAAGCTTATAATTAAAAAATTAGAGATCATTTCACAAAGAACTACAAATAAGTTAGATGATACTTTTGTTAAGTCGATGGTTGGTCCAGCAAGATTTTTGCCAGTTGTTCTAGGATTTTTTATTGCAAGTTATTATATGTCATTTTCAGAAGATACAAGATCATTTGTAGATAATATTAATAGAACGCTAATAACAATTCTACTATTTTGGATCATTCATCAAATTATTGAGCCTATCTCGTACATACTTAGTGGACTAGGAAAAATTTTAACAAGAGAATTGATTGGCTGGATAATTAAGTCATTAAAAATATTAATTTTCATTTTAGGAGCCGCAGCAGTTTTAGAATTATGGGGAATTAAAATTGGCCCAATAATTGCTGGCCTTGGCCTCTTTGGTGTTGCAGTCGCTTTAGGAGCCCAAGATTTATTTAAAAATTTGATTTCAGGAATATTAGTATTAGTTGAAAAACGTTTTAAAATGGGGGACTGGATTTTGGTTGAAGGTATTATAGAAGGTATAGTAGAAAAAATTGGATTTAGATCTACAACAATAAGAAAATTTGATAAATCGCTTGCAATAATTCCAAATTTTCAATTTGCAGAAAATGCAGTTATTAACGTTAGTCAAACTACAAATTGGATAATAAGCTGGATTATTAATCTTCAATACGACACTACTGTAGATCAACTTAAAAAAATTAGAGATGAAATTGAGAATTACATTAAAAAACACGAAGATTTTAATATTGAACTTGGGTATGCGGTAAGAATAGATAAATTTGCTGAAAGTTCTATAGACATGTACATACGTTGTTTTACAAAAACTAGTGAATGGGAAAAATGGCTTTCAGTTAAAGAGAGATTAGCAATACAAATTAAACAAATTGTAGAAAAAAATGGTGCCGCATTTGCATTCCCAAGTCAATCTATATATGTAGAAAAAAAATGATTGCATTATTTTATTTGGTGCTTCAAATTTTAAAACTATATACTTACGTTGTTATTGCCAATGTAGTTATAAGTTGGCTTGTCGCCTTTAATGTCTTAAACACTTCAAATAGATTTGTATATTTAGTTTTAGATTTTACTTATAGATTAACTGAACCTTTACTAATGTATATTAGGCGATTTTTACCTAATCTTGGAGCTTTCGATATCTCTCCCATTATTCTTCTTTTGTTGATATGGTTTGTAGAAGTGTGTATGAAACTATATCTAGCACCAATTTTATTTAACTAACTATGATTTTAATTGACGGAAAAAAAGAAGCAGCAAATTTAAGAGAAGATTTAAAAAAAGAAGTCTCTCATTTGAAAACTAAATACAATAAGGTTCCTGGTCTTACGGTAATTTTAATTGGAGACCTTGCACCGAGTCAAATTTATGTAAGAAATAAGGAAAGATCAGCCAAAGAGGTTGGCTTGAAATCTGAGGTAATAAAGTACCCAGATAACGTTGAAGAGATAGAAATATTAAACAAAATCGATGAACTAAATAAAGACCATACAGTCTCTGGAATTTTGGTTCAATTACCATTGCCGAAGCATATTAATAAAAAAAAGGTTATAGAGGCTATAATTCCAGAAAAAGACGTTGATGGTTTTCATCCTGTGAATGTTGGCAATCTTTCGTCTGGCTATGAGAGTTCAATTCCTTGTACACCTTTAGGCTGTTATTTACTGATCAAAAAAGTAGAACCAAACTTGTCGGGTAAAAAAGCAGTTATTATTGGTAGATCAAACTTAAATGGCAAACCTATGACTCAATTACTTTTAAAAGAAAATTGCACAGTAACAATAACACATTCAAAAACCAAGGATTTAAAAGGTGAGTGTTTAAAAGGAGATGTGGTCGTAGCAGCTGTTGGAATACCAGAGCTAGTTAAAGGTGATTGGATTAAAAAAGATTCAATAGTTATTGACGTGGGAATTAATAAAACTGAAAAAGGTATTGTTGGGGATGTTGCCTTCGAGGAAGTTTCAAAAATTGCCAAAGCTATCACGCCAGTTCCAGGCGGTGTGGGACCCATGACTATTGCGTGTTTATTAAAAAATACTATTGAGTGCTTTAAAAGATCACAAAGTTAATTATCTCAATTTTTTTTTGTGGAAATTTATAAATCTTTCTACATTTTCTTTATTAAAACTTTTATTTTCCTCAAAAGAGACATTTTTTTGTGAATAAGCTTTGCTGTTTGTATTTCTTGAAAGGATTGTTGTATTTCCTTTATAAAGTTTTAGCTTAACAGAGCCATTTACTTTATTTCTTTTTAAATCAATGATTTTTTGTAATTTAAATCTTTCTTTTGAAAACCAATAACCATTATAAATTAATTCAGAATATCTAGACATTATATTTTCTTTTAAATGCATTGTTGATTTGTTTAATGAAACTGACTCAATCGCTCGGTGCGCGATCATCAGCAATGTGCCACCCGGTGTTTCGTAAACACCTCTGGATTTAATTCCTAAAAATCTATTTTCCACTAAATCTACTCGTCCTATACCATTAGTTCCAGCAAGATGATTCAGCTTTTTTAAAAGTTTTGCTGGAGACAATTTTTTCCCGTTTAAACCTACTGGATCACTTTTTTTAAAATTGATAGTTACATAAGTAGGTTTATTAGGAGCCTTTTCAGGCGAGGTAGTTCTTTGGAATATAAATTCTGGCGCTTGATTTTTTGGGTTTTCTAAAACTTTCCCTTCTGTTGATGTATGAAATAAATTATCATCAATTGAAAAAGGTGGTTCACCTTTTTTATCTTTTGGTATTGGAATTTTATTCTTCTTAGCATATTTAATGAGATCAGTTCTAGAACTTAAATCCCAAATACGCCATGGTGCAATTACTTTTATTTTTGGACTAAAAAAGTGATAACCAAGTTCAAATCTAACTTGGTCGTTTCCTTTTCCTGTAGAACCATGTGATACTGCATAAGCTTTCAGTTTTTTGGCAACCCTAATTTGTGCTTTTGCAATTAATGGTCTGGCTATAGATGTTCCCAATAAATATACACCTTCATAGACAGCGTGACCTCTAATCATTGGAAAAACATATTCTTTCACAAATTCGTTTTGTAAGTCTTCAATTATTATTTTTTTAACGTTTAAATTTTTAGCATTATTAATAATTTTTTTTTTATTAAGTTTCTGTCCAATATCGGCGGTGTAACAAATTACATCAGCGTTAAAATTTTCTTGAAGCCATTTCAAAATAATAGATGTGTCAAGACCACCGGAATAGGCTAAAACAATTTTTTTTTTTTGTTTTTTCTTAGCTGCAGCTTTTTTTTGCTTCATTATAAGCTTTTGTAAAACCTAGCAATGAATAATGATCAATCGTTTGTGAACCAGACGAGTTATATCCTGAAACCATTATTCTAGATCCTTTTTTCATTGTTCTAATCATTTTTCTTTCAACTTTATTATTAGCTATCCATGCAAAATTTTCTTGTGAAATATCAAACTTATATTTGAACTTTCCTGACTTTGCAGTTATTGAATTTTGTTTATTAAACTCATATCCAGCAGTAAGACTAATTTCATCTACAATTTTTTCATTAGGCCTGAAAGAAACAAATAATCTCGAATCTCGCTTATTTGTTTTAGGTGACTGAAGCACAGGTTTTGATTGTGCAAAGCAAACAATGCCATCAGATTTCGTTAAAACCATAGTTTCCCAGTCTTTAAATTTTCCAACCTTCTTAATTTCTTCGGCAATCAAGTTGAAAGGAAATAATATTAAGATTGCAACTATAATAGTTTTGTTAATTATGGACATGGATTTGGATATAATTTTTGAACATTGTTTATACTTTTTAAAATTTCTTCAGAAAGATTAACATTTACACTTTCTATGTTAGTTTTCAACTGCTGCATAGTCGTAGCTCCAATTATTACACTAGTCACAAATGGTTGAATTTCACAAAATTTAAGTGACATTTGAGCCATATCTAAATTATAATCTTTGGAAATCTGGTAGTATTCTTCAACAGCATTTTCTCGATTTGGTTTATTGTACCTTGTCCAAAAATTATCATCATGGTCTAGTCTGGATTTTTTTGGTTTTTTATTATTTCTATATTTTCCCGTTAAGTGACCAATTGCTAATGGGGAATAAGCTAAAAGTCC
>CACHWQ010000015.1 GCA_902583645.1 uncultured Pelagibacteraceae bacterium | reverse complement strand
CATCATACAAACAGGCAAGTTATTCAGATCATAATCCTACAGATGATAGAAAACTTCTTCTAAATAAAAGAGAGATAAATAAGTTAATTGGAAAGGTTAACAGAGAGGGTTTTACTTTAATTCCAACAAAGTTATATCTTAAAAAAGGCAAAGCAAAAATTGAGATTGCCGTTGCCAAAGGTAAAAAGAAATACGATAAGAGACAAACTAAAAAAACTAGAGACTGGAATCGAGACAAGGCCAGATATGTTAGAAAAACAAGCTAAAAGCGTAATATTAGGTATAGGATCAAATTTAGGTAATAGAAGGCATAACATTGAAAAAGCTAAGTACCTGATAAACTCTGATGATAAAATTAAAATATTATCAAGCTCAAGTTTCTATAAAACAGTCTCATGGCCTAATAAAAAAGATCCATATTTTTTAAATATTGTTCTAAAATGTAAAACAAGTCTAAATCCAAGAGAATTATTTATATTTTTAAAAAAAATTGAAAAAATTTTAGGAAGATCAAAATCTTTTAAAAACGCCCCAAGAACTTGTGATATAGATATAATAGACTACTCTAAAAAAAATATACTTTTTACAAATATAGATTTAAAAATACCCCACCCTAGAATGCATTACAGAAGTTTTGTTTTATTTCCATTATTTGAAATAGATAAAAACTGGAAGCATCCAAAAAAAAATACGAAAATATCCCAATTATTACATAATTTATCAATATCAAGTTTAAGAACTATTAAAATTTTATAAATTCGTGATATAAAAGATAATGCTTAAATCTGATGACTTAATAAATAAAGTAAAATCATATAATAAATTTCTTAACCCTGAAACCTTAAGTAAAGCTTATAATTTTGCTCTTAAAGCTCACGAAAAACAAAAAAGAGATGAGGGGTCTCCATATATAATTCATCCAATCGCAGTAGCTAATATTTTAACAGATTTAAAACTTGATAGCGCTACCATAGCGACGGGTTTATTACACGATACTATTGAAGATACACAAGCAACTTATAAAACTATAGAGAAAGAATTTGGTAAAGAGGTTGCTGATTTAGTTGATGGTGTTACAAAAATCTCGGCATATGAAAATCAAGCTGCAAATGATTCCAAAGCTGAAAATTTTAGAAAATTAATTTTAGCTACTTCAAAAGATATCAGAGTACTTTTAGTAAAATTAGCCGACAGATTGCATAATATGAGAACAATACAGTTTGTCACAAAAAAAGAAAAACAAATAAGAAAAGCAAGAGAAACTATGGAGATATACGCGCCACTAGCTGATAGAATGGGCATGAATAGAATAAGAGATGAATTAGAGGATTTATCATTCCAAGTTTTGAACCCAAATGCAAGAAAGCTAATTAAAGATAGATTGGATCAGATAAAAGAAAATAACTTAAACAACTTTAATAGTATTTCAGAAGATTTTTCAAATTTGTTAAAAGAAAATAAAATTGATGCCAAAATATATGGAAGAGAAAAAACACCTTTTTCAATTTGGCGTAAAATTCAACAAAAAAGAATTTCTTTAGAACAAATAACTGACATCATTGGTTTTCGAATAATTTTAGATAGTGTCCCATCATGTTATAAAGCGTTAGGAATTTTTCATAGTAAGTGGAATTGTATTCCTGGTCGTTTTAAAGATTACATCTCTTCACCTAAAATTAATAAATATGAATCCTTGCATACGGCAATTATTGGACCAAATAAAAGACCAATTGAAATTCAACTACGAACAATGCAAATGCATGAGTTCGCCCAGCGAGGCATTGCTTCACATTGGAAATATAAATCATCGGAAAAATTTAATTCACTTACTTGGAAAGAGTATGATTGGTTAGCAGATTTAGTTGAAATAATAGATAGAAATGAAAATCCTGAGGATTTTTATGAATTTACAAAATTGCAAATGTTTCAAGAAAACGTTTTTTGTTTTACTCCCAAAGGATCTGTTATTAAACTTCCAAAAAATGCAACACCAATTGATTTTGCCTATGCTGTTCATACCCAAGTTGGTGATACTGCTATTGGTTGTGAAATCAATGGCAGAGAAAGTCCATTGCAATCTATTTTAACCAATGGCGATGTTATAAAAATAATAACTTCCAAAAAAGTTTCTCCATCACTTCATTGGTTAACATCAACTAAAACAGGAAAAGCAAGAGCAGCTATAAGAAGACATTGGCAATACCGCGATAGTCAAAACTTAACAAAAAAGAAAATTTACAATACTAAACTTTGGATATCTTTACCGGACCAACCAGGGCGACTTGGTGAAGTAACATCACTTATTGGAGAAAACAATTTGAACATTTCTAGTGTTGAAATGGTAGAAAAAAGTAAAGAAAGTATTAATTTTCAATTTAATTTGATAATCGGCGATCTCAAAAACTTTACAAAACTTATAAGTGAGTTAAAACAAAAAGAATATAACTTTAAAATTATTAGACACAAAGATAAAAAATATGCTTTCTTCCAAAGAATCTTTAAAGGTTTTAAGAAAAACTAATGCTCTATTAGAAGGTCATTTCGTTTTATCATCAGGTTTGCATTCAAATAGATACATACAGTGCGCGAAACTACTAAGCTTTCCAAATTTATCCAAGGAAATTTGTCACTCACTAAGTAAAAAAATAAAAAAAAAATTTAAAAAAATTGATTTAATACTTTCACCAGCAATAGGTGGAATTGTTATAGGTTATGAAATTGGAAAAATTTTAAATAAAGAAACCATTTTTTGTGAAAGGGTAAAAAAAAAATTTACTTTAAGAAGAGGATTTCAAATAAAAAAAAATGCCAAAGTTTTAATTGTTGAAGATGTAATCACAACAGGCAAATCAAGTATGGAATGTGTAAGTTTAATTAAAAAAGCAAAAGCAAAATTAATTGGTTTTGCTTGCATTATTGACCGTTCAAATAAATCAAGTTTAAAAATTAAAAATATACCGTTAGTTTCTCAATTAAAAATTGAAGCTAAAACATTCAAAAAAAATAAAATTCCTGCATATTTAAAAGAAATACCTATTAGCAGTCCAGGCAGCAGAAGAATATAATGAAAAGATTAGGTGTAAATATTGACCATGTAGCTACTATACGTAATGCAAGAGGTGAGGGTCATCCTGATATATTAAATGCAGCTAAATACGTAATGAAACTTGGTGCAGATTCTATTACAATACATTTAAGAGAGGATAGAAGACATATTAATGATAAAGACCTAATCACATTATCAAAGTTTAAAAAAATTCCAATAAATCTTGAACTATCTACTAATAAAAAAATCACTAAATTAGCTATAAAGTGTAAACCAAAGTTTATTTGTCTGGTACCTGAAAAAAGAAACGAAGTTACTACAGAAGGTGGACTTAATTTAAAAAAAAATTCTAAAAAAATTTCTAACATAATTCAATTATTTAATAAAAATAAGATACGAACTAGTTTATTTATCAATCCAAGTATTGAAGATATTAAACTTTCTAAAAAAATAAAAACTAAATGTATAGAAATTCATACAGGAAAGTTATCAAGATTAGTTAGATCAAAAAAAAATTTTAATAATGAATTAAACAAAATAAAAAAATGTGCTTCATATGCAAAATCTTTAGGCATTGAAGTCCATGCTGGTCACGGCCTTGATTATAAAAGCGCTAGTTTATTATCCAAAGTAAATGAAATATCCGAATTTAATATAGGTCATTTTATTATAGGAGAGTCAATTTTTTTTGGATTAAAAAATGTAATTAAAAAATTTAAAAAAATTTGTAAATAAATGGAAATAATCGGTAACGGCGTTGATATAATTAAAAATTCAAGGATTAAAAAGTTAATTAAAAATCCTAAGTTCGTTTCTAGAATATTCTCAAAAAATGAAATAAACGATTCAAAAAAAATTAAAAATAAAACAAATTTTTTTGCTAAAAGATTTGCAGCCAAAGAGGCATTTGTTAAATCTATCGGTATAGGTTTAAGAAAAGGAATTAATTTTAATGATATTTACGTCAAGAATAACAAATTAGGAAAGCCAACTATATACTTTAACAATAACGTCAAAAAAATTTTGAATAAAAAATTTAAATCAGGTAGGTTCAATGTTTATGTTTCTTTATCTGATGAAAAGCAATATTCAATTGCGTACGTTATAATAAACAAATTATGAAAAAAGTAATTTCTGAAAATATAAAAACCCTCTTTTATGCATTGGTTATTGCTGTATTCATACGCTCAATATTTATTCAACCATTTTACATTCCATCATCATCAATGGAACCTAACCTTCTAGTTGGAGATAGACTTTTTGTTACAAAATTTAGTTATGGGTATAGCCAACACTCTTTTCCTTTTAGTCCACCTTTATTTAAAAATAGGATTTTAAGTAAAGAACCTGCAATTGGCGATGTGGTAGTTTTTAAGACACCAGCTGACAATAGAACTGATTATATTAAAAGATTAATTGGTGTCCCTGGGGATACTATTCAATTTATTGATGGCATATTGTACATAAACGATCTTGAGGTGTTTAAAGATCTTAAATCAAAAAATGATATTATATTCTGTGGAGATAAAGCAATTGATGTAAATACTTTTGAGGAAAAATTATCAGAAAAAAAATTTAAGACTGTGTATGGTAAATTTTACACATTTCAAAATTCTCAAAAATTTGTTGTACCTGATAAACATTATTTCTTTTTAGGAGATAATAGGGATTGTTCAAAAGATAGCAGATTTTTAAGTAGCGTTGGATATGTCCATGAAAACAACTTAGTTGGTAAAGCACAATTTATTTTTTTTTCATCAGACACAAGAAAGGGGAGTATTTTTGAAATATGGCGTTGGAATGAGCTAATAAGATTTGATAGATTTTTCAAAAAAATAATATGATATGAAAATAGAAGATATTGAAAAAAATTTAAAAATAAAATTTAAAGATAAAAATCTTTTAATTCAATCCTTAACACATAAGAGTTATGATAAAAATATTAATAATGAAAAACTTGAGTTTTTAGGTGATAGGGTTCTCGGTTTTGTAATTGCAAAAGAATTATTAAAATTATATCCAAAAGAAAAAGAAGGAATACTTGATAAAAAACTTGCTTCATTGGTAAATAAAAAAAAATGTTATGATGTATGCAAATTTTTACAATTAAATAAAATTATTAAAACAAGTACGTCAAACAAAATAAATAATATTATTGAAAATAAAATTATCTCAGACGCTTGTGAAGCAATTATAGGAGCTATTTTTTTAGATCAGGGTATAAAGGTTGCCGAAAAAGTTATTTTATATTTATGGTCTACTGATCTTAAAAACTCTGTTAAAACTGAAATTGATGCTAAGACAAGATTACAAGAATATTCATTAAAAGAATTTAAAGTGTTACCAATCTATAAACTTTTAGAAAGTAAAGGACCCAATCACAAACCGATTTTTAAAATTCAGGTAAAAATTAAAAATTCTAAACCTGAGTTTGGGCTTGGATCTTCAAAAAAAATTGCAGAGCAAAATGCGGCTAATAAGTTAATGACAAAATTAATTAATATATGATTAAAATTGATCAAGGTTTTTTAATTAGCAAACTAAAATATAATGAAAATTCTGTTATTGCCGACTTTTATACTGAACAAAATGGAAGATCTTCAGGTATAATTTTTGGTGGAACTTCGAAAAAAATTAAAGGTTATCTACAATTAGGAAACTTTTTTCATCTAAACCTGAATACAAAAAATAACTCAAAAACTTCTTCAATTAAAGCTGAAATAATTCGAGCTCACACACCTGTTTATTTTAATAATCAAAAAAAACTACATTGCATCACATCCGCCCTGAGTTTGATTAAAAATTTGACGCCAGAAAATGAAAAAAATGAAAATATATTTAGGCTTATACTAAATCTTTTTTTTATATTAGACAATAATAATTGGCTTAAAAATTATATAAATTGGGAGTTAAAACTTCTAAAGTATTTAGGATACGATTTAAATCTTAAAGAAATTGTTTGTCATGAAATTATAAATAATAAGATTATTTATTATGTTAAATCATCCACTCAAAAAAAAATTGTACCTAATTTCTTAGTAGATGATGAAATAGAGAACGTTGATGATGCTGATATATTAAAAGGTGTTAGTTTAGTTAGTAATTATATGGAAAAAAGTATATTCTCACCTAATAATACTAAAATTCCAATTCAAAGATTGCAATTCGAAAATTTATTGAACAAATAATTATAAATCTTTCGCAATTTTATCCGCAAAGTAAGTAATTATTGCGTTTGCTCCAGATCTTTTAAAGCTAGTCAAAGTTTCAATTATAACATTTTTATCAACTATTTTTTTTTGGATTGAGTTTGATATCATACTGTACTCCCCTGAGACTTGATAAGCTATTACGGGAATTTTAAATCTTTTTTTGATGTTCTGAATTATATCTATATAAGGCAATCCTGGTTTAACAATAACCATATCCACTCCCTCTTTGATATCTAAAGTCACCTCTCTTAGGGCTTCATCAGAATTTTTAAAATCCATTTGATATGTTTTTTTATCGCCCCTTAAAAGATTCTTAGAACCTATTGCATCTCTAAAAGGACCATAATAACTTGAAGCATATTTAACAGCATAGGATAAAATTTGTACATGTTTAAAATTATTCTTATCCAATGCTTTACGAATTGAACTTATTCTTCCATCCATCATATCTGATGGAGCTATCACATCACACCCTGCTGATGCTTGCAATAATGATTGTTCAACTAAAATCTTAATTGTTTCATCGTTATCTACATCTCCTTTTACCATTATTCCATCGTGTCCATGAGAGGTGTACGGATCAAGTGCAACATCGCACATAATTCCAATTTTATACTTAAACTTTTTTTTTATTTGTCTACATGCTTTACATACTAAATTATTTGAATTAATTGATTCTGTACCAAGTGAATTTTTTAGTTTCTTTTCTGTATAAGGAAATATAGCTATCATTGGTATACCCATGTTTACAGCTGATTGGACAACTGAATTTAATTTATCAAGTGAATATCTATAAATACCAGGCATAGATTTAACAGGTATTTTTTTATTTTTTCCCTCAATAATAAATATTGGCAGAATAAGGTCGTTTACTGATAAACTGTTTTCACTTGTCAACCTTCTTGACCAATCTCTTTTTCTATTTCTTCTCATGCGAAGCTCAGGGTATTTTCCAGTGATAATCATTCTCAATAATTTTTTTGTATGCGACAATAGTTATATGTATTATAAGAATAAATAAAGTATTAATTTGAAATGAATAACGTTACACCGATCAACAAACATATATCAAATAATCTAGTTAACGATTTTCAAAAACAGAATATTAAGTTTGATATTGATAAATTAAGAAATGCTTGTAATGAAGTTTTAAAAATTAAAGGCTTTGATACAAGCTTAGGAATACCTCACTTCGCAGGTATATCCCTTAACCAAATACCTGGAGATCCTGACTCGATCAAAGGAAATAAAGTGAGAGGTGTTTACTGGACAAAACCTGACGCAACAGGGGTTGAAGTTTCTAGGGATGTGAAAATTGATGAAAGTAAGTACACAGAATTTGTTAAAGATTATGAACACACTTACTTTAAAGAAGTTTACGAAGAATTAAAAAAAAAATATAAACTTGGAAGAGTAAGATTATTGTTAAAAGAGCCAAGATCAACTTTAAGCTGGCACAGAGATCCTGAACCAAGATTACATATACCAATTTATACAAATCCAGGTGCTATTATGGTAATTGATAAAAGAGCTGAACATATGCCTGCTGACGGATCAGTTTGGGTAACAAATAACTTGAAATATCATAATGCATTTAATGGTGGTGAAGAAAATAGAGTACATCTTGTAGCTTGCGTTTTAGACTATAAATTTAATTAATTTTTATATATAATATTTCCTTGAGAAAAATATTCGTTTCTTCTGATCATGCAGGATTTTCATTAAAAAAAAGTGTTTTAAATTTCTTAGCTAAAAAAAAATTTAATTTCACAGACTTAGGTCCTTTTTCTAGTAATAGTGTCGATTATCCATTTTATGCTCATAATTTAGCTAAAAAAGTCAAAAAAAATAAAAAAAATATAGGCATTTTAATTTGTGGCTCAGGCACTGGAATGAGTATAGCGGCTAATAAACACAGAAATATAAGAGCCGCTCAATGCTTTAGTGTAAAATCTACAAAATTATCTAGATTGCATAATGATGCAAATGTTATTACATTAGGATCAAGATTAATTTCAAAAAATAATGCTTTAAAATTTATTAGTGTTTTTTTGAATACAAAATTTGAGGGTGGCAGACATTTAAGAAGAGTTAAAAAGATATAGGAGTAAATATGTCAAGTGAAGGTAAGTATTTAAACGTAGATTACAAAAATTTTTTTGAAAAAAAATTATCAGAAACCGATCCTGAAGTTTACAAGGCTGTTACAGACGAACTTGTTAGACAGCAAAATCATATTGAACTTATCGCTTCTGAAAATATTGTATCACAAGCTGTTTTAGAAGCTCAAGGTTCTGTTTTAACAAATAAATATGCTGAGGGATATCCTGGAAAAAGATATTATAACGGTTGCGAGCATGTTGATGTTGCTGAGACTTTAGCAAATGAAAGACTTAAAAAATTATTTAATTGTAAATTTGCGAATTCTCAACCTCATTCAGGAGCTCAGGCAAACGGAGCAGTATTTTTAGCTTTATTGAAACCTGGTGATACATTTATGGGGATGAGCCTAGATTCAGGTGGCCACATAACACACGGATTAAAAATATCTATGTCTGGAAAATGGTTTAACGCTATTTCTTATGATGTTGATAAAAAAACTGAACTTCTAGATTATGAAGTAATAGAAAAAATGGCACTTGAACATAAACCTAAATTAATTATTGCAGGTGCTAGTGCATATTCAAGAGTAATTGATTTTAAAAGATTTAGAGAAATTTGTGATAAAATCGGAGCTTACTTAATGGTTGATATGGCGCATTTCTCAGGTCTTGTTGCGGGCAAAGGATACCCTAATCCGGTTGAGCACGCTCATGTAGTAACTTCCACAACTCATAAAGTATTTAGAAGCGCAAGAGGTGGCATCATTTTAACTAATCATGAAGATCTTGCTAAAAAATTTAATACAGCTGTCTTTCCTGGATATCAAGGCGGTCCATTAATGCATATTATTGCTGCTAAAGCGGTTGGATTCCTTGAGGCATTAAAACCAGAGTTCAGAGAATATATTAATTCTGTTTTAGCAAATGCTAAAATGTTAGCTGAAACATTAAAAAATAATGGATTTAAAATTTATTCTGGTGGTACCGATACTCATTTAATGTTGGTTGATTTAAGACCATTTAATGTAAAAGGTAATTTAGCTGCTGATAGTTTGTCAAAATCAAACATCACATGTAACAAAAATGGAATACCCTTTGATACAGAAAGCCCAATGGTGACATCTGGTATTAGACTAGGCTCTCAAGCAGCAACTACCAGAGGTTTTGGTTTGAAAGAATTTGAAAAAGTTGGTAATTTGATTACAAAAGTCATAAAGGGTTTATCGGAAAATCCTGAAGATAACAGTAAAGTAGAGGCTGAAGTAAGGAAAGAAGTTGTAGACCTTTGCTCAAATTTTCCTATATATAAGCACTTAAGATAGTACTTAAAAAAAATTTATGATTTGTCCGTGCGAAAAAAAAGGTGAAACATCTGTTGTCGACTCTCGTCCTACAGAAGACGGTACAGCGATTAGAAGAAGAAGGTTATGTGTGTGTGGTGAAAGATTTACTACATTTGAAAGAATTCAATTTAGAGAATTATCAGTTGTAAAAAAAAATGGAAGAAAATCACCTTTTGATAGAGAAAAGTTATCTAAATCAATATACATAGCATTAAAAAAGAGACCAATAGACACTGAAACAGTAGAGAAATTCATAACAAAAATATCTCGTTCTCTTGAGGAACTTGGTCAAAGTGATATTTCTTCATCAACTATTGGCACGATGGTTATGGAAGGTCTTAAAGAATTGGATCCAGTTGCTTATGTTAGATTTGCCTCTGTATATAGAAATTTCCGGGAAGAAAAAGATTTTATTCAGTTTGTTGACAAGATAGATGTCTTCAAGAAGAAATAGTTCATCTGATAATCATATTTATTATATGCATCAAGCCTTAAGCTTGGCTAAGAAAAATCAAGGTATAACTGGCGAGAATCCATCTGTAGGTTGTGTATTAGTAAAAAAAGATCAAATTATTTCGACAGGAGTTACGGGCAGTAATGGAAGGCCACATGCGGAGGTCAATGCAATTAAAAATTCAAAAGAAAAAGTCAATGGTTCAACACTTTATGTAACACTTGAACCATGTAATCATTATGGAAAAACACCACCTTGTACGAATTTAATTAAAAAAAAAAAAATTAAAAAAGTTTATTATGGAGTAAATGATATTGATCCAAGAACTGCTAATGCAGCAAAAAGTTTTTTTAAAAGAAATAATATTAATTTTTACAAAGGTATATTATCAATAAAGCTTAACAGTTTTTATAAAAGCTACTTTTATATCAAAAAAAATAAATTACCTTATGTTGTTGGAAAGATTGCCTCTTCAAAAGATGCTTATATAAAGTCAAATAAAAATAAAATGATAACAAATAATAATTTGCAAAATATTTCCCATTTAATGAGATACCGCAATCATGGTATCTTAATATCCTATAAAACTTTAAACTCTGATAATCCAAGATTGAATTGTCGTCTTCAAGGACTTCAAAAATACTCTCCTAAAAGAATAATATTAGATAAAAATTTAAATTTTAATAAAAATGCTTTTGTAATTAACACTGCCAAAAAAATACCTACTTATATTTTTTACAATAAAGACAACTACAAAAAGATTAAATTCCTTAAAAAAAAAGGTGTTAAAACAATAAAACTAGAATTAATTAACAACAATTTTCTACCAAAAGATATTTTTCAAAAACTTTATAAAGAGAATATATTTTATCTACTTGTAGAGGGTGGTCGAAATTTAACTAATAATTTTTTTGAAAAAAATGCATTTAATGAGTTTTTTCATTTTAAATCCTCTAAAAGACTAAATAAGAACGGTATTATAAAGTTATCCAATTTTGAACAAAAAGTAAAAAGTAAGTTTAAAAAAATTGAGCAAGTCTCAACTTATACTGGAGATGATAAAATTTTAAGATATTATTAAATATGTTTAATGGAATAATTTTTAATCAAGGTAAAATAAAAAAAATAACCTCTACGAAAAAAGGTATTAATCTTTTTTTAAAGACAAATTTAAATCTAACCAAAAAGGATTTAGGTATCTCAGTATGTTGTGATGGTGTTTGTTTAACATTAATTTCAACCAAAAATGATATTTTAGAATTTTATCTTTCAAAAGAAACTATTAACAGATCAAAATTTAATAAAGTTAAGATAAATGATATTATTAATCTTGAACTACCAATGAAATATGGTCAGAAAATTTCAGGTCATATTTGTCAAGGTCATGTTGATACAGTAGCTAAAGTTAGTAAAATTTCTTATGTTGATAAATCATCAATATACAATTTTTTAATTAATAAAAAATTTAAAAAATATCTAATTGAAAAGGCGTCTATACTGATTAATGGTGTTTCTTTGACTATTTCAAAGATTACTAGCAATGGTTTTCAAATATGGGCAATACCACACACTTTAAGACTTACTAATCTTAAAGATTTAAAAAAAAATGATATTGTAAATATAGAAATTGATATTTTATCTAAATATATAAAAAAGTTTATAAATGAAAAAAAATAGTTTTACTAAAATTGAAAAAATTATAAATGCAGCAAAAAAAGGAGAAATGTATATTCTTGTTGATGATGAAAATAGAGAAAATGAGGGAGATTTAGTTGTGCCGGCTTCTAATATTACAGCAAAAAAAATAAATTTTATGGCGACATATGGCAGGGGATTAATATGTTTAGCCCTTACTGGTAAGCAAGCAAAAAAATTAAATTTATCACTAATGTCGCCTGTAAATAAATCTAGAAATCAAACTGCTTTTACTGTCTCAATAGAAGCAAAGAGAGGTGTTACAACAGGAATTTCTGCAAAAGATAGATATGTTACAATAAAAACTGCAATTAAGAATAATGTAAAAAAAAAAGAGATTGTTTCACCGGGACACATATTCCCAATTATTGCTAAAGAAGGTGGCGTATTAGTTAGAGCAGGTCATACAGAAGGCTCTGTTGATATTTCAAAACTTGCAAAAAAAAATCCATCAGGTGTTATTTGTGAAATAATGAATGATAAAGGCAAAATGGCAAAAGGCAAAGAATTAATTGATTTTGCAAATAATCATAAATTGAAAATTGGTAGAATAGACGATTTAATTGCCCATAGATTAAAAGTTGAAAAATTAGTTAAACTTAAAAAAACTGATACAATTAAAATTCAAAATCAAAAATACAAAATAAAAATATTTGAAAATATTCTTGATGGATCTGAGAATTTTGCTTTAATAAAAGGTAGAATCTTAGCAAGAAAAAATATCAGAGTTAGAGTTATTTCATCAAATTTAGTTAGAAATTACTTAATGGGAAAAAAATTCCCAGATTTATTCAATAAAACTATTAAGTATTTTAAAAACTTTAATAATTGTGTTCTGATATTTATTAAAGATACAAATTTAAAATCTGTTTCACAAACCCTTACCGCATATAAATCTAATAAAAATCACAAAAGTTCTGACAAGTTGATTAGAAATTATGGTATTGGCGCTCAAATTATCAAGTCATTGAATATTAAAAATATGATCTTAGTAACTAGATCCCAAAAAAAAATAGTGAGTTTAGAAGGTTTTGGACTTAGAATAATTCGACAGGAAATTATAAAATGAAAAAAAAAATCTTAATAGTTGTAGCTGATTACTACAAAAATATATCAAATGGTCTTTTAAAATCAGCTCAATTAAAATTAAGAGGTTCATACTCCATCTCAGTTATAAAAGTTCCAGGTGTTTTTGAAATCCCAGTGACAATCTCAAAAAATATTAAAAATTTTGATGCATTTTTGGCACTTGGCTGTGTTATAAAAGGTCAAACTCCACATTTCAATTTTATTTCATCTGCATCAACTGATGCGATAATGCAGTTGTCTATTAGTAACAAGAAACCTATTGGAAATGGAATTTTAACATGTTTGAACATGAAGCAAGCCAAAGCTAGAGTTAAAAAAGGCCTCGAAGCATCTAGTGCTATAATTTCTGTTTTGAATCAATAATCTATGACGGATAAAAAAAACAGGATTGTTAATACTAGAGTGATAATTATACAAAAGTTATATGGAAAGATTTTTAATAATGATGAGTTACTATCATTTCCAAAACATCGATTTAAAAAATTTATTAAAGATGTAGTATTTGGAACAATTGAAAGAGATGACGTTATTAAAGAAGAACTTATAGTTTTAGAAAAAAATTATAATTTAAAAAAGTTGGATAAAATATTTTTAGTTATTATTAAAGCAGCTACTTTTGAGTTTTTATATAAATCTAAGACACCTATCAAAATTATTATAAAAGAATATTTAAATGCATCAAATTTTTTTTTAGATCCTTCACAAATTAAGTATTTACATTCAATTATAGACAAACTTGGTAAAAATATTAGAAAAAATTATGAATGAGTTTAAAATAATAAATAATTATTTTAAGTCCCTAGCTAAAAAAAATCCTTCTGCAAAAAAACTAAATGATGATGTTTTTTTTAATAAAAAAAAAGGAGTTGTTATATCTTTAGATACATACAATTCCGGTACACATTTTTTGGGATTCGAATATCCCTATTATATAATAAAGAAAATAATAAGGTCTTCATTATCAGATTTAATATGTAAAGGAGTTAAACCGAAATACTATTTCTTATCAGGTGGTGGTAACAAGCAAACTTTTACTAAAAAAAATCTTTATCTGATCTCTAAATCATTAAAAGAGGAGCAAAAAAAATATTCAATTGAAATTGGAGGCGGGGACACAGTTTATTCAAAAATTCCATCTTTTTCTATCACTACAATAGGTTTTGCAAAAAACATTATAGAGAGAAATAGAGCAAAAAAAGATGATGATATTTATGTTACAGGTAATATTGGTGATAGCTTTATAGGGCTTAAAGTTATACAGAAAAAATATGTTATGGGTAATAAATTAAAAAATTATTTTGTAAACAAATACTATTGTCCTGATATTCCTTATAATTTTTCAAAGCATCTATTTAATTTTGCAAACACATCTATTGATATTTCTGATGGATTAATTTCCGATATGGTAAGATTAATAAATTCTCAAAAATTATCTTTTAGTATTGACGTTGATAAAATTCCAATTTCAAAAAAATTAAATAATTATTTAAAAAAGTATAACAAACCTAAAAATAAATTAGTATTTAATGGAGATGATTATCAAATATTATTTACTTCATCTAAAAGAAATAGATTGAAAATTAGAACTATTGCTAATAAGTTGAGTCAAAAAATTACTATTATTGGCAAAATCAATGACGGTTATAAAAAAAATTTGTTAAAAGAGGGCAATAAATCATTAAAATTATCCAATTTTAAAGGATATTCACATAAGTTTTAGAAAGTTAAATATTGCCTTTTGCCCTTTTTTTTGTAATGTCCGCATTTTAATACTTACTAACTAACAATTAAAAGGATTTATGGAAGATTCAGCCTCAAATATACTTCAATTAATAATTTTATCAGGTTTACTATCAATCGTTTATGGATTTTTTACAGGAAAAAATATTTTAAATTCCAGTGCTGGTAATTCAAAAATGCAAGAAATTGCATCAGCTATACAGGTTGGTGCTAAAGCTTATTTAAATCGTCAATATAAAACAATAGCAATTGTTGGTGTTGTAGTATTATTTATTATTAGTTTCGCATTTAGCATCCTAGTTGGGTTAGGATACTTAATTGGAGCTGCACTATCAGGTATAGCTGGTTATGTAGGAATGCTTGTGTCAGTTCAAGCTAACGTTAGAACAGCTGAAGCATCTCGAAAAGGTTTACATCAAGGTCTTTCAATTGCTTTTAAATCTGGTGCTGTTACAGGAATGTTGGTAGCAGGTTTGGCTTTATTATCTATTTCAGTTTATTATTATTTATTATTATCTTTTGGTATTGATGAAAGAGAAATCGTTAATGCCTTAGTAGCTTTGGGTTTTGGCGCATCTTTAATTTCAATTTTTGCAAGACTTGGTGGTGGTATATTTACTAAAGGAGCAGACGTAGGTGCAGATTTAGTAGGTAAAGTTGAAGCTGGTATTCCTGAAGATGATCCAAGAAACCCCGCAGTAATTGCGGATAATGTTGGTGATAATGTAGGTGACTGTGCAGGTATGGCTGCAGATTTATTCGAGACATATGCTGTTACAATTGTTGCTACTATGGTTTTATCTTCAATATTCTTTCATAGCGATCTTAACATGATGGTTTATCCTTTATCTATAGGTGGGGCTTGCATATTAACATCTATTATTGGAACGTACTTTGTTAAATTAGGTAAATCAAAAAATATTATGGCTGCTTTATATAAAGGTTTCATAGTAACAGCAATTACATCATTAGTAATTTTATACCCAATAACAGATTACGTTTTAGGTTTAGAAAATACTTATACTGTATCTGATAAATCATTTACAGGTATGAGCTTATATATTTGCGGAGTAATAGGTTTGGTAATAACCGGTTTGCTAATATGGGTTACAGAATATTATACTGGAACTAATTATAGACCAGTGAAAAGTGTTGCATCATCATCAACTACAGGTCATGGTACCAATGTTATACAAGGACTTGCAGTATCAATGGAAGCCACAGCAATCCCAGCATTAATAATTGTAGGTGGAATACTTTTAACAAATTATATTGCAGGCCTTTTTGGTATAGCTATAGCTGTAACTACAATGCTAGCTTTGGCTGGGATGGTAGTTGCCTTAGATGCATATGGCCCAGTAACTGACAATGCAGGTGGTATAGCTGAAATGTCAAATCTACCTAAAAATGTAAGAAAAACTACTGATGCATTAGATGCTGTTGGGAATACTACAAAAGCAGTTACTAAGGGTTATGCAATAGGATCTGCTGGATTAGGAGCTCTAGTTTTATTTGCTGCATACACAGAGGACATCAAACATTTTTCAAAAATTGCTGGCTCACAACTTGAAGGCATAGTAGTTACTTTTGATTTATCAAATCCATTTGTAGTAGTTGGATTATTGTTTGGAGGTATGCTACCATATCTATTTGGATCTATGGGTATGCAAGCAGTCGGTAGAGCAGGCGGAGCAGTAGTTGTAGAGGTACGAAGACAATTCAAAAAAATTCCAGGAATAATGAAAAGAAAATCAAAACCAGATTATGGAAAATTAGTTGATTTATTGACTAAAGCTGCAATAAAAGAAATGATAATACCATCTTTGCTTCCAGTATTATCACCAATAGTTTTATACTTTATAATTTTACCAATAGGTGGACAAGTAGCTGCATTATCATCAGTAGGAGCAATGTTATTAGGTGTAATAATCACAGGTCTTTTCGTTGCAATTTCAATGACAGCTGGAGGTGGCGCATGGGATAATGCAAAAAAATATATAGAAGATGGAAACTTTGGAGGAAAAGGATCTGAGGCTCATAAAGCAGCAGTTACAGGAGATACTGTTGGCGACCCTTATAAAGATACAGCCGGACCTGCTGTAAACCCAATGATAAAAATTACTAACATTGTAGCATTATTACTTCTTGCTGTTATAGCGGGATAATTTTTTAATTTGATTAAGTTACTTTTTTTTTCGTTTACCCAAAGGATCATTAATTTTCTGTCTCATACTAGATAAAAAATCATAAACAAATGATCTTTTTCTATATATAGGGTCAGTAGAACTTTCTGCAAATGTTAAATCTTTCATATCATTTTTTTTATACAATTTTTTAGAACTAAGAAGACCCAAATTATCAATTTCTAGAACCAAAACATCGTTTACCAAAAGTTTTTCTTTACCTAATTGATATATTTTTCCAGTGGATATTTTTCTTTCTATATAAATCCATACATCGTTATCAAACGAACTTTTTGTTGAGGGTTCACCAAGTAATTTTGTAATATCATTAGTATTTGAAACATTTATAGTTAATTTTTCGTATTTTTTCTCTAAAAAATGAACACCGTGATGTTTTACTACTTTATTAAATGAACAACTTAAAATAGATGTAAGTAAAATAATATAAATTATAAGTTTCATGAATAACAAAAATTACATTAATATTTATAACAATTTAATAAGATTCTCTAGAAATAAATTAATTTTTTCATCGTTTACAAACAATGATACATTTTCTGATAGATTATTAATTTTTTTATTTCATTTTGCTTTTTTTTTAAAGGAATTTAAAACAAATGTACCAAAAGATAAGTTGCAAGATGTTTTTGATTATGTATTTAAAGAATTAGAGATTAGTATTCGTGAAATTGGTTATGGTGATGCATCTATAAACAAAAAAATGAAAACATATGTGAATTCATTATATTCCATATTAGAAAAAATTGAAAATTGGGAAAACTTAAAAACTAATAATAAAAATCAGATTTTAGAAAGTTTTTTTAATTATGAGGGTGATTTAAATAAATTGATCAAATATTTTGATAAATACAGTATTTTTTTAAAAAAAAATTCTTTTAATTCATTCCTAAACGGTGTAATTAATCTAAAAATTTAGATATGGCTGTACCAAAACGAAAAACGACTAAATCACGAGCAGGGAAAAGAAGATCTCATATAAGAGTCTCACCGAAAAATGTAGTTGAAGATAAACAAAGTGGTGAATATCGATTATCTCATCATTTAGATCAAAAAACTGGCATGTATAAAGGAAGACAAGTTTTAGACCCAAAAGAATAAATCATTTATAATTCATTAATGGATAAAACAATTAGAATTGCGATAGATGCAATGGGTGGAGACGGATCTCCAAAAAAAGTTATAGATGGTATTCTTGAACATAATAAAAGATCTAAAAATGTAAAATATCTAATATTTGGTGATAAAGAAATTATTGAAAACTATATTCCTAAATCTTTAAATAAAAGCTTTTATGAGATAATACATACGAAAAATAAGGTTGAGGGTAAGGATACTCCTTTAGAAGCTGCAAAAAGGGGGAAAGATACAAGCATGTGGCTTTCGATTGAAAGCGTCAAAGAAAAAAAAGCTGATATTGTAATATCCGCAGGAAATACTGGTGCATTACTTGTTATATCTAAATTAAATTTAAAAATGATTGAGAATATAGACAAACCTGCCCTGTCAGCACTTTGGCCAAACAAAATAGGTATGAGTGTAGTTCTTGATCTTGGTGCAAATATAGATTGCAGTGAAAAAAATTTAATAGATTTTTCAATAATGGGTGCTTCAATATTCAAGTCTTTATATCCAAATGAAAATGCAAAAGTTGCGCTTCTAAATATAGGATCCGAAGAGATAAAGGGTAATGAAGTTTTAAAAAACACATATCAAGAAATGTCAAAAATCAAAAAATCTGATTTTGAATTTAAAGGATTTATAGAAGGTAACGAAATAATGAATGGAGACGTAAATGTAATTGTTTCAGATGGATTTACTGGAAATGTTGCATTAAAAACCGCAGAAGGCACTGCAAATTTTATTACAAATGAATTAAAAAAAGTTTTCAAAGATAATTTTTTAGGGAAATTCTCTGGATTGATTAATTATTTCAATTTAAAATCATTTAAAAAAAGACTAGATCCGAGACTCTATAATGGTGCTATTTTTATTGGTCTCGATTCACCTGTTGTCAAAAGTCATGGAGCTACTGATTATATAGGTTTTTCAAATTCATTATTAGTTTGTGAAAAAATTGTAAAAGGTGATCTTGTAAATAAAATTAAAAAAAATATATCATGAGAATTAATCTTACAAAAAAAGATATAATAAATTCAATTTATATGCAAATTGGGTTTTCAAAAAAAATATCTGAAAATTTATTTGATGATATGATAAGCGAGATCGTAGAAAATTTGATTAAATATAAAAAGTTAAAAATTACTAATTTTGGTACTTTTGTAGTTAAAAATAAAAAAAGTAGACCAGGTTATAATTTTAAAACAAAAGAAACAAAAATAATAACAGAAAGAAATGTTGTTTTATTTAAACCATCGAAAGAGTTTAAAAAATTCATTAATGAATATGGGCAATAAACTACACAATGCATATAAAACTATTGGAGAAGTTGCTGAAATCTTAAATTTAAAAAACGCCAATAATGGCAAATTAAATACATATATATTGAGATTTTGGGAAAAAGAATTCAAACAAATTAAACCCATGTTATTGAATAATAGACGCAGATATTATGATATGAAGACTGTTAATTTATTAAAAAAAATAAAATATTTACTAAAAGACGAAGGGATGACCATAAAGGGTGTTAAGAATTTGTTAGACACTAAAAGATTTAATCTTGACGACTCATTAAAACACTCTATAAATACTTCAGATAAGAGTTTAAAATTAAGATTAAATAAAATATCTAACATTTTAAAAGAAATAAAAAAATTATAGCAAATGGCAAAAAAAACTCATGTAAAAGTAAGACTTGTTCCTGAAGCCAAGCCCGACAGCCCATTTTTCTATTATGTTAAAAAACCTGCTGGAGGAGAAAAGGCAAAAGTTAAATTAAAAGCAAGAAAATATAATCCCTCAACAAGAAAACACGAAATATTTGTTGAGAAAAAATTACCTCCTCATAGCAAATAATTTATTTTTTTTTAAAGATTTTTCTTTCGTAATTAATGTAGGACCAAATCATATTTTTCCAAATTCTGTTTGTTATTTTAGTATCGATATTCTTTGAAATAGATTTTTTTTTAATTTTTTTTAAAATTATAGATATTCTATTTTTATCAACGATTTCATTTTTAAATTCTTTAAGTTTAACTACTTCTTTAACTAGATTTGTTCTTAACTTAATAATATTAATTAATTTATCATCTAATTTATCAAGTTTTCCTCTTAATATATTAAGTTTTTTTTTGTTTTTTGGCGACATTTATTCAATTGGTTTTAATAAAAATTAATATATTTATTTAAATATGTATATAGAGAATATCGCTCTTAAAAAAAGTATTTCTTATTGGCTTTTATTTATGTTTTGTATCATATCTATAATGATTGTAGTAGGTGGTCTAACAAGACTTACAGATTCTGGTCTATCTATTACTGAGTGGGAATTATTTGCTGGATTTTTTCCTCCACTAAGTGAAAGCTCATGGATTAAGTATTTTGATCTTTATAAAGAAATTCCTGAATTTAAATTACAAAATTATGATATGACCATGAATGAATTCAAAGTAATTTTTTGGTGGGAGTGGTTTCATCGTTTTCTCGGTAGATTAATTGGGATTTCTTTTTTAGTTCCATTAATTTATTTTACTTACCGAACAAGCTTTATGAAAATGTTCAATCTATATTTAATTTTTTTCTTAATTTGTTTTCAAGGTTTTATCGGTTGGTATATGGTTTCTAGCGGTTTGGTTGATAGGGTTGATGTAAGTCATTATAGATTAGCTATTCATCTTATAATTGCATTTATCATACTTTCTCTTATTTTTTGGAATTATTTACATCTCAAAGATTTAATACTACCAGATAAAAATATTAATTTTAACTTATCACTACTTTTTTTATTTTTTGTATATGCACAAATTTCAATCGGTGCATTTGTATCTGGGATGGATGCTGGCACGATTTATAATACCTGGCCTCTGATGGGATCAAACTATTTTCCTGATGATAACAATATAAATCATTTATTCTCATTATCAGCTTTTAACGATGCATCCTTGGTTCAATTTTTACATAGAAATTTAGCTTATATAATTATTATTTTTTATTTTTTTATTTTTTTTAAAATTTATCGTAATCATGTTAATAGATTGTATAGACCAATTAATCTGATTGGTTTTTTTCTTATAATTCAAGTTATTTTAGGAATCTTTACTTTATTAAATGGTGCACAGATTTACTTAGCATCCATGCACCAGATAAGTTCTATTTTTTTAGTTAGTGCTTGTATTTACTTTTTATATTTAACTAAACAAGTTTCTAACTAACAGCCTTTAGACTTGGTTTTCCTGATGCGTCTAAAGCTTGTTTTAGATCAGCTACAATATCATCAGGATGTTCAATTCCAATTGAAAGTCTAATATAACCTGGTGTTACACCAGCAGCTAAAAGCTCTTCAGGTGTTAATTGACTATGCGTTGTTGTAGCAGGATGTATGGCTAAACTTCTTGCATCTCCAATATTTGCAACATGGTAAAACATTTTTAAAGCTTCAATAAATTTTTTACCAGCTTCAACACCACCTTTAACCTCAATACCAACTAAAGCTCCATTTCCGCCAGAGAAATATTTTTTCGTTCTTTCTCCAACAGCACCTTTATGAAGAGTAGGGTATATAACTCGCTCAACATTTTTATGTTTTTGAAGAAAGTCAACAACTTTAGTCGCATTAGAGCAATGTTGTTGCATTCTTAATGGTGCTGTTTCAAGACCTTGAATAATCCCCCATGCATTATCAGGTGCTAAAGGTGCGCCCAAGTCTCTAAGCAAACAAACTCTAGCTCTAACAGCAAATGAAACATTTGCGCCAGTCAATTGTGGAACTACCTCACCCCATTTTGCTCCTCCGTAACTCATATCAGGTTCATTAAACAATGGTTGTCTTTTAGGATCAGCTGTCCAATCAAAATTACCAGCATCTACCAAACAGCCACCTATTACAGTTCCATGCCCACCAATAAATTTAGTTAGTGAATGAACTACTACGGCAGCGCCATGATCTAAAGGTTTACATATTATTGGTGCTGCAGTGTTATCCATTATTAATGGTATGTTATGTTTTCTGCCTATATCAGACACTTCTTGGATCGGGAAAACACGTAAAGCAGGATTTGGTAAAGTTTCCGCATAAAAGCATCTAGTTTTATCGTCAATAGCTTTTTCAAAATTTTTAGGATCTGAAGGATCAGCGTACCTTACTTCTATACCTAATTTTTTTAAAGTATGAGTGAACAAGTTTACGGTACCACCGTATAAGTCAGTTGAACTTACAAAGTTGTCACCAGCTTGACATACATTTAATATAGCAAATGTAGAAGCGGCTTGACCAGATCCTACAGATACACAAGCTAATCCATTTTCTAATGCAGCTACTCTTTTTTCAAGCACATCATTAGTTGGATTCATTATTCTAGTATAAATATTTCCAAACTCTTTTAGAGCAAACAAATTTGCTGCATGACCTGTATTATTAAATTGATAAGACGTTGTTCTGTATATAGGAACAGCTACAGCAGTAGTTGCTGGATCACTTCTATAATCTCCACCATGTAATGCTATAGTTTCCGGATTTTTTGATTGTTTTGACATTAATTTCCTCCCTTTTTAAAAATTTATTTTATTACAGCTAGGTTGAATGTCCAATTTTTTAAAAAACCCTTGTGTTATAAGGTTTTTTTTGATGGTAAAATACAACCTATTAATTGACATACTAATTAATTAAAAGTATTAATCCCAGCGAATGACTAAATTTTTAAAAAAATCTGAAATTAAATCTAATTGGGTGGAAATAGACGCCAAAGATGCGGTTGTTGGTCGGTTGGCAACAATAATAACAAAAATACTTAGAGGAAAAAATAAAAATACTTTTTCACCTCATGTTGATCATGGTGATTTTGTCGTGGTAAAAAATGTAGAAAAAATAAAATTTACTGGAAGTAAATTCCAAAATAAAAAATATTACAAACATACTGGATATCCTGGTGGTATTAAAGAATTAACACCACAAAAACTTAGTGAAAAAAATAAACCAGAGGAAATATTGAAGTTGGCAGTTAAAAGAATGCTTCCTGGCGGTGTATTAGCTAAAAATCAATTAAAAAAATTAAAAATTTATGTAGGAGAAGATCATCCGCATTCAGCTCAGAATCCTCAATTAATAGATTTAGTTAAGATGAATACAAAAAATACTATTAGAAACTGATATGGAAACAGACTTAAACTTTAAAGATAGCAAATACGCAACTGGAAAAAGAAAAACTTCAATTGCTAGAATTTGGCTTAAAAAAGGAACAGGCAAAATTCTAGTTAATGGTAAGGATTATGATAGCTATTTTAAGAGAGCTAGTCACAAAATGCAATTATTAAGACCATTTGAAATACTAAACCAAGAAACTTCGTACGATGTTAAATGTAAGGTTACTGGTGGAGGGCTGACAGGACAAGTTGGCGCAATGGTTCATGGTATTTCCAAAGCTTTGGTAATGATGGATTCAGAGAGTAAATCTACTCTAAAAAAAGAAAAATTAACCACAAGAGACTCTAGAGCTGTTGAGAGAAAAAAATACGGCCATAGAAAAGCTAGAAGAAGCTTCCAGTTTTCTAAAAGATAATTTTTTTTTCAATATAAACTGGTATAGTTACAAAATGTCCAAAATGAATGTTTTAATTGCTGGTGCAACAGGTTACTTAGGAAATGAACTAATCAAAATTTTATCCAAACACAAAAAAATAAAGATAAAATATTTGTGTGGAAACAGTTCTGTAGGAAAGAAAATAACGGATTTTGATAAATCAATAAAACAAAGACTTCCAAAAATTAGTAATATTACAAAATCAAAAATTAATGAATGTGATATTATTTTTTCTGCACTACCAAATGGTGAGGCTCAAATTATTTCAAAAAAATTAAATAAACATAATGTTTTGATTGATCTGTCAGGTGATTTCAGATTAAAAAATTCTAAAGATTATTTAAAATGGTATAAAAAAAAACATAAAGCTACACATAATATCAAAAATAGTATTTATCTTTTACCGGAATTATATAAATCTAAATTAAATAACTATAAAATTATATCTTGTCCAGGGTGCTATCCAACTTCTATATTATTGCCATTAGTTCCACTAATTAAAAATAAACTTATTAGAACTGATAATATTATTATTGATTCTAAATCAGGCTATTCTGGCGCAGGCCGTGGTGTACATAAAAAATTTAAAGATAAAAATTTGTATGAGTCACTAAGTGCATATGGAATTAGTTTACATCGTCATAATTCAGAAATTTTTCAAGAGCTAAACTTATACTCAAATAAAAATATTAAATTTACTTTTACGCCACACTTAACCCCTATGTTTCGTGGAATACTAAGCACTATTTACATTGATTTGAGTAAAAATATTAATCAAAATAAGATAATAAATACTCTTAAACAATTTTATAAGGGAAAAACATTTATTAAGGTTGCAAATAAAAATACTCTTCTAAGCACTAATGACGTGATAGGCACAAACAAATGTATTATATCTGTCTGTAAATCAAATACTAAAGATAAAATTATTTTGTTATCTGTTATAGATAATTTAATTAAAGGTGGATCTGGACAAGCAATACAAAATATGAATTTAAGATTTGGTTTTAA
>CACHWQ010000014.1 GCA_902583645.1 uncultured Pelagibacteraceae bacterium | reverse complement strand
TATACATCACCCCAAATTAAATAATTTATCGATTTTGAAAGTCTTGAAAACATATTTACTTTTTTTACTTCATTAGATGCATATATAGTATGCTCGTCAATCAATTCATCTTTAAAAAAAATCTTAAGCACACCTAATTTTTGATCTTTTTTAATTGGAGCTACTATAGGGCCGTTGTATTCAGCAATTACCTTTAAATCTTTTTTTCTAGCTTTTTTTATTGTTTTAAACACATCTTTTTTAATATATCCACCTACTGTTTGATCCCTTCCAAGCCAAACTTCTAAATCAATCAATTCTTCTTTATTTTCAGAAATTTTGATTGTATCAAAATTTGTAAATCCCCACATATGCAGCTTGATAGACTCTTTTGATCTATCTTTTTTAGTTTTAAAACCACTAGCCACTGCAATTAGTCTTCGACCATTTCTTTCTATTGATGATGCTAATGAATATTTTTCAACAGCCAGATAACCTGTTTTAATACCATCGGCTCCTATATTTTTATAAAGCAAAGGATTTCTATTACCTTGTGTTATTGGGTCGCCGCCTGTTCTATCCCAAGTAAATTCAGTTTCTTTAAAATACGAGTAGTAATCAGGAAATTCTTTAATTAAATAATTTGACATAATTAATATATCTTTTAACGTTGAATAATTATCTGGATCGTTAATTCCTGATGAATTTGAAAAATTGGTATTAGTCATTCCAATTTCTTGTGCTTTACTAGTCATTATTAATGCAAATTCCTCTTCAGAGCCAGCTATTCCTTCCGCAAGTGCTATACATGCATCATTGCCAGAAGCAACTATTATACCTCTTAATAGATTTTCAACACTAACTTCGTCCCCAACCATAATAAACATAGATGAATATCCAGCTGTAGACAGTTTCCAAGCTTTTTCAGACACCAAAAATTTATCATCTAAATTAATATCTCCATTTTTGAGCATTTCAAAAGCAATTATACTAGTCATTATTTTTGTCATTGATGCAGGGTAAATTTCTCTATCTGCATCCTTTTCGTACAAAATTTCACCCGACAAAAAATCTTGTAAAACTACAGAAGGAGCTTTAATGTCTATAGCATAGGACTTAAAGTTAAGTAAAATTATTAATACTGAAAATAAAATTTTTTTATTTAACATTTCTTATTATTTCTATGTTTTCAAAGTTAAATTTAGCAAGTTTATTATATTCTTTTTTAAGGGACTTCAAATCTAAATAAGGACCTAAAATCACTCTAAATTTATTTTTTGATAATTTTTGTATCTCTATTTTATCAATATTTGTTTCATTTATAATTTTATTTTTCATCATTTGAGCCGTATCTATAAAATAAAAATCTGCAATTTTAATTGAATAATTAAACTTTTTTATTGTTACACTGTTTTTATTTTTTTCAGACTTATTAAGGTTATTTACTGTTATCTTATCAACAGGTGCTTTATCGGCTACTTTTTTTTCTTCATCAAACATTTTAGTCTTTTTCGCAATAAAAGCACTATTATGGACTATTTCCTCAATTACAATAAAAGGCTCATCAACACTAAGTTCAAGATCTGTAGCTATTCTTTTTGATATAACTGAATTATTAAAATTTGGATAGAATGAATTCTTACCAACTTGTGCTATTAAACTTTTATTATTGGCAGGATTTGCTATTTTAACCGAGGTACCCTTATTTAAATTTTTCTGAAATATAATTAAATCCCTATCGCTCATTTTTGTATTTATTATTTTTTCATAAAATAGTTTTTCGTCATAAATAAGTGCGAAGCCTGAATTTGAAAACTTGGTTAAATTTTTAATAGAATCTGTATTATGCTTGATGATATCTGTATTATTAATACAAGAAGTTAGTAATAGAAGAATAATGATAAGTGATTTATAATTCATTTTTAAATTTATTTTTTAATGTACAAACAGCTAGGCCAAATCTTAAAGATCTATTCCACTTAAGTATTAATTCATAATTTTGAAACACTAAATATGCGGGCTCATTAGTCTTAGCGTTATCAACTATATCTGCATCAGGAGTAACAATTGCAACCATAATATTATCATCTAATGATAATTTATTATTTATATATTTTTTATAATATTTTAATTTCTTTTTATATTTTATTTTCTTTGCTGATGTATTTAAAATTTTTTTTTGGTATATCTGGTTTTAATGAAACTTTTTTAAAACAAGGCTCATTTTTTTTCCATCCCATTTTATTTAAATAATTTGCAGCTGAAGCGAAAGAGTCAGTACTATTTTTAAGCTCAATTACTTTATTATCGTTATAGTCTATCGCATACTTTTCTATAGTTGAGGGCATAAACTGAAAATTACCAAAAGCTCCAGCCCATGAACCATAGAGAATATTTGGATCAACTGTACCGTTGTCGATTAATTTTAGAATTATTAAAAGTTCTTTTGTAAAAAAAATTACTTCTCCTCTTATCGAAACTTAAAGTAGACAAGGAAGAGATTATGTCCATTTTACCCAAATAATTTCCAAAATTAGTTTCTATACCCATTAAAGCTAATAATAATTCTTTTTCAATATCAAAATTTTTATCAACATCATTAATTAACTCGATATTATTTCTATAAAAATTTAGTCCAGTTTGAACTTTTTTTTTTCGAAGTTCTTTTTGAGATATAAGTTTTTGTATCTTCATAAAATTCTGGCTGATATCTGTCATATTCAATTACTTTTGGTAGAAATTTTGCATTGTTCATGATGAGATCAAATGTTTTTTCTGATACACCTTCTGATAAAGCATAGAATTTAAAATTTTTCTTCCATTCATCAAATGTAACAGCGTAAGAAATATTAATAAAATATATAAAATAAAATACAACAATTAATAATATTTTATTTATTTTCATAAATATCCTTTAGGTAAATAAATACAGCAATCCAAATGAAAATAAAACTAATTAACTTTTCTACATTAAGTGGCTCGTTATAAAGAAAATAACCAAGTAAGAATTGCAAAGTTGGAGTGATATAAAATATCATGCCTGTGGGACCTAAGCCACATAGCTCAACACCTCTAACGTATAAATACAAAGGTATTACAGTCATTGGTCCTGCAAGCATAAGGATAAACATAAGATTTGGATTTGATAAATCAAAATCATTAACATTATTTTGGACAATAAAATAAAATGCAATTAAAATGACTGGTAGAATAAATAAACTTTCAATTAAAAGACCAATATCAGTTTCAACATTTATTTTTTTTCTCAATAAATTATAAAAAACTCCAACTGAAAGCAACGATTAAGCCGACCCAAGGAATAGAGTCAAAATCAGAAAGAATTAAAAATAGAATAGAAAGGATCACTATACCTATAGAAACTTTCCCCTTTGAAGTTAGTTGTTCATTGAAAAAAAAAAAACCTAAAAAAATACTTATTATAGGCATTATAAAGTATCCAAAACTTGCATCTATAACACGATCTGTTGATACAGCATAAATCCAAACCGCCCAATTAGTAAAAATTAAAATACCTGAGAAAAATAGAATAAAAATATTTTTTATATTTTTAATTACCTTTTTAATTTTATCAAACTTTGAAAAGATAATTGAGGTTAATACCAACATTACAGTTGTCCACAAACTTCTATGTATGACAACTTCAATATGACCAGCAAACGCTATATATTTAAAATAAATAACACCAATTAAACCCCACCAAAAAGATCCTGCTGCGGTTAAAAAAATGCCTCTATTAAAATTATTATTATTCGACACAATATTGTATGAATTAAACCATTTTATTCTTGAAATATATATTAATAATCGTAAAAGACGTCATATAGGAGAGATGGCTGAGCGGTTGAAAGCACCGGTCTTGAAAACCGGCAAAGGGGCAACTCTTTCCTGGGTTCGAATCCCAGTCTCTCCGCCATTAATTAAAAACTTTGGAATTTTTTTATAAAAAAAACTAATTTTTGATTAATTACGATATTTGATTCTCTATTTTTAATAGATTTTAAAACCTGGTCATCTAAATTTACGAATTCATCGAGTAGTTTAAGTTGGTTGACATCTAAATCATGAATTAATGTCTTAACAAAATTAGTCATTAATACATCCATTTCTTTAGATCCTCTATACGAGCTTCTGTAAATAATTTTATTTTTAATCGCTTCTTTATTTTGTGACATAGTTATATAAATAAATTATGACTGGTATAGAATACTTGCTATCAAATATAAATAATATAAGTGGGATTGGTTCAAAAACAGCTAATTTGTTTAAAAAAAAGAATATAAATACTGTTTTTGATCTTTTATGGAATTTGCCAAGAGATTATATTGATAGAAGTAATATTTTTAAAGTTAATGAACTTCATATTGGCAAAGTTCAAACATTAAAGGTTTTAATCAAAAAATATAATTTTCCAAGAAAACGAGGTCTTCCTAACAGAGTTATATGCGAAGATAATACTGGTAAAATCGATTGCGTTTTTTTTAATAGTTATGAAGGATATATAAGAAAAATACTGCCTTTAAATCACATGGTTACAATTAGTGGTAAAGTAAATTTTTATAATAAAAAATATCAAATTGTAAATCCTACACATATTTCAACTAATGATAACTCAATAAATAAAATTGAACCAAAATACACCCTGACAGATGGACTAAGTGAAAAAAAATATCAAAAAATAATTAATCATGTTCTATTAAATCTACCAGATCTAAAAGAGTGGCTAAATAACGACATATTAAAAAAATTTAATAATATGTCATGGAAAAAATCCATTGTTGAACTACATGATCCAAAAAATTTAAATAAAAAAGGTGATTTTTTAAATAGACTAATTTTTGATGAAATTTTATCTCATTTTTTGATTAGCTCGAATATCAGAAGAAAAATTAAAAAAAATAAAAAGATTAGAAAAAACTTTGATAGCAAACCAATAAATTACATTACTAATAAGATTAGCTATACATTAACTAATGATCAACTAAAGTCATTAAATGAAATAAATGTTGATCTAAAATCTGATAAGAAAATGTTCAGATTACTACAGGGCGATGTAGGTAGCGGTAAAACAATTGTTGCATTAATTGCATGTTTAAATGTTATACAAAGCAAGTTTCAGGTTGCATTCATGGCCCCTACTGAAATATTAGCAAAGCAACATTATGAGTTAACTAAGAAGATATATAGCAAGGACATAAATGTTGAATTGCTTACTGGCAAAACAGAGCACAAGGAAAGAAAAATTATTTTAGATAATTTATTCCGAGGTAAAATTGATTTTTTAATTGGAACTCATTCACTTTTTCAAGATAAGATTAAATATAAAAAACTAGGCCTCATCATTATTGACGAGCAACATAAATTTGGAGTAAGTCAAAGAAAGAAATTATCTGATAAAGCAGGTAAAAACTGTGATGTTTTATTAATGTCAGCAACTCCTATTCCTAGAACTATGATAATGACAATTTATGGTGATATGGATACATCAATAATAAAATCTAAACCAAGAAATAGAAAAGAAATAATAACTTATAGCAAAGATAATAAAAATATTGAGCATGTTATTAAATTTATAAAGAAGCAAATTAGTAATGGAAATCAAATTTTCTGGGTTTGTCCATTAATTGAACAGTCCAAAAAAGTTGATCATCAATCTTCAATTGAAAGGTACAAAATCCTAAAAAAAATTTTTAATAATAAGGTTGGCCTACTTCACGGCGGTTTAGATAAAATTGAAAAGGAAAAAATTTTATCTAATTTTTTACATAATAAAATAGATATTATTGTATCAACAACAGTTATAGAAGTTGGTATTGATTTTCCAAATGCCAATGTAATAATAATTGAAAATGCGAATAAATTTGGCTTATCACAACTGCATCAATTAAGAGGAAGAGTTGGGCGAGGCTCAAAAGAATCATATTGTATATTAATGTTTAAAAACAATTTAAGTGAAAACGCAAAAAAAAGAATAAAAATATTAAAGTCCAGCAATGATGGTTTTAAAATTTCGGAGGAAGATATGAAATTAAGAGGATATGGAGATTTGCTAGGTTTTAAACAAAGTGGAATTAAAAGTTTTAGATTGGCCGATCCACTTATTAATGAGAATTTATTTTTTTTAGCTGAGAAGGAGATCAAAAGAATTGAATCTGAAAATGAGGATTTAAATAAGTATATTCCTTTATTAAAACTTTACGATCGTGCTGATATATTGAACGATATTGTATAAATTATTTTGTATTAGATGTTCCTGCAGAAACGATGAATTTTGAAGCCTCCTCGAATGTCATATCAAGATATATAACTTCTTTTTTAGGAAACATTAAAAGAAATCCGCTAGTGGGATTTGGTGTCGTTGGCACAAACACATTTACAAGTTCGGAATTTGTTTTTTTTGAAATTTCTCCTTGATTATCTTTTGTTGCAAAACCAACAGCCCAACTTCCTTTTCTTGGGTATTCAACTAAAACAACACTTTTTTTACTTTTATCTTTGTTGGTAAAACTTTCAGTCATTTGATTAATTGCAGAATAAATTGTTCTTAAAAAAGGAATTCTTTTAAATAGATCATTTATTAATTGTAATATTTTTTTACCGACAAACGAAACTGATATCCCTCCAATAAATGTTATAATGATTATTGATAGTAAGATCTCCAAGCCCGGTATTGAGAAGGGTAGATAATTATTTGGATTAATTTCTTTCGGAATTAATTTCGACGATACTTCGATGATAAACATTGTTAAATATAATGTGATACCGATGGGTATTATTGCAACGATTCCGGCTATAAAATAATTTCTAAGTCTGTTAAATAGCGAAATTTTTTTTTTCATTTTCTTAATCAATGATGATATTGATACTATAATATTATTATTTTAAAATCTAATTCTAAATGAATAGACGTAACTTTATAAAGTATATCGGATGTGGTTGTGGAGGTTTTTTATTAGGTTCTTGTGCCACAGCTCCTATAACTGAAAGAAAACAGTTAAAACTGATACCCGAGTCTAAATTAAATGCTCAGGCTGCTCAAATTTATGAAAAAATTAAAGATAAAGAGAAACTTATTAAATCTGGAGAAACACTAAATCAAATAAAAGAAATTGGAAAAAGAATGGAAGATTCGATAAGTGAATATTTTTATCAGCAAAATATTAAAGATCCTACATCTAACTTTCAGTGGGAATATATTTTAATAGATAATAAAAAAATTAAAAATGCCTGGTGTATGCCTGGTGGAAAAATTGCAGTATATACAGGTTTATTAGACATAACTAAAAATAAAAATGGGCTTGCCTCAGTAATGGGTCATGAGGTTGCGCATGCTGTTGCAAAACATTCAGTTGAAAGAGCAAGCAGAGGGGTGTTAATTAATACAACATTTCAAATTACAGATATACTTACAGGTGGAAAAATTAGTCAAGTTAACAAAATTACTCCAGGCATGGATACTGTTGGTTTATTAAAACAATTGGGATTAATGAATCCATTTAATCGTAAACAAGAAACGGAAGCTGATTACTTGGGTTTAATTTTTTCGTCTCTTTCAGGTTTCGATATTAGAGAAACAACAAAAATTTGGGAAAGAATGAAAGAAGCGAACAAAGGAAAAGAACCTCCTGAATTTATGAGCACTCATCCTTCTTCGACTAATAGGATTGCTCAAATAAATGAATGGATGAATGAAATAATATTAAAATACCCTCCAATTGAAAAAAGCTGATTCTCACAATTAACTTTTTTAATTCGATGGTGAGCCCTGTTGGACTCGAACCAACGACCCATTCCTTAAAAGGGAATTGCTCTACCAACTGAGCTAAGGGCCCACAGAAGTTCTTATATAGTCTTTTTTAAAATATAATCAATATTTAAAAGGTATCATAGTTTATTAAAATATTTCCTATGAAATCTTTCAAATGTTCCTTTTTTTATGTTTTGTCTTATTGACTTCATCAATTCCTGATAGAAATTTATGTTATGAAGTGTCAATAGCATTGATGCTAATATTTCATTAGTATTAAATAAATGGTTTAAATAATTTTTTGAATATTTATTTAAATCAAATTTTGTACAGCTTTTATCTAAAGGTGTATTATCATATTTAAACTTTGAGTTTCTTATGTTAATTCTTCCATTCCATGTGAAAGCTAAACCTGTTCTTCCTGATCTAGTAGGTAATACACAATCAAACATATCAACACCCCTTCTAACCGCGCCTAATATATCTGAAGGTGTACCAACACCCATCAAATATCTGGGTTTATTTTCAGGCATATAATTTTTTAAAGCATCTAGAACTTTAAGCATTTCATATTGTGTTTCTCCAACAGCAAGGCCGCCTAATGCGTAACCATCAAAATTTATATTAACAAGTTTTTCTAAAGACTCTAATCTCAAATCATTAAACAATCCACCCTGGACAATTCCAAACAATGCTTTATTAGGATTTTTTCCAAATGCATCTTTAGATCTTCTTGCCCAATGCATTGATAGATCTAATGAGTCTTTAATTTTTCTTTTGTCTTTTGTGTTTTTTGGACACTCATCCATCACCATAACTATATCTGAATTTATACCTTTTTGAATTCTAATACTTTCTTCTGGGCTCAATATAAATTTTTTTCCATCAATATGTGAATTGAAAATAGCACCTTTTTCTTTATCAATTTTATTTAATTTAGATAAAGACATAACTTGAAAACCACCCGAGTCAGTTAGTATAGGTAATTTACAATTCATGAATTTATGAAGACCATTATTTATTTTAATTCTTTCAAGACCTGGTCTGAGCATCAAATGATAAGTATTTGCTAAAATAATTTCACTTCCAGTTTTAATAATGTCATCTATAAAAACTGCTTTTACAGTTGCCTGTGTTCCGACAGGCATAAATGCGGGTGTATGTATTTTTCCTCTTTGTGTATGAATGATGCCTAATCTAGCATAATGATCCTTTGATATTACTTTAAAGGAAAATTTTTTCGAAGACATCGATCATTTTATTTTGATTTAAAACTAATGATTTTATCAGGATCTGAAACAGATCCATTTTGACCAGTTCCTCTTTTAATATTATCAACGAATTCCATTCCATTTATTACTTTTCCAAAAACTGTATAATTACGATCTAAATGAGGAGCGTCCTCAAAACATATAAAGAATTGACTATTAGCACTATTCGGATCAGATGATCTGGCCATTGATAACGTTCCTTTTAAATGAGGAATATCACTGAACTCTGCTTTTAAATCAGGGAGATCAGAACCACCCATGCCTGCTCTATCTAAATTAAAATCAGAATTAGATGAATTTCCAAATTGGACATCACCGGTCTGAGCCATGAAACCTTCTATAACTCTATGAAAGACAACATTGTCATATTTTCCTTCGTTTGCCAATTTCTTTATTCTTTGAACATGATTGGGTGCAATTTTTTCAAATAGTTCAATTTCAACATTTCCATCTTTAAGTTTTAATATCATTATATTCTCCTTTGCTATTAAGTTGTTTGATAAAAAAAAAAATAAAAATAAATAAAAAAAATTACGCATATTTGACCTTAAGCGCTTTAATAGTGCTAGGAGTGGTAAACTTTTTAACATCACCACCAAGTTCTATAATTTCTTTAACAAAATTAGATGATATAATTTGATTTTCTATATCAGACATTAAAAACATTGTTTCAATATCATTATTTAATTTTTTATTCATTCCTGCTAATTGATACTCATATTCAAAGTCAGAAACTGCTCTAAGACCTCTTAATATGATTTTAGACTTCATTTTTTTGCACAAAGAAGTTGTTAATGAGTTAAATGTTATAACTTTGACTCTGCTTTGACTTATTCGTAAATCTTTATAGATGGCTTTTTTAACAATTTCCAATCTTTCTTCAGTATTGAATAAATAATTTTTATTACTATTCTCAGATATAGCTACAATTACGGTATCAACAATTTTTAAACCCTTTTTTATTAAATCAATATGTCCATATGTTATTGGATCAAAAGTACCAGGGTATAGTGCATTTTTTTTCATCATAGCAAATTATCATCAATTTTTATCGCTGACACTACTTTTTCATCTCCAGAAAGTTTTATAATTCTAACACCTTGAGTATTTCTTCCCTTCACGCCAATTTCTTTAACTGCAACTCTAATTACCCTTCCTGTATTTGTTGATATTAGAATCTCATCCCCCTCTACTACTGGAAAGGATGAAGAAACATTGCCATTTCTTGGAGAATTTACTATACCAATTATACCTTTACCGCCTCTATTAGTAACTCTAAAATCATAATGTGAAGTTCTTTTTCCATATCCATTTTCTGTTACTGACAAAATAAACTTCTCTTTTGCTTTTATTTCAGATTTACTATCTTTGCCATTCTTGCCGTTTTTTTTGAGATTGGCGTCATGATTTATAATTGATAATGAAACTATGCTATCATTTTGTGCAAGATTTAATCCTCTTATTCCCTTAGATGAACGTCCTTTAAAAGTACGAAGTTTTTTTGACTCAAAACGAATACATTTACCAAGTTTTGTACTTAGTACTATGTCCTGATCATCGTTACAAATTTTGACGCCAATAATCTTATCATCTGTATCGAGTTTCATAGCAATTTTTCCAGACGTATTTATTGATGAAAAGTCGTCTAAACTGTTTTTTCTTATCTTTCCTTTGCTTGTAGCAAATACGATATACATATTTTTAGTATCTGCATCCTCGTCAGGAAATGGCATAATTGAACTTATTGATTGATGATTTTTAAGCGGCAGTAAATTAAACAATGACTTACCACGGGATAGAGATGATCCTTCAGGTATTTTCCAAGCTTTTACTCTATAAACCAATCCTTCTGTAGAGAAAAATAGTACAGGAGTATGAGTATTAACCGATAGAGTTTGCACAACAGAATCTTCATTTCTTGTTTTAATTCCCGATTTACCTTTTCCACCTCTTTTTTGCTTTTTAAGATTACTTAATGAGCTTCTTTTAATATAACCTTGAAGAGTTACGGTGATAAGAACAGCCTCTTTTTGAATTGTCTCTTCTATGTCATAATTCAAAACTGCATCAATTATTTTTGTTCTTCTAGGTTCACTATATTTATTCTTAATATTTTGAAGTTCAGTACTAATAACTTTCATCAGTTCTTTCTTAGAGTTAATAATTTTTTTAAACTGTATAATCATTTCGTATAATTTATTTATTTCTACTTCAATTTCTTGAATTCCTAGAGCGGTTAATTTTTGTAGTCTTAATTCTAAGATTGAATTAATTTGATTTAAGGTTAAAGAATAAAGGCCTGAATTTTTTTTATTTTCAATAAGTTTTATAAATTTAGAGGCTTTACTTATTTTCCATTTATTTTTTAATAACTCTTTACGAGCATCGTCAGGAGTCTTTGATGTTCTAATAATTTTAATAATTTTATCTAAATTTTCAATTGATACAGTAAGACCAATCAGTATATGAGCTCTTTCCTCCGCTTTTTGTAAATCATGCTTAGTTCTTTTTATAACTACATCTTCTCTAAATGATAAGAAATTTTCCAAAAAATCTTTTAAAGAACATGTTTCAGGTTTTCTATTTACAATCGCTAGAGTATTAAAACCAAACGAGCTTTCTATTGATGTATACTTATAAAGCTGTCTTTTGACTGTTTCTGGTTCAACTCCTCTTCGCAAATCAATTGAAACTCTAATTCCTTCTCTATTTGACTCATCTCTTATATCACTAATTCCTTCTATTTTTTTATCTCTAACTAGCTCAACAATTCTTTCATTAAGACTTGACTTATTTACTTGATAAGGAATTGAGGTTATTACTATTCTTTCTTTGCCATTTTTTGCTTGTTCAATTTTAATATCCCCTCTTATTTTAAATGATCCTCTTCCACTTTTGTAACCTTCTTTAATAATATTTTTACCTATGATTGTTCCGCCGGTTGGAAAATCTGGACCTGGTATATGCTTCATTAGTTCGGTTAATTTTATATCTTTGTTTTCGATTAAAGCTAGAGTCGCATTTATTACTTCACCTAGATTATGTGGGGGTATACTTGTTGCCATTCCTACTGCTATACCTCCAGCTCCATTTACCAACAGGTTAGGATATTGCGCTGGCAAGACCACTGGTTCACTTTCCGTTTCGTCGTAATTACTCTTAAAACTTACAGTATTTTTTTCAATATCATCAATTAAATATTGAGATATTTTTGCCAATTTAGTTTCGGTATACCTCATAGCTGCTGGAGGATCACCATCTATAGAACCAAAATTGCCCTGGCCATCTATTAAAGGTAAACTCATTGAAAATTCTTGAACCATTCTAACTAGTGCATCGTAGACGGCTTGATCTCCATGAGGATGATACTTACCGATAACATCACCAACTATACGAGCAGATTTTCTAAACTGTTTTGTCCAATCGAAACCTCCTTTATACATAGCGTACAAGATTCGTCTATGAACAGGTTTAAGTCCGTCACGGACGTCTGGAAGAGCTCTACTTACAATAACGCTCATTGCATAAGATAAATAAGATGAGCTCATCTCATCATACATCGCAATTGATTTAATATTTGAAGATTTAGGATTCTGAATATTTTCCATAGAAACTAAAAGGGAATATCGTCGTCAAGATCTTTCGAAATATCTTGTGATGAGTCTTCAATTGATTTATTGCTATCTTGGCTTGGAATACTGTTAGACTGATTATTGCCACCGAGCATAGTTAATGAAGAATTGTAGCCCTGGATTACTATCTCAGTTGAATATTTATCCTGACCTGATTGCTCATCTTTCCATTTTCTAGTAGTTAATTGACCCTCAATATAAATTTGTGCGCCTTTTTTTAAATATTGCTGAACAACATTAACTAAACCCTCATTAAATACAACTATTCTATGCCATTCAGTTTTTTCTTTTTTTTCTCCTGAATTTTTATCTTTCCAGGACTGGCTTGTTGCTAAGCTCAATCTTGCTACACTTTTACCATTAACCATTTGCTTGATTTCTGGATCTGCGCCTAAACGGCCAATTAATAATACTTTATTTAAGCTTCCTGCCATAATATTTTAATGAAGATATAAATTATCTTTTTATATTTATATCATAGTATAGGAGTGATTATTAATTTTATTTAGCGAAAGCAACAAAAATTATGCTTAAAAACATAGTTATTAAAGGGGCAAAAGAACATAACTTAAAAAATATATCCTTATCTATTCCTAAGGATAAATTTATAGTTATTACTGGGCTATCTGGATCTGGAAAATCTTCTCTAGCATTCGATACAATCTATGCCGAAGGTCAAAGAAGATATGTTGAAAGTTTATCAGCTTACGCTAGACAATTTTTAGATAAGATGAAAAAACCAAACGTAGATCTAATTGAAGGTCTGAGTCCAGCAATATCAATTGAACAAAAAAATACCTCAAAAAATCCTAGATCAACTGTTGCTACAGTTACAGAAATTTATGATTATATGAGGGTTCTATATGCAAGAATTGGTATACCCTACTCACCATTTACAGGTAAAAAGATTGAGTCACAAACTATATCTCAAATGGTTGATAAAATAAAAGAATTACCAAAAAAAAGCACAATTTATCTTTTCTCACCTGTAGTTAGAGGAAGAAAAGGTGAATACAAAAAGGAAATTCAAAGTTATAAAAAAAGAGGTTTCAGAAAAATTAAAATTGATGGAATTTTATATGAAATAGATAAAGTTCCTGAATTAAATAAAAAAATTAAGCATGATATTTACATCCTGGTAGATAGGATTGTTTTAAATGAATCTTTAGGTAATAGATTAGCAGAAAGTATTGAAGTTGCTTTAAATCTTTCAAATGGACTTTTATTTGTGGAATATGAAAATGAAACTTTACCTAAAAAATATCGAAAGCTTGAAAAAATAATATTTTCATCAAAATTTGCTTGTCCAGAAAGTGGTTTTACAATTGAAGAAATAGAGCCAAGACTTTTTTCATTTAATAGTCCTTATGGTGCCTGTGAAGAATGTGAGGGCATTGGAGTAAAATTGAATGTTGATCCTAAATTAGTAATTCCTGATGAAAAAAAATCTATAGCTGATGGAGCTATTGAACCATGGTCTAAGTCAACATCATTATATTATGCGCAAACATTATCATCATTATCAAAACATTATGGTTTTTCATTGAATGAAAAATGGCAAAAATTAAATAAAAAAACTAAAGATATAATTTTATATGGTTCAGATGATGAGGAAATAAAATTTTCTTATGACGATGGTTATGAAAAATATTCACATAAAAAAACATTTGAAGGAGTTATAAACAATTTAGAAAGAAGATACCTAGAAACCGATAGTGACTGGAAAAGAGAAGAAATAGCTCAATACCAATCAGATACTAAATGTGAACAATGCAAAGGTCATAGATTAAAAGAAGAAGCACTTTGTGTTAAAATTAACAATCTTCATATAAGTGAAATTACTAATAAATCAATTATTGAGTCTCAAAAGTGGTTTAAAGAACTTGAGGTATATCTAAACCAAAAAGAACTTAAAATAGCTGAACATATCTTAAAAGAAATAAATGAAAGATTAAATTTTTTAATGAATGTTGGTTTAGATTATTTAACCTTATCTAGAGAGTCTGGCACGTTATCTGGTGGAGAGTCGCAAAGAATAAGGTTAGCATCACAAATTGGATCAGGTCTAACTGGTGTATTATATGTATTAGACGAACCCTCAATTGGTCTTCATCAAAAAGATAATGTTAAATTAATTAATGCGTTAAAAAGACTAAGAGATTTAGGAAATACAGTTATAGTTGTTGAACACGATACTGAAACTATGGAAAACGCTGATCACATAATTGACTTAGGACCAGAAGCAGGGAGTAAAGGTGGTGAAATTGTTGCTGAAGGTGAATATAAAGAAATAATAACGAACGATAAAAGCATAACTGGGAAATATCTTTCAAATAAAAGATTTGTTCCAATTCCAAAAAATAGAAAATTAGCGAAAAATGGAAGATTTTTAGAAATTGGTGGTGCATCTGGAAATAATTTAAAAAATGTAAATTTAAAAGTACCTTTTGGATGCTTCACATGTGTAACAGGAGTATCCGGAAGTGGAAAATCGACTTTAATTCTTCAAACTTTATATAATGCTCTTAATCTAAGTTTAAATAATAATAAAAGTAGAAAGATACCTATGCCTTTTAAAAGTTTTAAAGGTATAGAACTAGTTGATAAGATTATAAATATAGATCAATCACCAATTGGAAGAACGCCTAGGTCTAATCCTGCTACATATACAGGTGCATTTGGTCCGATAAGAGATTGGTTTACTGGCTTACCCGAGTCTAAAAGCAGAGGTTACAAACCTGGAAGGTTTTCTTTTAATGTTAAAGGTGGCAGATGTGAAGCTTGTGAAGGTGATGGTGTGATTACATATGAAATGCATTTTCTTCCAGACGTATATATAACTTGCGATGAGTGCAAAGGCAGCAGATATAATAGAGAAACTCTCGAAATAAAATTTAAAGATAAAAGCATAGCAGATGTCTTGAATATGACTGTAGATGAAGGCTGTGATTATTTTGAAAATATTCCTTCTATAAAAACTAAATTATTAACATTAAAAAAAGTTGGTTTAGGTTATATTAAAATTGGTCAGCAAGCTACAACATTATCCGGTGGTGAGGCTCAACGAATTAAACTGGCTAAAGAACTATCTAAACGATCTACTGGTAGAACTATTTATATTTTAGACGAACCAACTACCGGCTTACATCAGCATGATATTAAAAAACTATTAGAAATTTTGCATACTTTTGTAGCTACTGGTAATACTGTTGTTGTGATTGAGCATAATTTAGATGTAATCAAAACAGCAGATCACATTATCGATATGGGGCCAGATGGTGGTGTAAAAGGTGGTAATATTATCGCAGAAGGTAAACCAGAAGATATTATTAAAATAAAAAATAGTTATACAGGTCAATTTTTAAAAGGTTTATTGATAAATAAATCCAAAAAAATTGCTTAAAATTAATATTAAGATGTGATATATTAAGTTATGGGTAAACTTTTATCATCATTACCAAAAACTATACACACATCCTTAGCATTAAGTATTTTGTTATTCTTAGGACTTTTTTTTAATAATGAAGGTTTTGACATTGATAGAATTTTTTGGAGTTGGCTATTAAGATATATTCATGTTGTTGTTGGAATTATGTGGATTGGTCTACTTTGGTATTTTAATTTTGTTCAAATTCCAAATATGCCAAAAATTCCAGATGAACATAAACCAGCAATAGGAAAAGTAATTGCGCCGGCAGCCCTTTTTTATTTTAGATGGGCCGCTTTAGCCACAATACTTTCAGGTTTAGTATTAGGTTGGCTGAATGGTTACCTTCACGAGTCTATGACTTTGGGTATAGGTTCCGGAGGAGGTAGAAATACTGCAATTGGTATCGGCATGTGGTTGGGGCTTATTATGGCATTCAATGTTTGGTTTATTATTTGGCCAAATCAAAAAAGAGCCCTTGGTATTGTTGAATGTGATGCAGATTTGAAAGCAAAGTCGGCTAAAACTGCTATGCTGCTTTCTAGAACTAATACTTTACTCTCGCTACCTATGCTACTATCAATGGTTGCTGCTCAAAATCTATATTAATTATTTTTCTTCTTTTGCTATTGTTTTGTACGAAACATTTAAATAGACAAGTGTAGGATTAGCAATATAAATTGATGAGTAAGTTCCAAAAACAACGCCTAAAATCATTGCTAAAGAAAAACCTTTTAAAATCTCTCCGCCAAAAATAAATATTGAAAGTAGTGCCAACATTGTTGTAGCTGAAGTTATTATAGTTCTTGATAAGGTTTCATTTATTGAAATATTTGTTAACTCAAAAATTTTGATACTTAAATGTTTTTTAAGATTTTCTCTAACTCTGTCAAAAATTACAACTGTATCATTCATAGAATATCCTACTATTGTTAACAATGCTGCAACAATTGATAAATTAACTTCTATATTTAATAATGAAAATATACCTACTGTTAATATGACATCATGAAACAATGCAATTATTGCTCCGAGACTAAATTGCCATTCAAATCTTATCCATATATAGAAAAGCATTGCTCCTAATGATGCGGCAATAGCTATTAATCCTTTATTTAACAATTCAGCACTTACTTTTGGACCGACACTCTCTACCCTTCTAAATTCAAAAACCGGACCAATACTTGATATAAGATCTTTTTTAATATTTTGTATTAAGTTTTTATCTTTTTCTTTTTTTGCAAATTTAATTAAATAATCATTATCGCTGCCAAAATTTTTTATTGCTACATCACCTAAATTCATATTATTAAATGCACTTCTTAAATTTGATATTGTTGTTTGATTGTCGTTTAATCTTAGTTCAATTAAAGTCCCTCCTTTAAAGTCAACACCGTAATTCAACCCTTTAAATATTATTGATAAAATTGATATAATTACTAAAACAACGGAAATAATATTAAACAATTTATAATATTTATTAAAATTGATATTTTGTTTCATTATATTAATTGTTCTTTATTTTTGTTTTTAATTACATAAATTGAAGTTAAAAGCCTTGCTATAAAATATACAGAAAATAGGGTAGTAAATATTCCAACACCCAAAGTAACAGCGAAACCTTTAATAGGACCTGAGCCTAGAAAAAATAAAATTATAGCGGCAATTAATGTTGTTATGTTAGCATCTAGTACCGCATTTCTAGATTTATTATAGCCTGAATCAAAAGCTATCATCTGATTTTTTTCATTTTTTATTTCTTCTTTTATCCTCTCAAAAATCAATACATTTGCATCTACAGCCATTCCAACTGTTAAAATGATACCTGCAATGCCTGGGAGAGTTAATGTTGCTTCAAATAGTGTCAAAATCCCTGTTAAAAAGAATAAATTTAAAATTAAAGCAGTATTAGCAATTACACCAAAAATTCTATATTTAACCAACATAAATGTAATAACTAAAGCAAAACCTATAACAAGAGCAAGTAATCCGGATTTAATAGAGTCTTGACCCAAACCTGGACCAACTGTTCTCTCCTCAATAATTTCCAAAGGAGCAGGTAATGCACCAGATCTTAGTAGCAATGCTAAATCAGTTGCTGTTTGAAATGTAAAGCCACCACTAATTTGCCCTGATCCAGTAACAATAGCTTCTTGTATTACTGGTGCACTAATAACTTTACCATCCAGAACTATTGCCAATCTTTTACCTACACCCTTTGTGGTAGCTCTACCAAACCTCTTTGCGCCCACTCTATCAAAATCAAATGTAACAACAGTTTCATTGGTTTGACTATCCATACGTGGTTGGGAATCTATAAGATTTTCACCACTCACTATGATACGTTTACTAACATTTGCTACTTCAGATCCATCCTCAAACTCAAGTTCTTCAGATCCAAAAGTCTCTTCATTAGTTTGTGTTACAAATCTAAAAGTTAAGTTTGCAGTTTTACCTAACAGATTTTTAATACGCATTGGATCATCTAAACCAGGTAATTCAACAAGAATTCTATCATTACCTCTCTTTAAAATATTTGGTTCATTAGTTCCAACTTCATCAACTCTTCGTCTTACGATTTCTATAGCCTGATCAAGTGATGATGTTTTTAATTGTACTAATCCATATTTTGAAAAAAAAATTTCAAAATTTCCATCTTCACCAGTAATTTCAAATTGAAAAGATTTAAATTGATCAAAATAAGGATTAAATATTCCATCTTTATCATTAAATAATTGGATAACTTTATCTCCATCATCTTTATTAATTGAAAAGGTTATTTCTTTTTTATCAGTAACTTTAATATTACGTACACCTATGTTATTCTCTTTAAGAAAGCTTTTTAGAGAAATTGCTTTATTTTGAAGTTCTTTTACGATTACTGGATCATTATCAATTTTAAGTAAAAGATAAGAGCCACCTTGTAAGTCTAATCCAAGATTAATTTTTTTGTTTAAAAATTTATCATCAAATTTAATGAAATTTGAAATAGTAAAAAAAATTACAATAATTGATAATAAAGTAGTCGTTACAATATTTATTTTAGAAAATTTAAGCACTTTGTTTAGAAAATTATTTTTTTACTTCTTGAGATGTAAGAAGTGCTTGTATACCCGTTGCTCTAACAACCTCCACTTTTACATTATCAGCAATTTCAACTTCAACTTTTTCATTATCTATAATTCGATCAACTTTGCCAACTATTCCACCTGAGGTAATAACTTTGTCTCCTCTCTTAAGATTTTCAACCATTGATTTATGTTCTTTTGCTTTTTTTTGCTGGGGTCTAATTAAGAAAAAATAGAATATAACGAATATAAGTATTAAGGGTATAAACTGACCAATTCCTGAATTAGACATAATTTTATAATTGTTTTTTATACCAATTGATATTTGAAAACAACTTCTATTTAATTGAAATTTTATCCAAATTTTTCATGTAAGGTCTGAGAACTTCAGGAATTTTTATTGACCCGTCTTCAAGCTGATTGTTTTCCAATATTGCTATTAAAGTTCTACCTATCGCAAGACCACTTCCATTAAGAGTTCCTAAAAATTGAGTTTCATTTTTAGCATCTTTATATCTGGCTTTCATTCTTCTAGCTTGAAACGATCCGCATGAAGAGCAGCTTGAAATTTCTCTATACTTATTCTCTGAAGGAATCCATACTTCAATATCGTAAGTTTTTTCTGCACTAAAACCCATATCTCCTGTACACAGTACAACTTTTCTGTAAGGTAATTTTAATGAGTCTAAAATTCCAGTTGCACAATTTGTCATGCGTTCTAATTCACTTTTACAATTTTGTGGATCGACAATACTAACTAATTCAACTTTATAGAATTGATGCTGTCTTATCATACCTTTTGTATCTTTGCCGTAACTACCAGCTTCTTTTCTAAAACAAGGGGTAGATGCAACTAACCTTAATGGTAAATCATTTTTATTTAATATTTTACCTTTAACCATATTTGTTAAAATAACTTCAGCAGTTGGTATTAAAAACTTTCTCTCAGATTTATCATCAAGCTTTATTTCAAATTGATCATCGATAAATTTCGGTATTTGTCCTGTTCCATACATTGTACTTTCTGAAGCAATAAGAGGTGGTGAAATTTCTGTGTATCCATTATCGCTAGTATGTTTATCAATCATGAAGTTTGACAAAGCTCTCTCTAAAAGAGCTATTTTTTCCTTTAAAAATACAAACCTTGATCCTGTAGTTTTTGTAGCCAAGTCAAAATCAATCATTGATAAATCACCACCTAGCTCGCTATGAGACTTTGGTTTAAATTTAAATTCAGGTATTTTTCCTTTCTTTTCAACTTCAGTATTATGACTTTCATCTGTACCCTCTGGTACATCAGCTAAAGGTAAATTAGGTATATTAGATAATAAATTATCTAAATCATTTTTTATTTTTAATTGTTCAGAAGATATTTGATCTATCTCATTTGATAATTTTTTTGACTTTTCAAATAATGATTTATCTTTGCTTTTTGAAATAATTTTTTTTTCTTGTTCAAGATTTTCTTTTTTTTGAATTAAATCTCTATTCTTTGTATCTAATAATACCAGTAAGCTTTGATCAACTTTGTGGTTTCTTTTAGATATTGTTTTTACAAAATTTTCTAAATTTGCTCTAATATCCTTAATATTATGCATGTTCTTTTTCTTTCTCTTTGATTCTTTTCTCAATCAAATTTACAGAAAATATTGATAATTCATATAAAATTAATAATGGTATTGCTAAACCTATTTGTGTAATCGGATCTGGTGGCGTAAGCAGTGCAGCAGCTGCAAATATAATAACAACTACATATTTCCGTCTCTCTTTGAGAAATTTAGCATCTATAAATCCAATTCTTGCAAGCAAACTGAGTACGACAGGTAATTGAAAACTCAATCCGAAAGCAAAAATTAATTTCATTACCAGTGATAAATACTCGTTTACTTTGGCTTCAAGTTGTATTGGTAAGTTTGTTGAAACACCCACACTTTCAAAAGACAGAAAAAACTTTATCGCAAGTGGCATTATCAAATAATAAACCAACATTCCTCCTAATAAAAAAAGAATTGGTGTTACTATTAAGTAAGGCAATATGGCAGATTTTTCATGATCATATAAACCTGGAGCTATAAATTTCCATATTTGAATTAGTATAAAAGGGCTAGTAATAAAAAAAGCTGCAAAAAAAGATACTTTTAAATATGTTAAAAAAGTTTCCTGAAGTGCTGTAAATATTAACCTTCTCTCTACGTTGTCGTCTTTAACTGCATTTGCATACGGCTCTACTAAGAAACCATAAATGTACTCTGAAAAAAAATAACAAACTGCAAATAAAGAAAATAAAAAAATTAAACAATGAATTAATCTTTTTCTAAGCTCAGTTAAATGGCTGATAAAACCTATTTTTTCTTCACTTTGGCTCATTGTTTTCTAAATTATTATTTTCTTTTTTTTCTGCAGTTAAATCCTCTGTTTCAAGGGAAGTTATTTCACTCTGTATATTGCTAAAATATCTTTTAACTGATCCTATCCATGAACCAACTTTTTTTAACATTACCGGAAAATCTTTCGGACCAATAACAATTATAGCTATGGAAACAATAATTAGAATTTCTAACCAGCCTATTTGCGGCATCAATTTTACTCTTTTTTATCTGAGTCTTGATTATTTTCAGAGATATTTTTTGGTTGGCTATCATCTGTTACATCGCTAGCCATACCTTTTTTGAAACTTTTAATACCTTTGGCAACATCACCCATTAAACTAGATATTTTTCCTCTTCCAAATAGTAAAACTACTAATATTACTACGATTGCTATTTGCCAAAATCCTATACTCATGTCTAATATATATATCCTTTGTCTTTAATTTGAAAGAGCAATTTTAGTCACTATCAGTCTCTTTTAAAGTACTGCCTAACATTTCGTCTATATTAGAATAAATATTTTCCTTCTTCTCTTCTTGCTTTTCTTTATAGAACTTGCCAGTACCAAACACTGACGCATCTATACTACTTGAGTCAATTAATCCTGCAGAACCAAGTTCATCAACTGTTGGTAAATCACTCAGTTTTTGTAAATTAAAATGGCTTAAAAACTCATCAGTTGTTCCATATTGTATAGGTTTACCTGGAACATTTTTCCTACCTTGTGGTTTAACCCAATTAAGTTCCATAAGTATCTCAAGCGTATTAGTTCCAAATGCAACACCTCGTATTTCTTCTATCTCAGCCCTGGTAACGGGTTGGTGGTAAACTATTATTGCTAAGGTTTCAATTGCAGCTTTTGATAATTTTTTTTCGACTGTTTTTTCTTGAGACATTAACTTTGAAAGATTTTGAGCAGTTCTAAAAGACCATTTATTTGAAATACAAACTAAATTAATACCTCTGTTTGAATAAGTATGCTGAAGTTTTTCTAAGATTTTTTTTACATTAACATTCTTTTTTACTTTAGACTCTATAGTATCTATATCTAACGGTTCAGCTGCAGCAAATAAGATTGCTTCAACTTCTCGTTCTCCATTTACTGAATTACTAGGAAAATTGACTATGTTATTTTTAGTATCTTTTTTCATTTATTTTCTCTTATATAAATATCACTAAAAAGCTTTTCTTGTTTAATTTTTAGGTTACCTTCTTTAACGAGCTCTAAAGAACCAGCAAATATCCCTGCTTTACCAGTTTTATTAAGTTTTTTATTGACAAAATTTTTTGGGACTAATTCATCAATATTTTTCCAATCATCTAACTTTCCAAAAAAACTTCTAATTTGATTGATGCCCTCTTCTGTTGTGAATACAGGTAATTTTGGAATATTTATTCTTTGAAAATCTTTTGTCATTATGATTGTTGCATACGTTTTTAATAATTCAAATAATGAAAGTGAATATTTTGAACTATATATAGATCTAATCTGACCTTTTACTCCTCTTAAAAAAACATCTCGACCCAATCTCTTTCTCTTAAGCATTTGGTCGGATAATAATCTAATTAGCTCTAACTTTTTTAATTGTAGCTTCAATTTTTCAGCTACCTCTAAAGCTTTAAATTCTTCCTCGTCACTTTCAGGCAATAATAGTTTAGATTTTAAATAGGCAAGCCATGTAGCCATCAGCAGGTATTCTGAAGCCAATTCTAAATCTAGATCCTTTGAATTAGAAATAAAATCATGAAATTGATCTGCTAGTTTAGTAATTGAAATATTTTCTAAATTTACTTTTTGTGACTTTGCTAAATCTAACAAAACCTCTAATGATCCACTGAAGTGTGTAAGATTTACATTAAATTGTGCATTGTTTTCATTTAGCATCTAACTTACCAATTTATAAAATTCTTTAGTTTTTTTCATTAAAAAACTGTTTAGTTTTGGTGAGTTTTTAGCCACTTCTAACATTTCAGACAATTTAGCGTTGCAATGAAGTACGATATTACAACCGGCATCAAACGACCTAATAGTATTTTGTTTTATTGAATATCTCAATGCTTTCATCGAAATATCATCACTGATTAAAACATTTTTAAAGTTTAATTTATTTCTTATTATATTAATAATTTTTTTTGAATGTGTTGCAGTGTTTTTTTTATCTATTGAGTTAAATATTACATGAGATGTCATTGCGAAAATTGCATCTTTCTTTCTAAATGCTTTGAAATCGTTTTTATCTAAATATTTAAGACTTTTATTAACTTTTGGTAATGAGTGATGACTATCTAATTTAGCTAAGCCATGACCTGGTATATGTTTAATAACACATGAAATGCCATTTTTTTTATAATGTTTAATAACTAAATCACCAATTTTACTAACAATTTTTGGATTTTTCGAAAAAGCTCTACTTTTAATAATTTTATGGGAAAAGCTATATTTTAGATCAAGAACAGGAGTATTATTTATATTTATTCCAATCATTTTTAAAAGATATGAGATTTGATCTACGTAAATTTTTAAATATGTTTCAAAATTTCTGTTATCCTTTTTGTAAATACTTTCATAATAATTTGAATTAAATGGTTTTGAGGTCAAAATATTTTCCAATCTTGAAACAACGCCTCCTTCTTGATCGATCATAATTGGGAAGTTTTTATCTTTAAAAATTGATTTAATTTTCTCAGTTAATAGTCTGGTTTGCTCTATTGATTTAATATTTCTTGTAAAAAGTATAATGCCCCAAGGCCTGTATTTCCTTAAAAACGAAATCTCTTTATTTGTTAATTTATAACCCTTTATACCAACTATAAATGCTCTTCTTTTACTAATCATTATCTAACAAATCCCAGAATTTATATTTTTTTTTAGATGTATTGTTATTTTCAACGTATGTAAGAATTTTATCTGTATCATTTTTTAAAGTTGGTAAATTTTTAGCGTAAGTAATTGTCTTATCTTTATGTGACTCAAGACCTCTATAATATTTTTTTTTATAATCATCCGATATGTAATATCTGACAGAAAAAATGAAAAAAAAGGCTATAACAAGTAAATATATTAGATATTTAATTTCCTTAAACATTACATTTTTTCTGGAGTACTAGCCCCAACTAGATTCATTCCACATTTTATTACATTAGAAACTGACTTTAATAGTACTAATTTTTCATCTGAAATTTTTTTATCTTCACTAATAAATCTTTTACTTTTATCATCTTTACCCATGTTCCAGT
>CACHWQ010000013.1 GCA_902583645.1 uncultured Pelagibacteraceae bacterium | reverse complement strand
GTAATGAATCAATTTTATCTTATACAAATTGTGAATAATGAGGATTTAAATACTAATTATAAAGAGTTAATAATTGCATCTTAAATAACGATGATTGATAAAATAAAAGATTTTTCAAGATACAAAAAACAGACAATAATGGTGTTTGTAGACTGTATAATGTTAATTGGAATATTATTTGCATCATATTCAATTCGTTTTGATTATTTGTATTTCCCAAAAGATGACACGCTTAGACTAATATTGGCTGCACCAATTATTGGAATTCCAATTTTTGCAAAACTAGGTCTTTACCAGCAAGTTGTTCGTCACATCGATCTTAAAGCTTTATGGTCTATAGTACAGGCAGTAACATTATATGCAATTGTATGGGGCTTGGTTGGTTTTTTTTCACAAGCAGATTTTGCTAAAGAGAGAGGTTTTGACGTAGGAATTGTTCCACGTTCTGTCATTGTCATTAACTGGCTATTAACTATATTTATAATTGGGGGAACTCGGGTTATTGCTCGTTTTGTTTTAAATTATGAATTTAAAAATAAAGAGGATAGCTTTAATATTAAAAGGAGTAGAGTTTTGATTTACGGTGCAGGTGCTGCTGGAGTTAAGTTAACATTGGCGTTGAAAAATTCGGCTGAATTTCATCCAGTTGGCTTTATCGATGATAATAAAGATCTACAAGGTAGCACTGTTAGTAGTTTAAATGTATTCTCTGTAAATGATATTGAAGAGTTAATTAATAAATTTAAAGTAAATGAAATATTAATCGCAATACCAAGCGCTTCTCGTTCAGATCGATTTTCAATTATTGATAAGTTGGAACGTTATCCAGTGAGTGTACGTACATTACCAGGCTTAACAGAGTTAGCACAAGGGAAAGTAAAGATTGATGATTTACTTCAAGTAAGTATTAAAGATTTGCTGGGACGTAAGTCAGTTGAGCCTAACGAAGGTTTATTAGGAAAAAATATTACGAATAAAACTGTAGTTGTGACTGGTGCTGGAGGTTCAATCGGTTCAGAACTTTGTAGACAAATTGTATTATTAAAACCTAAAGCATTAGTTTTATATGAAATAAATGAGTTAGCGCTTTATGCTATTGATAAAGAATTAACTAATATTAATACACATTACTCATTCGATATTTATCCAATATTAGGTAGTGTAAATAATAAAAAACGTCTTAAAAATTTATTTCAACGTTTTGATGTTGATACTGTATATCACTCAGCAGCTTACAAACATGTGCCTATGGTGGAATTTAATACTACAGAGGGAGTTGAAAATAATATTTTTGGTACACTTAATTGTGCAATTGCAGCAATAGATGCAGGAGTAAAAACTTTTGTACTTATATCAACTGATAAAGCGGTACGTCCAACAAATACAATGGGAGCAACAAAACGTGCAGCTGAACTTATATTGCAGGCGTTGTCAGCTAAGCAAAATTATACAACATTTACGATGGTACGTTTTGGCAATGTTCTTGGTTCTAGTGGCTCTGTAATCCCGTTATTTAAAAAACAAATCATAGAGGGAGGACCAATAACAGTAACAGATAAAAATATTATTCGTTATTTTATGACTGTGACTGAAGCAGTTGAGCTATTAATCCAAGCAGGTGCTATGGGTACTGGGGGAGATGTATTTGTTTTGGATATGGGTAAACCAGTACATATTCAAAACTTAGCAGAGAAAATGATTCAATTAAGTGGGCTTAAGTTGAAAGATAAATTAAATCCAAATGGAGATATTGAGATTAAATACACAGGTTTAAGAGCTGGTGAAAAGTTATACGAAGAATTACTGATAGGGGACAATGTAAGCCAGACAGCTAACCCACTTATTATGCGTGCAAAAGAAGACAAGCTCGGGTGGGATAAATTGAATCTTTTGTTACAAAATCTAAAAGATGTAAATGACAGTGATGATCATGAAAAGTTAAGAGATCTTTTAATTAAAATTGTTCCAGCTTTTAAGCCACAAGGTGAAATAAGCGATATTTTCTATAAAAATAAAAGTTAAAATTAGCAATCATCCTGTTTTGATTGATGAATTCAACTAAAACTTGAATAAAACGAATCATGCAATATAAATATATTGCTAAGTGATTCGAAAAATTTATGAAAATTTATTCAATAAAAGAAATAGTTGATGCTACAAACAATATTTACAATTGGAAGCCACCAACTTCAAAAAAAAAATTATCCACTGAGAATGAAAACGCAATAATTGCGTCAGAGAAAAAAACTACTGTAAATAAAAAAAATAATAATAAACAAGAAAAAGTATTAGTGTTAAATCATGAAATATCAAATTTAACTAACAGTAAAATAGATACATCAAATCATAAAGTAGAAATTAAACCAGAAATGAAAGACCACATTGTAAATGAACTTTATCTATATCTTAAAAAAAAGATACGGAAAAATACTCTTAAAATAATTATTGAGGAACAACTAGAAATAAAAAATTTAAAAAAGGAAATTAATTTTTTAGTAAAAATTAAAGACGAATTAAATAATAATTACGAAATTTTAAAACATAATTATGATAATGTGTTAGAAGATAATAAGAAGTTAAAAATTAGCAATACAACATTACAAAATAACCTAAATAAATTTATCAAAAATGAAGAATATTTAAATAAAGAAAATAAAGAACTTAAAAATAACGAATTAGAAATAAAACTTAACTATATTTCTGTAATAAAAACAAATAAACAGCTTAAAGCTTACAATAAAACTTTACAAAATGATTTAAATACTGTTGCCAAAAGTAAAGAACAGTTAGATAAAAAAAATAAAGAATTAAAAACTAAGCTAAAAGAAACAAAGAAAAATCTGAAAGACTCTTTAGAAAAAAATAGATCTTTTGAAATTAATAATGCCGAAATTAAAAATACTCTTGCAAAATATGTTGTTAATTATAAGAAACTCCAAGAAAAATTAAGTCTAGTAAAGAATTCAAGAGATTTAAAATTAGATAAAGAATTACAAAAGGTAAAATTTTATCAGGATGAAAATACAAGGTTGTCTAGTGAGCTTTTATCTATCCAAAGAAAAAATGAAATCTTCAAAGAAAATTTTAGAAATATTGAAATAGAAAAAGAAAAAATATCAAGTAAAATACAGGACTTAAACAATTCAATAGAATTAAAAACAAATATTATTTCCTCGCCCATTATCAAAAGCTCATCAGAAAATGTCAAAAAAGACGTTGAGAAACTTAATGATAAAGAGCAGAAAAGTTTAGATGAAGCAATTAATCGAATTTTTGCAAAAGTGTAATTTCTTTTTTTCTTTATTATCCAATATTATTAATTGAAATTATTGACTCATTACTTTTAAAAAGTTAAATTTATTAATAAATTATGATCTTACATTGTAAAAATTGCAAAGAGAGATTCTCTATTTTAGAGAACGAAGATGAAATTGTTGGCAATTTAGTCCACTGCAAACATTGCCATCAAGAGTGGATTTACGAATCGAAAACTAAATATTTGGAAAATAGATTAGCTGAATTAAGTGAGGATTTGGATAAAACTGAAGTCATGTTAAACTTAAAGAAAAATGAACATAGAGAAAAAATATCAAATTTAGAAAATAATTTAAAAATAAAAAAAAAGGAACTACATGATCAAAATAAACTGGAACAAATAGTTTTAGATTTTGAAAAAAGATTAACTAATACTGAAAAGACGAACTCTGAACAAATTGATTTAGAAATTAAAATAGCTAATAAGGAGAAAGAAATAGAATCCGTCTATGAAGATATTTATAGCAAAAATATAGATATTGAGAAAAAAACAAACTACATTGAAAGTAAGATTAAGTCGTACAATCATGAAAAAAATTTAAAAACTAATGTTGAGAATGAAAAAATTAAGGTTAACAGTAGTGAAGTGGTAAATTTAAGAGGTTTCGAAAAGGTCAATAAAACAAATAAAGATCAAGTAGCTGAAAATAAAAAAAAAAGCAAATTCCGTTTTTTTTCACCAGATCAATTAAAATAGTTTATTTGAATAAATTCAATTTATGAGCGATGATAATAAAGACGATAAAGTTTTAAAAATTAATCATCTAAATGAAAAAGATGATAAAGACATTAATCAGACGTCAAAAAATTTTTTAGATATAAAAAAATCTGCTGATCAATTAAATTTAAAAGTAAAACAAGAAACTCTCAAAATTAAAGATTCTATTGAGAGCCAAGAAAATGAACTTAAAAAATTAAAAAACAACGAAATTATTTTTAATAAAAATATGCTTCAGGAAAATATTATAGATAATCAAAAAAAATTAATAAATGAATACAGGGACAATAATGAAGAACTTAAATTGAATTTAAACAACCTTGAAAAGAAATTATTGGAAAAAGATAGATATTTTAAGATTAACAACGATGAGCTTAAAAAAACTCTTTCTAGATATATCACTAATTATAAAAATTTAGAAGAAAAATTTAATTTATTTGCAGAAACAAAAAAAAATTTTAACAAAATTATTATAGATAAACAAGCTCATGATGAAATATTGTCTAAAGTAAAGTTTTATCAAGAAGAAAACACAAGATTATCTAGCGAGATAGTTAAAATAAAAAAAAATTATCAAACCATTAAAGATAATCTTGACGATGTTGAAAATCAAAAAAATGATATCTTTAAAAAAATTAAAGAATTAAATCATTCCTTGACCAAAAATAATATAATTGGCACTCCTTACTTAAAGGAAAATGTTGAGGAAGCTTCTATCAGTTCTAAAATTTTAAATGATATTACTAATACAAATCTAAATGATAAAAAGAAAAAAAATGAAAAAAATAATAATTTAGATGAGGTAATTAGTAATATTTTTAAATAATATGTTATTAATCTAATTCTTTTTAAACATTCTTTTATTCTAATCAATTAGTTGACATTAACATTTTAGAAGAATAGTTAGTTAATATTATGGAATATTTTCTTCCAATTGCAGAAGTTTATATAAATTTACCTCTAGTATTTTTACTTAGTTTAGTTGTTGGTATTTTATCGGGATTGTTTGGTGTAGGTGGTGGCTTTTTAATGACACCATTTTTAATTTTTATGGGCGTTCCTCCTACTTATGCTGTTCCAAACGAAGCTAACAATATATTAGGAACTTCAATTTCAGGTTCAACCACACATTGGTTTAAAGGCACACTTGATTACAAGATGGGTTTAATGATTGTAGTTGGTGGAGTTGTGGGTACTGCAATCGGAATAGCAACATTTACTTATTTCAGAGATATTGGAAAAATAAACATAGTTATATCTCTTGCATATATGTACATCCTGGCAATTATAGGTACTTTAATGTTGGTACAAGGAGTAACTGAATTAGATAGAGCAAGGAAGAAAATTGTTCAAAAAAAAAAATTACATGAACATTACTGGATACATGGTCTACCATTTAGAATGAGATTTAAAAAATCAAAACTATATGAAAGTGCATTTACTCCAATTATAATTGGTTTAATAGTAGGTTTCATTGCTGCAATAATGGGTGTAGGTGGAGCGTTTATTTTAGTTCCCGCAATGATTTATATCATTGGTATGCCGACAAAATTGATACCTGGAACATCATTATTTGTAACAATTTTTGTAAGTGCGATTGTGACTGTTTTACATGCTTTTAATTACGGGACTATAGATTTAATCTTAGTTGTAGTCTTAATTTTAGGCTCAATAGTCGGGGTTCAAATTGGCCAGAAAATTGGAGAAAAGGTTGATAGTTCAGAATTTAAAACAATATTAGCAATATTATTATTATTGGTTGGTATAGCAATTGCTTATGACACTTTCTTTGCAGAAGAGACTGCTAAAGAAGTTCAAAATAATGGCAGCATAGCATTAGGACCGATCGCTCAGTTTGTAAGAGACCTATCCGTTAATGTTCCATTACTATATGGAATGTTCTCTATTGTTTTGGCTCTTGGTCTTGGAATTGGTGCAGCAATAGTTAGAAGATTTTTATCTAAATTTAAGGCTAAATTTATACATACACCTCCACCTGCTTCATTAAAGTAGTTTCTTAAAAATTGAAATTTGTGCTACCAAATAGTATGAAAAAAATATTTATATTCATATTTTGTATATTTGCCTTTAGTACAAATGCATTAGAGAAGGAAACAACTTTTAAGAAAGATTTATTTGATAAAGCTCAATTAGAAGGAAAAGTAGTAGTTGTAAGTTCTTGGATTAAATATTGTTCGTCTTGTGCAAGCCAAATGAAGGTTTTAAATAAAGCAACAAATGAATTTAAAAATATTGAATATTTTACATTTGAAGTAACAAATAGAGAAATTGCTGACTTTCTTAAGGTAAAGTATCAAACTACACTTCTGATTTTTAAAAATAATAAAGAAATCTATAGAAGTATTGGTGTAACCAGTAAGGAAGAAATATACGAAGTTTTGAAATCTTCAATATAAATTTAAGCACTTCTGTAGAGTTTTGTCATAACAAATTCTTTGTGACCTAAAGCTTCAGCGCATGTAAGTCTTCCATTCGCAACTTTAATTGTCGATTTAATTAATTCATCTCCAGCTTGGTCAAGATTCATTTCACGTGATAATATTTTCGAAACATCAACATCAATATGTTCGCTCATAGTCTTTACAGTTAAAGGATTTGCAGTAAGTTTAATTACTGGTTCTATTGGATTTCCAATAATATTTCCTTGGCCTGTTGGAAAAAGATGAATATTAAATCCCCCCGCAGCTTGTAATGTTACACACTCAGCTGCTGCAGAAGAGGTATCCATAAAATAAAGACCTTTACCCTTTGTAGGTTCTTCAGCAGGCTCTAATACATCAATAAATTGTCTTGAACCAATTTTCTGAAAATTTCCAAAAGCTTTTTCTTCGATTGTTGTTAATCCACCGGCAATATTTCCTGCTGTTGGCTGGCTTTCAGAAAGATCATTTGTTGCTTCTTTTAAAATAAAATCGTTGTAATCGCTCCATGTTTTCATAAATTTCTTCTGAGCCTCAGGTGTCTTACCTCTCTTTGCACAAACAGTTTCTGCACCTGTAAGTTCAGATGTTTCCCCAAAACATAGATGAACTCCTAATGGTTCTAACTTATCCATTAGATTTCCAACAGTAGGATTAGAGGCTAATCCTGATGTTGTATCTGATTCTCCACATTTTACAGAAATCCACAAATCACTAATTGGACATTCTTCCCTTTGTTTCTCAGACGCCCACATCGAAAATTCTTGTGCTTTTTTTGATACCTTTGCAATTGTATTAATATCTCCAACTCCTTCTATACTGAAGCCCTCTACAGGTTTTCCTGTTTTAGCAATAGAGTCTACAATTCTTTTTGTCCATTTAGGCTCAATACCAATTACAATGACAGCTGCAACATTTGGATTTTTTCCTGTACCTATCATTGTTCTAAAATGCAATTCTAAATCAGCCCCAAACTGAAGTCTCCCGTAAGAATGTGGTAATGCAATTGTTCCTTTAATATTGTTTGCTACTGCTTCTGCACAAGCGTTAGAAATATCATCAACTGGCAAGATAATTACATGGTTTCTTGTTCCTACTCTTCCATTATCCCTTTTATAACCTAAAAAACTTTTTGGAATTTCCATATTACCATTTTTTCGTTTTTACATTATGAACGTGAACATGTTCACCTTTATTTATATTTTTAACCACTTTACCAATATCATGTCCATATTTTAATATAGTATCACCTTCTTTTAAGTCGACCATCGCAATCTTATGTCCAAGTGGTATTTCACTTTTTGACTGAATTTTTGATGATTTATCATTTTCCATAATCCAGCAATTACAATCCTGGTTTGGTGTCACTTTTTCAATAACAACTACACCTACATTGTCTTTTTCATCATGTATTATTACATCTGTATTAGCCATAGTGACGATTTCTTATTTGAATTTTAGCAGATCTTATATATTAATCTCTCAAATTGATAAATAATAATTTTTAAGGATTCAATTATGACCAAAATGACTACTGAAGAAGCTTTTATCAAAGTACTTCAAATGCATGGAATAGAACATGCTTTCGGAATAATTGGATCTGCGTTTATGCCAATTTCTGATTTATTCCCTAAGGCTGGAATAACTTTTTGGGATGTTGCTCATGAAACTAACGGAGGTTTAATCGCCGACGGATATACTAGAGCAACTGGTAAAATGTCAATGGTAATTGCTCAAAATGGACCTGGAATAACAGGCTTGGTGACTCCAATAAAAACTGCTTACTGGAATCATACACCACTTTTATTAGTAACTCCACAAGCGGCAAACAAAACAATGGGCCAAGGAGGTTTCCAAGAAGTTGAGCAAATGAATTTATTTAAGGATATGGTTTGTTATCAAGAGGAAGTAAGAGACTCTTCTAGAATAGCAGAAGTTTTGAATAGAGTAATTGAAAAAGCAATCAGAGGTTCTGCGCCCGCTCAAATAAATGTTCCAAGAGATTATTGGACACAAGTTATTGATATAGAACTTCCACCAATAGTGAGATTTGAAAGACAAGCAGGTGGTGCAAATGCAATTGATAGAGCAGCCAAATTATTGTCTGAAGCAAAGTTCCCAGTAATATTATCGGGTGCTGGTGTTGTAATAGGAAACGCTACCAAAGAGTGCAAGGATGTAGCTGAAAAATTAGATGCTCCTGTTTGTAATGGATATCAACATAACGATAGTTTTCCAGGAAGCCACCCTCTAGCGGTTGGTCCATTAGGTTACAACGGATCAAAAGCTGCAATGCAACTAATTTCAAAAGCTGATGTTGTTCTCGCGCTAGGTACAAGATTAAATCCATTTTCTACACTACCCGGTTATGGAATTGATTATTGGCCAAAAAATGCAAATATTATACAGGTAGATATTAACTCTGACAGAATTGGTTTAACAAAAAAAGTTACTGTTGGAATTGAAGGTGATGCAAAACAAGTTGCAAAACAAATTTTAGATAAATTGTCCCCAAATGCTGGAGATATTGGCAGAGAAGAAAGAAAAAATTTGATACATAAAACTAAATCGGCATGGTTGCAAACACTTACTAGTCTTGATCACGAGGATGATGATCCAGGAACAGTCTGGAATAAAGAAGCTAGAGAAAGAGATAAAGGTAGAATGTCCCCGCGACAAGCGTGGAGAGCAATTCAGGCGGCAATGCCAGATGAAGTAATAATATCTAGTGATATTGGAAATAATTGTGCTATTGGAAATGCTTACCCAACTTTTGAAAAGCCAAGAAAATATTTAGCGCCAGGATTATTTGGTCCATGTGGATATGGTTTTCCATCGATATTAGGTGCAAAAATAGGTTGCCCGGACACACCTGTTATTGGTTTTGCGGGTGATGGAGCTTTTGGAATAAGCATGAATGAAATGAGCTCTTGCGCTAGAGAAGAATGGCCAGCAATTACTATGGTTATATTTAGAAATTATCAGTGGGGTGCCGAAAAAAGAAATTCTATATTATGGTTCGATGATAATTTTGTAGGCACTGAACTAGATCCAGAGTTGAGTTATGCAAAAGTTGCTATTGCTTGCGGCTTAAAAGGAGTTACTGTGAAAACAATGGAAGAAACAACCAAAGCCATAAAACAATCTTGTGAAGATCAAAAGAAGGGAATTACCACATTCATAGAAGTAATTTTAAATCAAGAGCTTGGAGAACCTTTTAGAAGAGATGCTATGAAAAAACCAGTTCAAGTTGCAGGTATCAATAAAAAAGACATGAAACCTCAAAAATCATTGGTTTAAATATTATTTATTTCTTCAACAACTGATTTAGCATGATCTTTTACCCTCACATTTGACCATATTTTATGAATTTTTCCTTTTGAGTTTATGAGAAAGGTAGATCTTATAATTCCTTTAAATTTTTTTCCTAAGAACGATTTCATACCCCAAACACCATACTTTTTTATTACTGATAACTTTTCATCGGATAATAAATCAAAATTCAATTTATATTTTTTTTTAAATTTAATATGACTTTCTATGCTATCCTTTGAAATTCCATAAACAATGGTATTTTTCTTATCTATGATTTTGTTTAATTTACTGAAATCTCTTGACTCCAAAGTGCAACCAGGTGTGTCGTCTTTAGGATAAAAATACAAAATAATATTTTTATTCCTAATTTTTTTTAATTCAAAAATTTTTCCGTTTGTGCTTGGAAGTTTAAAATTAGGCGCTGTTATTTTTTCTTTTATTTTAGTCATTATTTTTTGATTTAAAGGCGTCTGAGAACAGACGCCTAAAATTAAATTAACTATTTAATAATTTTAAAGCTTCTTTTAAGAGCTCCTCAGATTTTGAATGGTTCCCATCATCATGAGCTTTTTTTCCATCATCTCTAAGTTTTTGTATTTCCTCAATTTTGCTGTCAATTTCTGCCCATAACATTGGACAAGAACCAGCAAAAGCCGAGCTACTAAAAAGTATTAGAGCTAAAGTTAAGAATGTTTTTTTCATAAATATCCTTTTTTGATTAACGATTAGACATTTAAGAAATTCTTATTTAGTTTAAAGTTACAGAATGTCACGTCAATTAAAGGTTGAAAGTTTAATTGATAACTGACAATGGATCTAATCTAGTCTGAAACCAATTAACTCTAAAATCCAAGTGTGGACCAGTAGATCTTCCTGTAGATCCAACAGTTCCAATTATTTCTCCTTGTTCAACTTTATCACCAACTTTAACCATTAGTTTTTCTAAGTGAGAATAAATTGTTGATATACCGTGTCCATGATCCATAATTATAGTTCCTCCAGTGTAATACAAATCTTTCTCTGCCATAGTTACAATTCCAGAACCAGAAGATTTGATTATCGTTCCTTTTTTTGCAGCAATATCAATTCCATAATGCGGCCATTTAGGTTTTCCATTTAATATTCTTTGACTTCCATAAACTCCTGTTACAATTCCATCTAATGGCATAATAAAAGTATTTTTAAAAAAAACCAAATCAGAATTTATCGATCTTGCCTCTCCTATTTTTTGATTTTCATTTTTGATTCTCGCATAGACTTCCTCAGGTGGAGTTACTTTTTTTTCATCAAGACCGTCTATTCGTTGGATTTTATACTTCCTCTTATATATTTTCTTAATAAATTTTTCTTTTTTTTTATCAAGTACTCTTGTGATAACTAGATCAAATTTTCGATCTCTGTCTATTCCAAATACAAAAAAACCATTTTTTGATACTTTTATTTTTTTTTTATCTATAAATATTTCAGATTTAGGGTCAGTTTTTCCGACAATAAAATGACCCTGTATAAACTTTCCATCAAACTCTATAGCTAAAGCATTTGAGAAAATTAAAAATGATATTATTAAAAATTTAATTATTTTGCAGTCCATCCACCGTCTACTAATAATGAGGTTCCTGTAATCATTGACGCAGCATCTGAAGCAAGAAAAACAACTGTTGAGGCTATCTCTGACATTTCTGCGAATCTTCCTAAAGGAATATTATTTAAAGTCTCTCTCTTAAATTTTTTATTTTTTAAGAATTTTGAAGTCATTGGCGTAACAACAAAAGTAGGGCATACAGAATTAACTCTTATATTATACTTGGCTAAATCAATTGCCATTCCTTTTGTTAATCCCTCTAAACCGTGTTTATTCATGTTGTAAACACTTCTTATTGGTCCTCCAACATGACCCATTTGAGAAGACATATTTACGATTGATCCACCTATTCTTTTTCTATTTTTTGTTTTTAACATTTTAAGTGTACAAAGTTGTGCAAGATTAAACGCAGCGATATTATTAATTTTAACCATATATTCCATATTTGATCTTTTGACTTTTGTGAAATGTTCAGGAAAATTAGTACCAGCGTTGTTAATTAAAATATCGATTTTTGGAATTTGTTCTATAACACTCTTTATTTGATTATAATTTGTGACATCACAATTGTAGCTTACACATTTTACTCTAAATTTTTTAATTATTTTAGATACGTTTAATAAATCTTTGCTAGTTCTACTTAAAATAATTAGATTTGCACCAGCTTCGGCAAGCGCTATAGCACATGCTTTCCCCAGACCTTTACCAGCCCCAGATACTAAAGCGTACTTATTTTTAAGATTATATCTTTTTAAATACATATTATATAAATAACTTTATATCTGTATAAATCAATTCTATTGCAACAATTAAAATCGCAATTAATCCTAGCCATGCAATCCATTTATATTTTTTTATCCATTTTGAAATTAAATTTGCAGCAACTGCCATTAAAGCAATAGATAAAATTAAACCAAATATTAGTAAAAAGTAATGATCTTTAGCTGCACCAGCTACTGCTAGCACATTATCTAAGCTCATTGTAACATCAGCAATTATTATTGTTGTTATCGCTTTAAACAAACTTGATTTTTCAATATTGGGGCCATCCTCTTTTTTAGGACCATCTTTTACAACATCAACATACAGCTTGTAACAAACATATAATAGTAGAATGCCACCAATGAGTCTTAGGCCAGTTATTTGTAAAAGATAAGCAGTAATTAAAGTAAATATAATCCTAAGTACAATCGCTGCACTTATACCCCAAAAAATAATTTTTTTTCTTTTATCGTCAGGGAATTGCGATGCTACCATTCCAATAATTATTGCATTATCTCCTGCAAGCACTAAATCCAATAAGATAATTTGAATAAAAATTAGGATCTGTTCTGTTAACATCAACTGTTCAATATCATATCAGCACCCTTTTCGGCAATCATAATGGTAGGAGCATTAGTATTACCAGATGTTATATTCGGCATAATCGATGCATCAATTACTCTTAAATTTTGAATTCCATGTACTTTTAATTGATCAGATACTACAGCTTCATTATCATCTCCCATTTTACATGTACCAACCGGGTGAAAAATAGTTTGTGCATAATGACTGCACGCTTTCACAATTTCTTCTCCATCTTGGATGTGAGCTCCCGGCCTATATTCCTCTGGTTCATATTTTTTAAATTCTTTTGTTTCCATTACTATTTTTCTTATTAATCTAATTCCATCTGCAGCAACTTTTCGGTCTTCATCAGTTGATAAATAGTTCATTTTAATTTTAGGGTTATCTCTTGCATCTGAACTTATAATATTAATTTCTCCTCTACTTGTTGGCCTAATATTTGCTACTGTTGGAGTAAATGCATCAAAATTATGAAGGTTAGCCCCACCAAGTTTGTCTGTACTTATTGGTTGAATATGGAATTGTAAATTAGGTGTTTCTCTACCTTTGTCACTTTTCGCAAAGCCACATAACTGACTTGCCCCCATAGTCATAGGTCCCCTTCTTAAAAAAACATATTCTAGTCCAATTAAAAGTTTTCCAAAAACACTATTTATTTTTTTGTTTAAGGTTTTGATATTTTTTACTTTAAATACAGGTCTAAACATTAAATGATCTTGAAGATTTTTTCCTACACCTTTTAAATCTTTTATAATTTCAATTCCCAAATTTCTTAATTTGTTACCATCACCTATACCAGAAGTTTGAAGTATTTGAGGACTCCCAATTGAACCTGCACTTAGTAAAATCTCTTTATTTGCTTTAACAGTAATTTGTTTGTTATCTTTAAAATAGCTTACACTAATTGCTTTATTATTCTCAAAATTTATTTTTTGAACATGACATTTAGTTTCAATTTTCAAATTTTTTTCGTATTTAACAGGATTCAGATAACCAACCGCAGCACTACATCTTAAGCCATTTCTTTCAGTCACTTGAAAATAACCACAACCAAAGTTATCTCCTCTATTAAAATCATTTACCTTTGGGATTCCTACTTCACAAGCAGCATTTTGAAAAACATCTAAAATATCTAATTTTATTCTTTGATCTGAAACAGCTAGAGGACCACCTTGTCCATGATGCTCACTTTGACCTCTTTCTTGATCTTCTGCCTTTATAAAATAGGGAAGAACTTCTCTCCAACTCCACCCTTTATTTCCAAGTTGTCTCCATAAATCGTAGTCTTGCTCTTGTCCTCTTATATAAAGAAGACCGTTAATTGATGAACTACCTCCTAATGTTTTTCCTCTTGGATAAGGAATTGAAACATTTTCCATTGTTTTGTCTGGCTCTGTTTTAAAACACCAATCAGTCTTTGGATTGTGCATTGTTTTATAATAACCGACTGGAATATGTATCCACGGATAATTATCTTTTCCACCTGCCTCTAATAAAAGAACCTTGAATTTTCCAGACTTAACAATTCTATTTGTTAGTACACAACCTGCTGAACCAGCACCAATTATTATATAATCGAATTCTTCCATGTTTATTATTAACGTTTTTTGACATAAAAATAAAATAATTGCCACTTGTAACAGGTGCTTTTTTTTGAGAGGATAAGGAACTTAAATTTAACTAGAAAGAGGGAAAATAATGAAAAAAATCATTTCATTAGTGTTTGCTACGTTTTTAGTACTTGGTTTCATATCAAATGCTAATGCGAAAACACTTAAATGTCAGACGGTTCTTAACACTAAGGCTGATGAAGTTAAGATGTTAAAAGACTTTACTGACACTGTTACAACTCTTACTGACGGATCTTTGAAGTTTGAAATTTTACCAGCAGGTGCAGTTGTTGGTGTAAAAGAAACATTAGATGCTGTCGATAAGGGATTACTTGATTGCGGATTTGCTTGGACACACTATTGGTCCGGGGATCATCCGGCTGCTATGCTATTTGGTTCGCCAGTAGCTGGTGGTGGAGTAGGTATAGACAACATAGCATTCTTATCATGGTTCCAATATGGTGGTGGTAAAGAATTATACGACAGACTTTGGAAAGAAATGGGTAGAGACATCAAAGGATTTATGATTCAACCGGTTGGTCCAGAAGCTTTGGGCTGGTTTCCAAAACCAATTAAAAATATGGCAGACTTTAGAAAATATAAATTCAGAACTCCTCCAGGAATTCCAGGACAAACTTACAAAGATATTGGTATAGCATCTGTTGCTATGGGCGGTGGTGATATTCTTCCAGCACTTGAGGCAGGTACAATCGATGCTGCTGAGTGGTGTTGTCCTAAGCCAGATTTAACTTTTGGTTTCCAAAAAGTTCTAAAACATTATTATCTACAAGGTTTGCACCAGGTAGTCGTAAATGCTGATTTTTATATAACCGGTAAAACTTATAACGCTATGACTGCTCACGAGAAAAAATCTCTTGAAGTAGCTGCAAATGCTTCATTAGCTAAATCTTTAAGCTACAGAATCTATGAAAATGGAAAAGCTTTAAAAGAATTAACTACTAAGCATGGAGTGATATTAGAAGATACTCCAACAGACTATTTCACTGAGTACATGGCTGCAGCAAAAGCATCTCTAAATAAAAATGCTAAAGAAAATGCATTTTTCAACGAAGTCTATAATTCGATGAAAGAGTTTGCAGATATCGCTGTTCCATTTTGGAGTGGTGCTCAAATGTCAAATGCTAAGCTAGGAATGGCTCACGCTGCTACATTAAAATAATAAAAATATAAAAAAATATTTAGAGCGGACTTTTTAGTCCGCTCTATTTTTTTTAAAAAGAACTTATGAATGATGAACCTTCCAAACTAGATATTTCAGATGAAATGATTGCTGAAAGGCGTGGAAGTACTAGCAAGATGCCTGATGACATGCCGGTATGGATGGCAAAGTTTATAGTTAATATTGATAAATTTAGCAAGTGGATAGGAAATATTGTTTGCTGGATATTAATGCCACTTATTTTTGCGATGACTTATGAAGTTCTTGCAAGAAAATTATTTTTAGCTCCTACTATATGGGCATATGACATAAGTCGTTTTTTATATGGTGCTCTGTTTATGCTAGGTGCAGGTTATGCTCTTTCTAGAGGAGTTCATATAAGAGCAGATTTTTTATACAGAAATTTTAAAATTAAAAATCAAGGTCTAATAGATTTTTGGTTATATCTATTATTTTATTTTCCTGGATTGATTGTTTTTTTATATATGACAATAGGTTTTGTTGGTGAATCAATCCAAAGAGGTGAAAGAGGCATGGACACAACATGGATGCCTTATATGTGGCCAATCAAAAGCTGTTTACTCATTGGTATAATATTTTTATTAGTCCAAGGAGTTTCTGAATTACTCAAAAGTTATTGGGCAGCAAAAAAAGGGGAATGGCCTGGAGAAACTAAATGATAGCTGAATTTATTGACCCAGCAATACTTGGTTTTATTCTTGTTGGAGTGATGCTGTTTGCAATATTTGTAGGTTTTCCGATTTCATTTACATTAATATTTTTAGGTTTTGTCTTTGGTTATTTAGGTTTTGGAAAATTAGTTTTCTATTTAATGACATTACAATTTTCTATGGTGATGACCGAACAAACACTTGCCGCCGTTCCGCTATTTGTGTTTATGGGAATAATGATGGAACAGGCTGGATTAATGGAGAGATTGTTTTCAGCATTTCAACTAATGTTGGCAAGAGTTAGAGGTTCATTATATTATGCGGTGTTATTCGTGTCAGTAATATTTGCTGCTGCTACAGGTATAGTTGGTGCATCTGTTACTATTCTTGGAATAATGGCCGCAAAGTCTATGAATAGATCTAAATACGATGTAAGACTAGCTGCAGGTACCATCACGGCTGGTGGTACATTAGGAATATTGATACCACCAAGTATTATGCTTGTAGTAATGGGCCCTATAATGGAAATACCAGTAATCGATTTATTTGCAGCAGCAATTTTACCAGGAATTTTACTTGCAAGTTTGTACGCAGCTTACACAACAATAAGATGTATGTTAAATCCAAATTTAGGACCTCCTTTACCTGAAAATATGAGAGCAACAAGCATGAAAGAAGTTTGGATTGAGTTTCTTCTTGGTTTAGTTCCTCCTGCGGCATTAGTTTTTGCTGCTCTTGGAAGTATTTTATTTGGTTTTGCAACACCAACAGAAGCTGCGGGCTGTGGAGCTATGGGCGCTTTACTTCTTTCATTAGCATATAAAAAATTAACTCTTCCTAAACTTCAGGATGCTCTGGTCAAAACACTGGAAATTACTGCATTAATTATGGTTTTAGTTGCAGCATCAAATTTCTTTGGAGCAGTTTTTGCAAGATTAGGGACACCCACACTCTTAACTGAATTTTTACTAGGTTTAGAAATGAATAAATATCTAATTCTTGGAATGATAATGATAATGATTTTTCTTTTAGGTTGGCCGCTAGAGTGGGTTCCTATTGTTATGATAATCGTTCCAATAATATTACCGCTTGTTGAAGCGCTCGGTTTTAATCTAACATGGTTTGCTATACTTGTTGCAGTAAACTTACAAACTGCATGGTTATCACCCCCCGTAGCATTATCTGCTTATTTTTTAAAAGGTGTTGTGCCCGAATGGGATTTAAAAGATATTTATATAGGAATGATGCAATTTATGGTTCTTCAAATAATTGGGCTTATAATAATCATTGTATTTCCAAAAATTGTTCTTTGGTTACCCTCTCTGTTGTATGGACAGTAGTTTATATATGTTTAATATATAAGAGTGAATCAAGAAAAAGAAAAATTTCAACTTACAAATTGGGAAATTGTTTCTGTAAACCCAACTGATAAAAATTGGAGATGGACAGATTTTTTTTGTTTTTGGGCTGTTAATATACAAAGTCTTATAGGCTTTTCTCTTATTGCATCGTTATATATAATCTATGACTTAAACTTTTTAATTGTTCTTTTAGGAAGCATCTTTGCTTCTATTCTTGTTTACTTTCTTTCAAATTTAATCGGTAATTTATCTCAAAAACATGGAATCCCATTTCCTGTTTTACTCAGGATTTCAATTGGATTAAATGCAGCAAGATATTTTGCAATGTTTAGAGGTATTATTGGTATATTTTTCTTTGGAGTTCAAACATTTTTTATTTCAAAATCTATAGTATATTTAATTAGAATTTCTTTTTTTTATATTGATCCAAATATTCTTAATAAAGAAGTATTTCTAATTTTTTTCTTAGCATTAAATTTAATAGACTGGATTGCTTTATTAATTACTTTCGTTTTCCAGTACATTCTTTTCACCAAAGGTCATCATTTAACTAAATCTCTAATTAAATTTTCAGCGTTATTTGTCTACTTTGGTTTGATGTTATTCTTAATTATAATTGTATCTGAAAATAGCTACAAATTATTTTTGTCATTTAGTCAATTGATAAACTCTGAAAATATTTTTCAAAAAGAAAATATTTCACCTTTTATTTCAGTTACTGGGACTATGTTTGCTTTTTTTTCAATATTATTATTAAATTTTGGAGATTACTCTCGATATGCAAAAGATAAAAATCAATTGCAAAAAGGTAATCTTAGTTTAATTCTTAATCTAATTTTATTTTCTTTATTTTCAGTTCTTATTACACTTGGTGCAGACATAATCATTAATTCAAACGTCGCGCAGCCTGAAATATTTTTAACAAATCCAACAGATATAATTGGAAAGATTGATAATACTTACCTTACAATAATTTCATTATTTTTTATTATTGTTGCTTCTTTATCAACCAATCTAATAGCAAATTATATTCCTTCACAAAATACTTTGTTAAATTTTTTGCCTAAAAATTTAAATTTAAAATCCAGTGGTTTACTAATTATATCTTTAGGAATTATAATAAGCATATTTTGGGTACCCATTTTAAGTCAGATAGGAATCTTGTCCTTTATTGATACTATTGGATCCTTTTTTGGACCACTTTTTGGACTAATAATTTGTGATTATTATTTAATTAAAAAAGGGAAGATTATTAATAAAGATATTTTTTCCTCTAAAGAAGGAAGTTCATATATTTATTCAAATGGCTGGCACTATAAAGCTATATACGCTGTGGTAATTGGCTTTATATTTGCATCATCAACAATATGGAATGTTAACATGCAGTTTTTGCAAACTTTTTCATGGTTGATTGGTGCTTTTGTTTCTTTTGCAACTTATTATCTGCTAGCATCTAGATAATGAATAATTTTGATTTTAAAAATAAAACAGCAATAATAACAGGAGGTGCACAAGGTTTTGGTCTAGATATTGCAAAAAAATTTTTAAAATTTGGTGCGAATGTAAGAATTTGGGATATCGACGAAAAAGAACTTATTAAAGCCTCCAAATTAGAGAACAGTAAAAGCCTCCAATATGATGTAGTTGATGTAACAAACTATGAAATGGTAAACAATATTGTAAAAAAAATCTCCTATGAAACAAAGATTGATATATTAATTAACAGCGCTGGAATTACAGGACCAACTGCAGAGTTATGGAACTATGATATTGATGATTGGAAAAAAATAATTGACATAAATCTTAATGGAACATTCATTTGTTGTAAAACAATAGTCCCGATAATGATTAAAAATAATTATGGAAGAATAGTAAATATCGCATCAGTTTCTGGCAAAGATGGAAATGCTAATGCAAGCGCTTACAGTTCATCTAAAGCAGGAGTTATAGGATTAACTAAGTCGTTAGGAAAAGAATTAGCAAAACATAAAATTGCTGTTAATGCCGTCACACCAGCGGGGGCAAATACAAGATTATTGAGCCAAATGTCAAAAGAGCATGTACAAAGAATGCTTTCAATGGTACCAAGAGGAAGATTTTTAGAAGTAGATGAATTGTCCTCTTTAGTCTGTTGGTTATCGTCAGAAGAAAACTCTTTTTCTACTGCTGCAGTTTTTGATATTAGCGGTGGAAGATCTACTTATTAGGTTTCTTTTTTGGATAGATTATCTTATCAGCATATTTACTGTTTTCATTAGCTATCACAGGCGCTAAAATTATTACTGACCAATATACTAATAATGCCATTATTGAGAATGTTTTCATCCATTGTCTCCATTAATTTCACAATTTTTTTTGTTTATCTTTTGGTCAAAAGTTTTAATGTTTTCCTTGTCAATTAACCATATAAGAGACTTTTCATAAGTATTATCATCAGCTAATTTAGTACATCTTTTTCCTAATTTTACTGTGTGGGTGCTACAATTTGTCAAAAATAGAAGGATTATTAAGAAAGTTATATGTTTCATAATTAATACTTAAAAAATAATTTTGATTTTAGAATGTCTTAATCATGTCTAAAGTGTGAAATTTAAATATTTATTTAAAAGATTAAATTGTTGTATATAAGATTCAAAATGAAAATATTATTTCAAATACTAATTTTATCATTATTTATTGTAACTTCGTCAAAATCAGAAAATTTAAAAGTCTTTGAATTCACAAAAGAGGAATTTACTCAACTTAAAAAAAGAAAGGTAAAAGGAGAAACCTCATGGACATTAGGTTCTAATGAGAACGGAAATTTTATAAGAGCTGAGGCTGAGGGGGTGGGATCAGGCTTAGGCAAAGAAGTAATGATTGATTTAAACAAAACCCCAATAATTAATATCACATGGAAGATCGAGAAAGATTTATCAGGGATTATTGAAAATTCAAAAAAAGGGCATGATTTTGCAGCAAGAGTATTTGTTGTAAAAAAAACAGGATCAACAGCTCTTTCAAATAGAGCGGTAAACTATGTCTTTTCGAGTAATAATGAAATTGGGAAATATTGGAGAAGCCCTTTTACAAAAAAGTCAGTTGATTATGTTCTGTCTACAACTAAACAAAATTTAAATGAGTGGATAACAGTCAAAGCTAATGTCAAAGAACATTTTAAATTACTACATGATCTTGAAGTAAACGAGTTAAACGGGGTTGCCATAATGACAGATACAGACAACTCAAAGTTAAAGGCGGTTTCGTATTATCAAAATATCTATTTTTCTAGCCAGTAGCTAGAGTTTAAAATATTTTTTCATTGCACTTGAAAAAAAAGATAGAACAATTGCTACAATAACATCTTCAAGAGGAGAGGCATTTGGAACTCCAAAATTCCAAATAACAACACCAATAAGCCAAATGATATAAATTTTCATTATTTTAATTCATTAGTATAAAAAAATTTACTATTTTGATAGTATTAGATTATGTCTAAAGAGTTTAAATATGTTACCAAAATTTATTATGAGGATACAGATGCTGGTGGAGTCGTTTACTATGCAAACTATCTGAAATTTCTTGAGAGAGCAAGATCTGAAGCAATATACTCTTTAGGCACATCTAATACAGAAATTTTAGAAAAGGAGGGCGTAATAATAATAGTCAAGTCTTGTAATATTGAATATAAAAAATCTGCAAAGTTTGAGGATGAAATTGAAGTTATTTCAAAAATATCTGAAATTAAAAATTCTTCATTTAAAATGCTTCAAGTAATCAAAAAAAAATCTGACATTATTTCTGTTGCGGAAATAGTACTTGTAACAGTTAATAAAAAAGGAAAACCAGTTCGAATACCAGGCTCACTGAAAAAACTAATTGACTAATTTAAGTACTTTTTTAAATAAACCTGTCATTTTATTTTCATTTATTCTACCAGTATTAACATTTCTTGGACTTGGATGATAGCAACCAACTAATAAAATATTTTTTGGTAATTTGAAAATTTTACCGTGTCCAAATTTAATCTTCTCATTAAAATTATAATTCGATTTAAAATAATAAACACACGCATCGAAACCAATTTTACCTAACGCAATAATAACTTTTAAATTTTTTAATTGATTAATTTCTAAGTTAAAAAATTTAAAACAATTATCTAACTCCTTTTTTAAAGGTTTATCCTCAGGTGGTACACATTTTAAAGCAGTTGTTATAAATGATTTTTTTAATTTCAAACCATCATTTAAATGAGTGGAACTTGGTTGATTGGCAATTTTAGCATTATAAAGACATTTATATAAAAAATCAGATGATTTATCACCAGTAAATACTCTTCCCGTTCTATTTCCACCATGTGCAGCTGGCGCTAGACCCACCAACAAAACTTTACTTTTTATATCGCCAAAACCAGTAATTGGCTTTCCCCAGTATGTTTGATTAATAAATTGTTTCCTTTTTTTAGTTGATATTTTTTTTCTAAATTTTACGAGACGTGGGCATTTCTTACATTTAATAATTGAGCTATTAAGATTTTCTATCAACATATACAATTGCAATCAGAAAAAGTGCTGTCCATAACAAGGCTATTAACGGTTTAATAAGATTTCCAGTGCCCCAAAGATTAAAAAATATTGCACCAATAATTATTCCAATAAAATACACTATTACTACTATATTCATCAATTTCATTTTTTTAGTTCTTTCTTAAAAAGAGAAATACCTTCTTTAATTTTATTGTTATATGACGCTTTAAAACTTTCAAGTTGCCAACCTGAAAGTCTATTTTTAATTTCTTCTAAATTTTTGTTTTTCCACTCATCAGAGGTATTTTTGTCCTTCCATTTGCTTTTTTCCTCGTCATTTCTACCACAACCATAACATAATCCAGTTACAGGGTCTGATTTACAAATACTTATACAAGGTGAAATAATCATATTTTTTTTAATTTCTTATACTTTTACACAAATATTCGGATTGGACAAATTAGTTCTATAATATATAAAGCAGCAATAATTCGGGCGAGTGGCGGAATTGGTAGACGCGTTGGTCTTAGGAACCAATATGGCAACATGTGAAGGTTCGAGTCCTTTCTCGCCTACCAGAATATTATGAAAGTAACAGTTCAAAATAAAAAAGGTTTAAGTAAAGATTTAAAAATCTTTGTAGAAAAGAAAATTATAGAAAATCACTTAAACGATAAGTACGACGAGGTTTCAAAAAATGTTCAGCTCAAAGGCTTTAGACCAGGAAAAGTTCCAAAAGAGGTCCTAAAGAGACAATTTGGAAAGGCTATATATGGAGAAGTCTTAGATAAAGTATTAAAAGAAACATCTACAAAAGCACTTAGTGATAACAAGATTAAACCAGCTGGGCAACCAAAAATAGATCTTAAAACTTTTGGTGAAGGCAAAGATCTAGAATATATAATTTCAGTCACAGAACTTCCAAAAATAGATTTAAAACCAATAGAGAGCATAAAGGTAGATGAATACCAAGTAACAATAGATAAAAAAGAAATTGATAAAAGAATAGAGGATATTGCTAAAAACCAAAAAAATTTTAAAGAAAACGAAAAGGCAACGGCTAAAAATGGCGACCTTGTCTCCTTTGATTATAAAGCAACAGTTGATGGAAAAAATTTTAAAGGTAACGAAGGTAAAAATACTCAATTAGAGCTCGGCAAGGATTTGTTTATCAAAGGCTTTGATAACCAGTTAGTTGGAGTTAAAAAAAATGATGAAAAAAAAATATCCATTAAACTTCCAGAAAATTTTCCTGAAAAAGAAGTTGCAAATAAAAATGCTGAATTTTTATGTAAAATATTATTTGTCAAAAATCCAGAAAAAGTTTCTATTAACGATGAATTCGCAAAAAATTTAGGTGCTAAAGATTTAAATGATCTTAAAACTTTATTAGAGAAACAAATTAATCAAGAATATAAAAATTCCTTAAATATGCTTTCAAAAAAACAAATCCTTGACCAAATTGAAAAGTACAAGGTAAGTGAAATACCTCAAAATTTAGTGGATCAAGAAATAAAAGTAATTACCGAAGGACTGAAAGAAGAAGAGGTGAAGAAAAAAAACAAAGAATATGAGAAAAAAGCAATTCAACGAATTAAAGTTGGTCTTGTGCTTAATGAATTTGGAGAGAGTAATAAAATTAAAATCGAAGAAAATGAGATACAAGCTGAAATACAAAAACAACTAAGAATGATGCCTGGGCAAGAAAAATTTTTAATGGAATATTACCAAAAAAATCCTACTGCAGTAGCAAGTTTAAGAGGAAATATTTATGAAGAAAAAATTATTGAAGCAATCAAATCAAAAGCAAAAACATCAAAAAAAATAATTACCAAAGATGAGGCTGAAAAAATTTTAAAAGCAGAAAATGAAAAACAAATGAAGGCTTATGATAATAATAAGCAAACAGATCAAGACAGCCCATCTGACAAAAAACAAATCAAGAAAAAAACTAAATCTACAAACAAGAAGTCTGCTAAAGCAAAAAAAGTTAGCAAAAAGTAATCACAAGTTGTATAAGTATAACGAATCGTTTTATGAATAAAATTGATGAACATATGAATACTTTAATTCCCATGGTGGTGGAGCAATCAAGTCGTGGCGAGCGAGCATATGATATTTTTTCTAGATTACTCAAAGAACGAATTATTTTTCTGACTGGTCCGATTAATGACCAGGTTGCGTCACTAGCAACTGCTCAGCTTCTTTTTTTAGAATCTGAAAATCCAAAAAAAGATATTTTTTTTTATATAAATAGCCCTGGAGGCCTTGTCACTGCTGGACTTGGTATTTATGATACTATGCAGTTTATCAAACCTGATGTTTCAACTTTGTGCATTGGTCAAGCTGCTTCAATGGGTTCATTTTTACTAGCAGCTGGAACTAAAGGAAAAAGATTTTCTTTGCCTAACGCTAGAGTAATGGTTCATCAACCGTCTGCAGGTTTTCAAGGTCAAGCGACTGATATTGAGATACATGCAAATGAAGTACTTTCACTTAAAAAAAGACTAAATGAAATTTATTCAAAACACACAGGCAAAACAGTTGAAGAAATAAAGACTGCATTAGAGAGAGATAATTTTATGACACCTGATTCCGCAAAAGATTTTGGTTTAATAGATAAAGTTGTGGAAAAAAGAGAGTAACTCACAATATATAGAAGTTTCATCAACCTATACTTGATTAATTAAACTTAATTGTAATAAAGTAGTTTTATTGATTCGAAAAAAATTTTATGAGCCAAAATAATAAAAATATTCTTTATTGTTCTTTTTGTGGAAAAAGCCAACATGAAGTAAGAAAATTGATAGCTGGCCCTACAGTATTTATATGTGATGAATGTGTAGAGTTATGTATGGATATAATCAAGGAGGAAAATAAAGATACTCTTGTGAAACATCAAGATGGTTTGCCTTCACCAAGAGAAATATGTTCTATTCTTGACGATTATGTTATCGGCCAAAAACATGCAAAAGAAGTTTTATCTGTTGCAGTACACAACCACTATAAAAGATTAAATTATGAAAACAAAACTAGCAAAAATGTTGAATTGGCTAAGTCTAATATTTTATTAGTTGGTCCCACTGGATGTGGTAAAACACTTTTAGCACAAACTTTAGCAAGAATTTTAGATGTTCCTTTCACTATGGCTGACGCAACAACTTTGACAGAGGCAGGATATGTTGGCGAGGATGTTGAAAATATAATTCTAAAACTACTACAAGCTGCAGATTACAATGTTGAAAAAGCTCAAAGAGGAATTGTTTATATTGATGAAGTAGATAAAATAAGCAGAAAATCAGAAAACCCGTCTATAACTAGAGATGTATCAGGAGAAGGTGTTCAACAAGCACTTTTAAAAATTATGGAAGGCACTATCGCAAGTGTGCCACCACAGGGTGGTCGAAAACACCCTCAGCAAGAATTTTTACAGGTTGATACAACTAATATTTTATTTGTTTGCGGAGGTGCATTTGCTGGTTTAGATAAAATAATATCACAAAGAAATAAAGGTACTGCTATAGGATTTGGTGCAGAAGTAAAAAATGTAGATGAAAAAAAAACTGGAGAATTAATGAAAACTTTAGAACCAGAAGATTTACTTAAATATGGACTGATACCAGAATTTATTGGTAGATTACCAATAATTGCTACACTTGAAGATTTAGATGAGAAATCCCTTGTTAAAATATTAAATGAGCCAAAGAACTCTTTAATTAAACAATACCAAGAACTATTTAAACTTGAGGGAGCAAAATTAACTTTTAAAGATAATGCTGTAAAAGAAATTGCATTAAAAGCAATCTCAAAAAAAACTGGTGCTAGAGGGCTGAGATCAATACTTGAAAATATTTTATTGAAAACCATGTTTGATTTACCTAGTTTGGATAATGTTGAAGAAGTTATAGTGGATTCGGGTGCGGCTAAAGGACAGTCTCAGCCAATGATTGTCCATTCAAAAAATTCCCAAGGTAAAAATAAGTCATCAAAAACAACAGCTGCTTAGCCTCATTTTATAAAGACTAATTATCTATTGCAATATTCGTAATTATATCCATATTAACATCATGGAAATTAAACGCGACTTACCTTTATTACCACTAAGAGATATTGTTGTATTTCCAAGCATGGTCATACCGTTGTTCGTTGGGAGAGACAAATCCATTTCAGCTTTAAACGAAGTGATGGAAAATGATAAAAAAATTGTTTTAGTTACACAAAAAAATTCGGAAGTGGATGATCCAAAAAAAAATGATATTTTTTTATATGGTTGCGAAAGTAACATCCTCCAATTATTAAAATTGCCTGATGGAACAGTAAAAGTATTAGTGGAGGGCATTAGGAGAGTAAAAATTAATGAATTTAAAGATGAAACTGCATTTATAAAATGTAGCTATGAATATTTTAACGACCAATTAGATAAAAATGAGGATTTAAATGTAATAGCAGGTATGGCTATAAAAAAATTAGAGAAATTATCCTCTGTTAATAAAAAAATTTCAAATGAAACTATAACTGGAATAAAAGAATTAAAAGATCCCTCGAAAATCGCAGACAATATAGCTTCGCATTTAAATACAACAATTTCTGAAAAACAGCATCTCTTTGAAACAGCAGATGTGAAGAAGAGGCTTAATGCTATTATCAAAATAATGGACAATGAGACGAGTATAATTGGTGTTGAAAAAAGAATTCGTGGAAGAGTCAAGACTCAGATGGAGAAAACCCAAAGAGAATACTATTTAAATGAACAACTGAAAGCGATTCAAAAAGAATTAGGAGAAATTGAAGATGGTAAAGATGAAACATCAAATTTAAATAAAGCAATATTAAAAGCAAAGATGCCTAAAGAAGTTCAAAAAAAATGCATGGCTGAACTTAAAAAATTGAGAAGCATGAGTCCGATGTCCGCAGAAGCTACAGTTGTAAGAAATTATTTAGATTGGATGATTGATCTTCCATGGCATAAAAAAGATAAAGTAGATATTGATTTAAATAAAGCTTTAAAAATTTTAGATGAAGACCATTTTGGTTTAGATAAAGTTAAAGAGAGAATTATAGAATTTTTAGCTGTCCAAAAGAGAATGGAAAAAATTAAAGGGCCAATTCTTTGTTTAGTAGGACCCCCTGGTGTTGGAAAAACATCTTTAGGAAAATCAATTGCTAAAGCTACAAATAGACAGTTTGTGAGGATATCATTGGGAGGAATTAGAGATGAAGCTGAAGTTAGAGGTCATAGAAGAACGTATATTGGATCTCTACCAGGTAAAATAATTCAAATGATGAAAAAGGCTGGAACTAAAAATCCATTATTTTTGTTAGATGAAATTGACAAAGTGGGGAATGATTACCGTGGAGATCCTTCATCTGCTTTATTAGAAGCTTTGGATCCTGAGCAAAATACAACATTTAATGATCATTATTTGGAAGTAGATTATGATTTATCAGACGTGATGTTTGTAACTACAGCTAATACATTAAATATATTACCTCCACTATTAGACAGAATGGAGGTCATAAGGATTCCTGGATACACAGAAGATGAGAAAATTAATATTGCAGATAAATTTTTACTACCTAAAGCTATAAAAGAAAATGGAGTTAAAAATGGGGAAATGGAAATTAAAGATGGAACTTTAAAACAAATTATACGTAATTATACTAGAGAGTCGGGAGTGAGAAATTTAGAAAGAGAGATTTTTAAAGTATCAAGAAAAGTTGTTAAAAAAATTGTTAACTCCGAAGAAAACACTGTCGAAGTTAATACAAAAAATTTGAGTGATTTTTTAGGAATTAAGAAGTTTAAATTTGGAGAGCTTGAAAGTAATGATAAAATAGGTATCGTAACAGGTTTAGCATGGACAGAATTTGGTGGAGAGATTTTAAAAATAGAAACTGTAAATATGCCTGGCAAAGGTAGGATGCAAATTACAGGAAAGCTTGGGGATGTAATGCAAGAATCTGTAAAAGCAGCAAAGTCTTACGTAAGATCAAAAAGTTTAGACTTTGGAATAATCCCACCATTATTTGAAAAAAAAGACTTTCATATCCATGTACCTGAAGGAGCAACACCAAAAGATGGACCATCTGCTGGAATTGCGATGGTCACCTCAATTGTGTCTTCAATTACTAAGATACCAGTAAGAAGAGATTTGGCTATGACTGGTGAAGTAACGATAACAGGACAAGTTTTACCTATAGGCGGATTAAAAGAAAAACTATTAGCTGCTCATAGAGCAGGTATCAAAGAAGTATTAATTCCAAGAGAAAACGAAAAAGATCTAGCAGATATTCCTAAAAAAGTTAAAGAAGATATTAAAATTACCTCGGTTGAAATAGTGGAAGATGTTTTAAAAAATGCACTGACAAAAGAATTGAAAAGAGTAGAGTGGGTAGAAGTAGAAAAAATTTCTTCTGAAAAGAAAAAAGACGAATCTCAAGCTAGTATTCAATAAATAACAATTTACTTTAATTAAACCTTGTTGTATTAGTACCAGACATTTTGGGCGGTTAGCTCAGTTGGTAGAGCATCTCGTTTACACCGAGGGGGCCAAAGGTTCGAGTCCTTTACTGCCCACCAAAATGGGGGTGTAGCTCAGTTGGTTAGAGCGATCGCCTGTCACGCGATAGGTCGCGGGTTCGAGTCCCGTCACTCCCGCCATTTAATGATAATTATTATCAATAAATGAAATAATCCGCTTAAATGTGACTTAAACATCTCTTACAATTAGACCAAAAAAAACTATATATATTAAGTATATGAGTTCAGAATTTTTAAAAGATTATCTACCGATAATGCTATTTTTATTTATAGCATTAGGATTAAGTTTTGGATTTATAATACTAAATTATATTTTTTCACCTAAAAAACCAGATCCTGAAAAATTATCTGCTTATGAATGCGGTTTTGAACCGTTTAATGACTCAAGAATGGAATTCGATGTAAGATTTTATTTAGTAGCAATTCTTTTCATAATTTTTGATTTAGAAATAGCCTTTTTATTTCCTTGGGCAATATCATTAGGATCTATTGGATTATATGGTTATATATCAATGCTGATTTTTTTATTTATATTAACAATTGGATTTATTTATGAATGGAAAAAGGGCGCTCTTGATTGGGAGTAAATTTAAATGAATATTGTAGACAATGAAAAACAAATACCCGAAGAATTTAAGGAATTAGCAAAAGATTTTGCTGATAAGGGTTTTATAACTACTTCTTTTGATAATTTAGTTAATTGGGCAAGAACAGGATCTTTGCATTGGATGACTTTTGGATTAGCTTGCTGTGCAGTAGAAATGATGCAAACTTCTATGCCAAGATATGACCTAGAAAGATTTGGTGCAGCTCCCAGAGGTTCTCCCAGACAATCAGATGTAATGATTGTTGCTGGAACATTGACAAATAAAATGGCCCCTGCACTAAGAAAAGTTTATGATCAAATGCCAGAACCAAGATATGTAATATCAATGGGCAGTTGTGCTAATGGAGGAGGTTACTACCATTACTCGTATTCAGTAGTACGAGGCTGTGATAGAGTTGTACCTGTTGATATTTATGTACCAGGCTGTCCTCCGTCTGCAGAGGCACTTTTGTATGGAATTTTACAGTTACAAAAAAAAATTCGTAAAAATGGATCATTAGAAAGATAATTAAATGTTTTCACTGCAAGATTTAGAAAAAAAAATTAATTCAGAATTAAATACAAAAATTAATTCTTCAAAAATCAATCATAATCAGATTTATGTTAATATTGATAGTAAAGATCTGATTGATGTAATTCTATTTTTAAAAAACAATGAAACAACAAAGTTTAGACAATTGATAGATGTTACAGCAGTAGATTTTCCACAAAACGATAAAAGATTTAAGCTAGTATATCTTTTTTTGAGCCACGAATATAATTCAAGACTGATCCTAGAATGTTATATTAATGAAGATGAAATTGTACCCACAATGACAAAAATTTATCCTGCAGCCAATTGGATGGAAAGAGAGGTTTTTGATATGTATGGTATAGTTTTTAAAGATCATCCTGATCTAAGAAGAATACTCACAGACTATGGTTTTGAAGGGTATCCATTAAGAAAGGATTTTCCCTTATCAGGACATAATGAAGTTAGGTATAGCGAGGATGAAAAAAAAGTAATTTACGAACCTGTAAAACTAGAACAGGATTATCGAAATTTTGACTATGACAGTCCTTGGGAAGGAACCAAATATATAAAAAATAACTCAAAAGAAAAGTAATGGCAAAACAATCAAAAACATTAAATTTAAACTTTGGACCTCAACATCCAGCCGCTCATGGTGTATTAAGGTTAATATTAGAGCTTGATGGTGAGGTTGTTGAAAAAGCTGACCCACATATAGGCTTATTACATAGAGGAACAGAAAAATTGATTGAGCATAAAACGTATTCACAAGCCGTTCCATATTTTGATAGACTCGACTATGTTGCTCCAATGAATCAAGAGCATGCATTTGCTCTCGCAATAGAAAGAATATTAAAAATTGAAGTGCCAATTAGGGCACAATATATAAGAGTTTTATTCTGTGAAATTGGAAGAATATTAAGTCATATACTTAATATAACAACACAAGCATTGGATGTTGGGGCTTTAACCCCATCTTTATGGGGTTTTGAGGAAAGAGAAACACTGATGACTTTTTATGAAAGAGTATCGGGATCTAGATTGCATGCTAATTATTTTAGAGCAGGTGGTGTACATAAAGATTTGCCCAGAGGACTTGATGTTGATATTGCTGAATTTATTAAAAAATTTCCAAAAATAATTGATGATCTAGAGGCTTTGCTAACTGACAATAGAATTTTTAAACAACGCAATGTAGATATAGGAATTGTGAGTAAACAGGATGCACTCGATTATTCTTTTTCAGGGGTAATGCTGAGAGGATCAAATGTAGCATGGGATTTGAGAAAATCGCAGCCATATGACTGTTATGAACAAATGGAATTTAATATACCTGTAGGAACCAATGGAGATTGTTATGACAGATATTTGTGTAGAGTTGAAGAAATGAAACAAAGCGTGAAAATAATTGACCAGTGTTTAAAAAATATGCCCAAAGGACCTATAAAAACTTTAGATGGAAAAATTTCTCCACCACCAAAAAAAGTTTTAAAAGAGTCAATGGAAGCACTAATTCATCACTTCAAATTATTTACTGAGGGCTATAGGGTTGATAAAGATGAACTTTATACTGCTGTTGAAGCACCCAAAGGTGAGTTTGGTGTGTATCTTATTTCAGATGGATCAAATAAACCTTATAAATGCAAAATTAGAGCTCCAGGTTTCTCACATCTTCAAGCAATGGATTATTTAATTAAAGGTCATATGTTGGCTGATGTTCCTGCGGTTTTGGGATCATTAGATATAGTTTTTGGAGAAATTGACAGATGAGTATTAAAAAAATATCAAAAAACCAACCAGAGAATTTTGAATTTAATGATAACAACTTAAGAATATCAAAAGAAATTGTCTCTAAATATCCAGATGGAAAACAACAAAGTGCTGTAATGTCACTTTTATATCTTGTGCAAAGTCAGAATGAAAACTGGATACCACTTGCAGCAATGAAGTATGTGGCAAAATTATTAGATATGCCTTACATAAAAGTTTATGAGGTAGCAACATTTTATTCTATGTACAATTTATCTCCAGTAGGGAAATATTTCTATCAAGTATGCACTACTACACCATGCATGTTAAGAGGTGCTAATAAATTAGTTGAGGCATGTAAAGAAATGATTTCAAAAAATGAAAATGAAATTTCTGAAGATGGAAATTGTTCCTGGGTAGAGGTTGAATGTTTAGGAGCTTGTGTAAATGCACCCATGATACAAATAAATGAAAATTATTATGAGGATTTGAGCAAAGAAAAACTTTTAAAAATTATTGAC
>CACHWQ010000012.1 GCA_902583645.1 uncultured Pelagibacteraceae bacterium | reverse complement strand
TCCTGGCACCAATTAAATCAAAATGTTAGTAAGATGATTGCTTATTTCAAAAAAATAAATATTAAAAAGGGGGACAGGGTATCAGCTTATTTACCCAATATAATTCAAACAGTTGAAAGTTTTACCGCAACTAGTGCAATAGGAGCTATATGGTCATCCTGTTCACCTGACTTCGGTTTAAATGGCGTAGTTGAAAGGTTCGCACAAATAAAACCAAAAATTTTAATTATCGGAGATAGGTATTATTATAATGGCAAAGAAATAAACGTTATTGAAAGATTGCCTGATATATTAAAAAAAATAAAATCAATTAGGCAAGTTTTGGTAATAAATTATCCTGGAAAAAAATATTTAAAATTTAAAAAAAAAATTGGTGTTAAATATAAGCTTTGGAAAGAAATTCAAAAATATTCGGTATCTTCAATTAAATTTAAAAAATTTTGCTTTAATACAGAGTTAGCCATTCTATATTCAAGTGGTACAACCGGTAAGCCTAAATGCATATGTCATAGATCAGGTGGTGTATTATTACAACATTTAAAAGAACATCAGCTTCATTCTAATATAAAAGAAAATGATAATATTTTTTATTTCACTACTTGCGGATGGATGATGTGGAACTGGCTTGTTACCTGCTTAAGCTCAAAAGCATCAATCGTCTTATTTGATGGATTTCCAATGTTTAAAAAAAAAGACTTACTATTAAAGATTGTTAGCAAAGAAAAAGTAACACTATTCGGTGTCAGCGCAAAATATATAGATGCTTTAAAAAAAAGTAATATTTCAAATAAATTCGATTTAAAATATTTAAAGGTAATATGTTCGACAGGATCACCTTTATCAAAAGAAGGTTTTGAATATATTTATAAAAAAATAAAAAAAAATGTTCACCTTGCATCAATCTCAGGAGGAACAGATTTGGTCTCATGTTTTGTACTTGGAAATATTTATAAATCAGTAATTTCAGGCGAAATACAATCAAAAGGTCTTGGAATGGATGTGGATATCTTCAATGAGAAAGGTAAATCAGTAAAGAATAAAAAAGGAGAATTGGTTTGCAAAAGTCCATTTCCATCAATGCCAATAAAATTTTGGAATGATAAGAATAACAAAAAATTTCAAAATGCGTATTTTAACAAATATAAAAATATTTGGCATCACGGGGATTATGGAGAAGTTAAAAGTTCAGGTGGTTTTTTAATACACGGAAGATCAGACGCCACCTTAAATCCTGGTGGTGTAAGATTGGGAACAGCAGAAATCTATTCCGAAGTTGAAAAGTTTAAGGAAATAAAAGAGTCTATAGTAGTTGGCCAATCTTGGGATAATGACATTCGAATAATTTTATTTGTTGTTCTTAATGATAAAGCAATATTGGACGATGAGTTCATAAAGAAAATTAAACAACAAATCAGACTAAATGCTTCACCAAGGCATGTTCCAAATAAAATATTTAAAGTAAACGATATTCCAAGAACCAAAAATGGAAAAATTGTAGAATTAGCTATTAAAAATATAATAGAAGGCAATAAAATTCAAAATAAAGAAGCACTAGTAAATCCCGAGATTTTGAAGGAATATACTAATATAAAAGAATTATATGAATCTAAAAAAAATTGATCCGATATTTTTAAAAAAAACAAATCCTAGAATTGGTTTAATAGCTCTAGCATCAGATTTTATCATTGAAAAAGACTTTGTAAAAGTCATTAAAGATAAAAATATAGATTTTTTTGTAAATCGGATAAAAACTTATGATCCTCTTACAAAAGAAAATTTAATTAAAATGTCAGAGGATATTACGAATGTAACAAGTAATATTTTGCCAAATGAAAAAATTGATTGTATTGTTTATGGCTGTACATCTGGAACTATCGCCAGTGGTTTTGAGACTATTGAAAAAAAAATTAAAAATGCAAAACCTTTATCTAAAGTTTCAACCCCAAGTACTGCAGCAATAGCTGCATTAGAAAAATTGAATATTAAAAAAATGTCTATCTTTACTCCTTATCCAAAAAAATTGAATGACGAAGTTGTCTCTTTTTTTAAAGACAAGAAATTTGAAGTAACATCAAATTCATATTTAGATATAGAATCAGATAGCGATATTTGGAAGGTAGACCCAGATTTTTTATATCAAGTTTTAACAAATATGGATCATGGTGATGCTGACGCAGTTTTTGTTTCTTGTACCGCTTTACCAGTACTTCAAATAATTCAAAAACTTGAGAAAAATCTTAAAAAATTTGTTCTTTCTAGCAATCAAGTCTTAATCTGGGATACTTTAGAAAAGATTGGACAAAACAACTCTATAAGTGGATTTGGTAAATTATTTAATTCAAATTAATTATGGTTTTTACTAATAATGAATATAAAGAAAGATTAAAAAAAACACAGCAATCTATGCAACAAAAAGGCATAGAATTATTAATTTCTCAAGATACAAATAATATCAATTATCTTACAGGATATGATGCATGGTCTTTTTATTACTCACAATGTGTACTTGTTCATGTTGATCTGGAAGAACCTATTTGTTTTGTTAGAGCCCAGGATGCCGGTGGAGCATATATTAAGACATATTTAAAAAACGAAAATATAATAGTTTACGAGGAAAAGTATATTCATGCTTGGCCAATGCATCCATATGATGCCTTAATTAATTTAATTAAAGAGAGAAAATGGGGCAAACTAAATATTGGTGTTGAAATGGATAGTCACTATTTCACTGCATTTTGTTATGAAAAATTAAAACAAGGATTACCAAATGCAAAAATTAAAGACTCTGAAAGATTAGTTAATTGGGTTAGGTTTATTAAATCAGATTCAGAAATAAATTTAATGAAGGGAGCTGCAAAAATTTCAGAAAATGCAATGAAAGTAGCAATGGAAAGTATAAATCCTGGAGTTAGGCAGTGTGATGCTGTAGCAGAAATTCAAAGAGCTTTATTTAGAGGAACTCCAGAAATTGGTGGAGAATATGCAAGTATTGCTGTTCTTTTGCCAACTGGAAAAGGTACATCTGCATCTCATTTGACAGCAACAGACGAAAAATTTGTAAATGGAGAGGCAACAGTAGTAGAACTGTCTGGAGTAAATAAAAGATATCACTGCCCAATAGCACGAACAGTTCATCTAGGTAAGCCAGACCAAAAAAAAATAGATGCAATGAAAGCAACAAATGAAGCTTTGAATGAAGGAATATCCGTAGCAAAACCTGGAAATACAGCGGACGATGTTGCTCAAAAATTTTGGGGTGTTCTTGATAAATATAATATTAAAAAAGAGTCAAGAACAGGATATTCTATAGGAATTGGATATCCTCCTGATTGGGGTGAGCATACTTTAAATATATATAAAGGTGATAAAACTATTTTAAAACCAAATGTTTGTTTTCATATGATTGCAGTAATGCAATTTGGAAGTTGGGGAGTGGAAGCATCAGAGTCAGTGAGGATAACAGATAAAGGAAGTGAATTATTTTGCAATTTCCCCAAGGATCTGCATATAAAATAACTTGAAAAACCTCCATACAAATGTTTTAAAACTCAATTATGTCTAAGAATTCAGAATTCGTAAAATTTGATAAAGTTGATAAAAGCTATGATGGAAAAGTTTTAGTTGTTAAAGATCTTAACCTGGATATATCCGAAGGCGAATTCATTACTATGCTTGGACCCTCAGGCTCTGGCAAAACAACATGCTTAATGATGCTAGCTGGTTTTGAAACACCAACAAATGGAGAAATTTATTTAGACTCAAATCCTATTTCAAATATTCCACCACATAAAAGAGGAATAGGAATGGTTTTTCAAAATTATGCTTTATTTCCACACATGACAGTTTATGAAAACTTGGCCTTTCCTCTTAAAGTAAGAAAAATTGCTAAAGATGAAATTGATAAAAAAGTTGATAAAGCATTGTCAATGGTTTCGCTAACAGGTTTTGAAAATAGAATGCCAGGACAATTATCTGGTGGACAACAACAAAGAGTTGCAGTTGCTCGAGCATTAGTTTTTGATCCTGCGGTTGTTTTAATGGATGAACCACTTGGAGCTTTAGATAAAAACTTAAGAGAAAGCATGCAATACGAAATAAAACATATTCATGAAAGTATCGGCGTTACAGTAGTGTATGTCACTCATGATCAAGGTGAAGCTTTAACTATGTCTAATAGAATTGCTGTATTTAATGATGGAAAAGTTCAACAATTATCATCACCTGATAAATTATATGAAGAACCAGTAAATTCTTTTGTAGCGGAATTCATCGGAGAAAATAATACATTTCAAGGAGAAGTTTCAGATATTTCAAATGGAAAGTGTAAAGTAAAATTAAAAGAAGGGGAAATAGTAGCAAATCCAATTAATGTTAAATCTAAAGGTGATAAAACTACTGTTTCTATAAGACCTGAAAGAGCTTTAATTAATCCAACAAAAAAATTGGATAATAATTATAAAGGTAAAATTGAAGAAATTATTTACCACGGTGACCATACTAGAGTGAGATTAAATGTACTTGGAAATTCAGAATTTATTTTAAAAGTCCCAAATAGCTCACAAAATTTGGATATAAAACTTGGCAATATTATAGATATTAGCTGGAACTCAGCTGATGCTAGAGCTTTAGACCCAAAATAAACTAGTTTAGAATTATTCTCATTATAATCTGCTCTTATTCACTCAATTTAAAGCAAATACAAGGTTGACTCCGTTTTTTTTACTTGTTGTAATTATGTTTTTAAAAAAACGTTTAAACGGAGGATAAATGAAAAAATTGAGTAAATTATTACTTGCCCTTTCTTTTGCTCTTTCAATAACTTCATCAGCATTTGCAGTTACAGTTGCATCTTGGGGTGGAGCTTATACAGAGTCTCAAAAGTTAGGATATGGTGATCCTACTGCTAAAAAACTTGGTGTTGATATTAACTGGGTTGATTATTCAGGTGGATTATCTGAGATTAAGGCACAGAAAGAAGCAGGCGCAATTGTATGGGATATTATTGACGTATTTGCAATGGATACTATTACTGGATGTGACGAAGGTTTATTTGTTGAATTTGATTTTGACAAAGATTTTCCAGCAGCTCCAGATGGAACTCCTGCAAGTCAAGATTTCTTTACAAGCATGCCATCAAAATGTGCAGTAGGAAATATTTTATATTCTTGGAACTACGCTTATAATACAAAAAATGTAAAAGGTACTCCAAAAACTATAAAAGATTTTTTTAACACAAAAAAATTCCCTGGAAAAAGAGCTATCTATAAAAGCGCTCTAACAAATTTAGAAATCGCTTTAGCAGCAGATGGAATTAAACCAGGAAAAGGTGGTGCTAAAATCTACAAAGCTCTTGAAACAGAAAAAGGTGTTAACAGAGCAATGGATAAAATCAAAAAACTTTGTACAGATCCAAAAGGTGGATGTGTATTTTGGTCAGCAGGTGCTCAACCACCAGAATTATTAATGAGTGGTGAAGTTGTTATGGCAACTGGTTGGAATGGTAGATTCTTCAACGCAACAGTTGGAGAAGGTGCTCCAATTAAACAAGTATGGGATGGTCAAGGTCTTGACTATGAATATTTTGTACTTGTTAAAGGTGGTCCAGATGAAGCGAATGCAAAAAAAGCTTTAGCTGAAATGACAAGTACTGAAGGTTTAGCGGGAAGTGCTAAGTATATTGCTTATGCGCCATGGAGAAAATCTTCAATCGATGTAATGGCTAAAGGTGAGCCGTGGTATAAAGATGGTAAAACTAACATGGTACCTCACATGCCTACAGCTCCTGAAAACACTAAAAATTACTTCCTAGTAGATCCAATTTTCTGGGCAGACAATGGCACGGAGCTTGGTGAAAAATGGGAAGCAATGAAAGCTGGTCTATAATTTTAAGTTTTAAAGATTAAAATTATATATTATATTTAGGGCGGTTATTTAATAACCGCCCTTTTTATTTATGAGCAGCGAAACAAACAAAATTTTAACAACTGATGGAATTCCTTTAGAGGAAAGCCTTAAAAAAGCAGAAAAAAAAAATAAAATAAAAGCTTTTTTGTTGGTGGCTCCTTTATTACTATTTTTAATAATCACATATGTTTTTCCAATTGGAGATATGCTTTTTAGAAGTGTAGACGACCGAATGGTGACTAATATGCTACCTAAAACTTTCAAGGCAATGGAAAAATGGGACGGGAAAGAATTACCAGACGAGGAAGTTTTTGAAGCGTTCTATTTTGATTATAAAAAATTAGTTGAGGAAAAAACTTTTGGAAAATTAGCTACACAGCTTAATTATGAGAAAAATGGCTTTAAAAGTATTCTTAAAAAATTAAAAAGAAAAATGAAAAAATTTGAAGAGGGAAATTATAAAGAACAAATAATGGGAGTACACAAGAGATGGGCAAACGTTGAATATTGGAGAGCTCTTAAAAGAAGAACCCCAGCATACACTTACTCTAAATATTTAAAAGGAGTTGACATGTATGAAAATGAAGATGGTAAAATTGTTCAAGTTCCTGAAGACAGAAGGGTACATAAAATATTATGGGTTAGGACTATCGAGGTAGCTTTTTTTGTAACAGTATTATGTTTTTTAATGGCTTACCCGATTGCACATTTGCTCGCAACTCTGCCAATGAAATATAGCAATCTATTAATGATTTGTGTACTTCTTCCATTTTGGACCTCTTTACTTGTTAGAACCGCAAGCTGGATGATTTTGTTACAGCAACAAGGAATTGTAAATGATTTTTTTGTATGGATAGGTTTAGTCAGCGACGATAATAGACCAGAAATGATGTACAATAAAACAGGTACCTACGTTGCCATGACTCAAATACTTTTACCATTTATGGTTCTTCCTTTGTATAGCGTTATGAAAACTATATCTCCAAGCTTAATGAGAGCGGGAAAATCATTAGGTGGCACACCATTTGTCGCTTTTTGGAAAGTTTATTTTCCTTTAACAATACCAGGAATAGGAGCTGGCTGTTTACTAGTTTTTATATTGGCAATTGGTTATTATATTACACCGGCATTAGTTGGGGGTGCGTCAGGAACATTGATAAGTAATCAGATTGCCTACCATATGAAAAGTACTCTTGACTGGAGCTTTGCTTCAGCAATGGGATTAATGTTGTTAACTGGAGTGCTAGTGATCTATTGGATTTATAACAAACTTGTAGGGGTTGATAATATTAAATTAGGATAAATTATGGCTTTACCAAAATATACAGAACCACATTATAGAATTTGGCATTATTTTTATTTAACTATTTGCACGTTTGTATTTTTCTTTTTAATAGCACCTTTATTTGTTATTTTTCCATTATCGTTCAATGCAGAAGAATTTTTGGTTTTTTCTGACGGCATGAAAAGACTTGATCCTGACGCATTCTCATTAAGATGGTATCAGGATATGGTGTACGGTACTAAAAATCCTTGGGGACTTGCAGCAAAGAATAGTTTTATCATTGCTATATTTGCAACTTTGGGATCTGTATTATTAGGAACTGTAGCAGCATTAGGATTAAGTAGCAGACACATGCCTTATAAAGGAATTATTATGGCAACTTTAATTTCTCCAATGATTGTTCCGCTAATTATTTCAGGGGTCGCAATTTTCTTTTTTATGGCAAAAGTAGGATTAGCTGCAACACATACTGGGATTATTTTAGCTCATATAGTTTTAGGTACACCATTTGTAGTTATTACAGTTACTGCAACACTATCAGGTTTTGATCACAGCGTAACGAGAGCAGCATCTAGTCTCGGAAGCGATCCAGTTAATACTTTTATGAAAATAACATTACCACTTATTCTGCCAGGTGTAATATCTGGTGGTTTATTTGCATTTGTAACTTCATTTGATGAAGTTGTGGTAGTTTTATTTTTAGCTGGTTTAGACAATACCACTATACCTATTCAAATGTGGACAGGTTTACGAGAACAATTAAGTCCAACTATTCTAGCAGTTGCTACATGTTTAATTGTTTTATCAACTCTTATTTTAGTTACAGCAGAACTTTTACGAAGAAGATCAGAAAGAATTAGAGGAATAAGTAGATAATTAATTTACCGACTCAATTACAGTAGCAATTCCCATTCCAAGTCCAATACATTGTGTTGAAAGTGCAAATTTTTTATTTTCTCTTCTTAGTAAATCGGCAGCTTTTCCAGTTATTCTTGCTCCAGTAGCTCCGAGTGGATGACCTAAAGCTAAAGCTCCTCCATCAATGTTAACTTTTTTTTGATCAATACCTAAATCTTTTATACAAGCTAAAGATTGTGATGCAAAAGCCTCGTTTAGTTCAAAAATATCAATTTTATCAATTGATAAATCTGCACGCTTAAGTGCTTTTTTTGATGCGCCTATTGGACCAAGTCCCATATAATCTGGATCACAGCCTTCAACAGCTGTAGAAATTATTCTACCCAAGATATCAAGATTATTTTCTTTTGCATAATTTTCTTCACAAATTATTGTTGCTGCTGCTCCATCAGTCAACGGTGATGATGTTGCTGCAGTGACTGTTCCTTTAGGATCAAAAGCAAGTTTTAATTGATCTAATTTTTCTTGAGTACTATTGGGCCTGATATTTCCATCTATTTTACATTGACCTATTGTAATTATTTCCTCAGTTAACTTTCCATTTTTTTGAGCCTCATGTGCTTTGTTATGACTTGATATTGCAAATTTTTGTTGTTCTTCTCTTGAAATATTAAATTTTTTTGCAACATTTTCGGCTGTAGTACCCATTGAAAAATATACGTGGGGGTTTTCTTTTTCAGTAAAAGGATATGGAACGGGGTCAAATCCAGTATTTACTCTAGACATGCTTTCTACTCCACCACAAATAAAAACTTTACCTGATCCCATTGCAATTTTACCTGCCGCTATATGGATTGCCTCCATTGAAGATCCACACCATCTATCAACCGTCATACCTGAGGTTTTAATATTCATATCTGCTAGAAAAGTAACTAATTTTCCAATATTGAAACATTGTTCACCTACTTGAAAGGCACAACCGACAACAATATCTTCAATATCCTCTTTATTAATTTTTGTTTTAGAAACTAAATTTTTTACTACTTCAGATAATAAATTTACTGGTTTAATATCAATAAGAGCACCTTTCCTAGCCATAGTGAAAGGTGAACGTGCATATCCAACAATTACTGGTTTAAACATATTTACCTATATATATATTTATTTTGGAAATGGCAAAGAGGTAATAGTACCTTTTACTAGTTTGCCATCTAAAGTTTCTACTAAAACTTTGTCATTTTCTCTCCAATAATCTTTTGAAATCATTGAAAGACCTATATTTTTTTTTAATCTTGGTGAGAAAATTCCAGATGTAATACGTCCAATAATTTTTTTGTTAGGCGATAGCACTGGCAAAAGCTTACCGTTAGGTTTATAGGGTTTGCCAGTAAACACTATGCCACGCATTTTTTGTTTCAATCCACTTTTTTTAATCTTTTCAAGAGCCTTTTTTCCAATAAAATCATGTTTATCAAATTTACAATACTGTTCTAAATTACATTCGTAAGGGTTATTTTCTATAGTAAAATCATTTCCATATGACATTAATCCTCCCTCAATTCTGTCTATCAAATTTGGACATCCTGGAGAAATATTAAATTTTTTTCCAGCTTTCCAAATTGTATCCCAAAGTTTTTCTCCCAAGTCCTTACTATCAAAGTATTTTTCAAAACCTTTAAAATAAATTTCAAATCCGTCTTGTTTGCTGTAACCAGATCTTGCTATTATTTGTTTTGTTCCCATAAAATCGAATATTCTAAAATTAAAAAACTTTATCTTTCTGATCTCTTCTCCAAAAATAGATACAAGTAAATCTTCAGATTTTGGTCCTTGCACTGCTAATGGGTAGACATCTGGTTCTTTTATTTTAACATCCAAACCTAAACCGATTGCAATACCGTTAGCCCAAAGCAATATATCAGAGTCAGCAATAGATATCCAAAACATGTCATCGTCCAGCTTAAGTAGAACAGGATCATTAATCATTCCGCCTTCTTCATTTAAGATTGGAATATAAAAACATTTTCCAGTTTCCATTTTATTTAATGGTCTTGGTGTTAATTTTTGAATAAGGTTAAATGAATCCTTGCCTGATATTTGAACTTGTCTTTGACACGATACATCCCATAGCTGAACATGTTTGCTAAGATGCCAATAGTCTTCTTCTACATTTTTTCTAAAACCTTTGGGCAAAAGCATATGATTGACAACAGTAAAATCTGATACACCTAATTTTTCGACTTTATCTGTAAAAGGTGTTCGTCTTATACGTCTTGACATATTTAATTTAATGTTTCTTGATTGATTAACTGTTGTTTTTCTCATCTAACTATTTTGACCACCATACAGAATACCCGTTAGGCGCAATTATAACAGGAATATGATACTTTTTTTTAGGATTTTTCATCTTAAACTTGATTACGATATCTGTAACATTAGTTTTTTTTTTATAATAATTTTGAAGATTAAAAATAATTTCATATTTTAAAGAAGCATCTTTTTTTGTAATAGAAAATTGTTTAGAAATTCTCCCATTTCTGTCTGTCTTAGATCGAAAAATCATTTTTCTTGATCCATTTTTTTTAATCTGATTAATAATTACTTTTACACCTGAAGCATGTGAGCCATCAGTTGAACTTAATAGGTGTGATGAAACTATTGCCATTGATTATTCAATTGATGCTTTATCTCTTTTATTACTTACTGCAGATACAATCGGGCTGATAACTCCTTTAGCTTTTACATTCACACATGCAGTTTTTCCACTTTCCAGAGCTCTTTTCAGTGCTGGTGCAAGCTCTTCTCTTTTTAGAACAAGCTCCCCATGACCTCCAAATCCTTCAAATATCTTATGAAAGGGAATATCTCTAAAATCAGTTGCAAAATGTTTTCCACTTTCAAACAATCTTTCTTGTTGTTGAGAAATACAATCTAATCCTCCATTATTATCTATTACAACTACTATGGGTTTATTTTCTTGGAAAGCTGCTTCAATAGATAAGCCTCCAGATAAAAAAGCACCATCACCACTTATCAATACTACATTTGATTTTGGATTTAGATTTTTTGCAGAAAGTGCAAATGGAACTCCAACACCCAGCATACTAAAAGTTCCAGGATGTAAAATACCACCAAGTTTTTTTCCTTTATGACCAGCAATATTAATTGCTATTTCAGACCAAAAATGAGTATTTCCACCATCAATTACCAACCAATCATTGTCTTTCATTACATCTTGTACATCTAAGGCTAACTGGAGAGGATGGATTTTACCACCGTTTTTTTTTGCATCGATTGTTTCTTTCTCAAGCTCTTTTAAAGATTTATCAATCCATTTCTTTTTTTCTGATATGTTTTGCTCAATCCATTTATTGTCTAAATTCCATTTATTATTTACTTTTAATTTATTTAAAGTATCTAAAAATACCCCTGGATCACACAGCATATTAATATCTGCAGCTCTATTTAATTCGATTTCTTCATGAGAACCATTTATACAAACAATTTTGGTAGATTTAGGAAATAAAGGGGGATTGCCAAAATTCATCTGATTATCAAGCCTCGTCCCAACCATTAAAATTAAATCTGATTCATCAAATGCAAATTTTGAAGGAGGATATTGGTGTATGTCTGCTAATCCCATGTATGATTTAGCTTCTTCTCCTAAAAGTTTTTGATGGTATGGAACATTAAAAATTGGAATATTTAAATTTTGGCCTGTTGCTTCTAATTTTTTTTCAGAACCTGACCACCAAACACCATGCCCACCGATAAGCATCGGTTTTTTGGAATTCGAAGCTAATTTTAAAACTTCACTCATTTGGTTGGGATCTGGCCATGCAATATTCTTTGTTTTTTTTGATTGAGAAAAAGGTCTTTCCTCTAATCCTGCGTTTTCAGGAAAAGATGAAAACATAATATCTACAGGTACACTTAAGTGAACTGCTCCCGGGTAACCGTTTGTTGCTATTAAATAAGCTTTATCTACAAATTCACGAATTCTATTTCCATCAGTAATACTTGCGCTATATTTAGTTAATGGTTCAGCGATCTTGACATCATCAATTTCTTTAAATCCTCCTGCCCCCTGTCTTCTTAAACTACTTGATCCAGTTATAAAAATCACGGGAGATCTTTCTCCCCAAGCTTCCATCATAGATGGAACAGCGTTTGCAAATCCCTCTGGCCCAACTAGACATACAGTAGGCTTTCTAGAAATTCTTGTGTGTCCATCAGCAAGGTGCCCTGCAATCTGTTCATGTGGGCAATTTATTACATCTATTTGACATTCCATTAATCCTTCTAAAGCAGGATTACAAAAACCACCTGAGAGAGTGAAAACATTTTCTATTCCTTTATCTCTTAAAGCTCTTGCAATTAGAGACCCACCTCTTATTTTTTTTTCTGACATTTTAATATTTTAATTCACTTATAAATCTCTCAGCTATAATATCTGAAGATATATCTTTTATATCATTTAAACCTACTAATCCCAAGGCTGTACTAACTTCCTCTTTAATTATATCAATTATTCTTCTTAATCCATTAGCACCGTCAGCTCCAATACCATACATCAAAGGTCTCCCAACCATTGTGTAATCAGCTCCAAGAGCTAAAGCTCTAACAATATCACTACCACCTCTAATACCGCTATCAAATATGATTGGAAAATCTTTTCCTAAGGAATTTCTTATTAAAGGAAGCGCCTCTATTGATGCTGTTGAGCTATCCAATTGTCTTCCACCATGATTTGAAACTTGTATAGCATCAGAACCTTCCTCTTTAATTTTAATAGCATCCTCAGTGGACATCACGCCTTTTATAATTAATTTTCCCTTCCATTTCTCTCTCACTCTTTTTAATGTATTCCAATCAGTAGATCCTCTACTTTCACTTCTATTAAACTTATTTCCTTTCTTTGATGTTTCATAGTTCATTGGTTTGGGAATCCCATTTAGAAGTGTGCTTATTGACCAAAGTGGATGTGTAGCAAAATCAAAAAATTGTTTTGGACCTAAATTAAACGGTACAGTAAAGCCATTCTTATTATCTTTCGCTCTTCTAAATTGTATAGGAACATCAACTGTAAGAATTGCAACTTTATAACCTGTTTGATGACCTCTATCTAAAAGTTCCATTAAAAATTCCTCATCTTGAAAATTATATAATTGCAACCAGCAATTTCCTTTAGAAAGATCATACATTTTTTCTAATGATGTTGATGATGCCATTGATACACACATGGGTATATTATTATTTACGCTTTCTTTTGCTAACATTCTGTCTGCCCCTGGCCAAGTTAGATTACACATTCCCATAGGAGCAAAACCAAATGGCTGATCATATTCAGAGCCTAAAAAACTTTTATGTATTTTTCTTTTTTCTACATTTCTAAGAACGCGCGGCTGAAGTCTAATTTGGTCTAGGGCTTTACTATTATTTTCGCATAATTTTTCATCTCCCGATGATCCATCAACAAAATCAAACATCATTCTAGGCATTCTTTTACGAGCTAAATTACGTGCATCCTCAACACTGTGAATTCTTTTACTTGGAAAGATATTATTCATTAGTTTTTTTTATATGATCATTTAATACAATTCTATTATTATTATCATCAATAAAATATGCATTTGCATTTTTGCTTGATGAACAAACAGAATTTGGTTTACCGTCTATGAATAGGACAGCAACTCCATCATCAATAGCTATACCAGAAGGTATTTTTTTATTCTTTATATTAAATTCGAATTCATCAATTCTATTTTTTTCAGACGCGTGGGGCGTACAACTTCCTGATATAAAGTTCATTCCCTTGAGAGGTTTGTATCCATTTCCCAAAGAGTCTGTCAATATCCATTCGAACCAACAAACAGCACCAGCACTAACACCCGATAAAATAATACCTGAGTTATAAGCATCTTCAAAATTTTTATATAATTTATTTTGCTGCCATAAATCTAGCATGAAATTAGTGTTTCCTCCCCCAACATAAATTATATCTTGATCCATTATCCAATTTGAGAAACTTTTTACTTTTGAACAAAGTTCGAAGTGAGATAGTTCAAGATCATATTTTTTTAATTCCTCATAAAATAGCTTAATTTTATTTATATTATCTTTGCTTGCTGTTGGTAAAAAACCAAATTTGATTTTTCTATTATTTTTTTGATTAATTACAAATTCATCTATAATTTTATCAGTTTGATGAGTGAACCCACCTCCTCCTATGGATATAATTTTTTTCTCAACAGTATTCATTTAAAGAAACTATTTTGTTTGAACTCCTGGCCAAGGATCTGGTTCGTTTGGTATATTTTTTATTAGGCCGCGAACTATCTCATTTTTTTTATCATACATTGGCAGGCTGCAGATTTCACCTTTATACATTTTTCCATCTGAACACATCACATCAATTATTGAGTCAGGTCCAAATTGATCACTATTTAAATGAATAATTGCAACACCACAAACTTGAAATGGTGACCAGGTGCTTGATGTAACTCTTCCGATTACTTTATTATTAGAGAAAATATTTTCACCTTTTAAAGCCACATTTTCTTTAATTCTAAGGCCCCATGTTCTGCATTTTTTTTCAACATTTGATAGTGCGTTCTTTCCAATAAAATCTTTTTTATCTAAATCAACAAATTTACCAAGTCCAACCGAAAAAGGATTTGTATTCTTATCAAAGTCTTGTCCTGCTGAAAGAAGACCTGCCTCAATTCTTCTTCCTCTAAAAGATGGGGTGGCTGTTAAAATCATACCCATTTTTTTCCCCTCTGATAGAATTAAATCACCAACTTTCTCAGCATTATTTTCAGGTCTAAAATAAATCTCCCATCCAAGTTCGTTTGTAAATCCAGTTCTACTAATTATAATCTTTTCATCTAAAATTGTTACTTCTTTGCAATCAAAGTAGCTCCATTTTTTTGCAATATCTTCTTTTATTAATTTTGATAAAAGTTCCATTGATTTCGGACCTTGTATTTGACTAATCCAAACATTTGGATCAGATATTTTTAAATTGAAACCCTCAGCATTTGCTTTGTACCATGAAAAAAGATCACCATCAGCTTGAGCAAACCAAAACTTATTCTCTTCTAATCTTAATAAAATTCCATCAGTAATCATTCCCCCATCATGGTAGCACGCAAACTGATAAGAACATCTACCAATTTTTATTTTTGAAATATTTCTAGGAAAAATTTTTTCTAGAAATTTCAAAGAGTCTGGACCTGATATTTCATAAGGATATTCTCCTGTATGTCTTAAAATTATTTCTTTTCTTGTTTTCCAATACATTTGTTCAGGAGTTGCATTTGATAATTTTTCTGTAGTAAGTCGCCCAGCATAATGTGAATACTCAGGATCATAAGGCAGTTCTTGATAGGTAAGAGGATGAATAGGGAGAGTTCTTGCTAACTCTACTTCATTTCCACCATTTATCTTAGTTGGCTTTATTGAAAATCTTACTTTTTTTAATATATCGTGCATATTATTTAATAACAATGATTATTAAACAACAAATGCCAATAAAACAATAAAGTTTTCTTTATTGATATCAAAGAAATGAATTGTTAACTTAATACTTTAAAAAGAGGGGCAATCTTATGAAACAAATATATAAAGTGATATCATTTTCATTGATATCTTTAATGTTGTCTTTTCCATTAGCGAACGCATCAAGCGGTGTTTTTAAATTATCGCATGATCTTGGTTTTGGAAAAGATACAAACCTTGATGCAATTACTAAAGGTCGTTTATTTCAAGTTGTTATAATGACTCAAAACCGTTTAGTAAGAAAAAATTTAAAAGGCAAAGTAACAGCATCATTAGCAACAAAATGGTCAGCAAATGCAGAAGCGAACGAGTGGACTTTTAATCTTCGTAAAGGAATAAAATTTCATGATGGTTCAGACTTTGATGCTGAAGATGTTAAATATTCATTAATGCGTGTTAAAGATCCAGATATTGGATCACCTGCGAAGAAAAGTATGAGCTCTGTTACAGATATTGAAGTAGTAGATTCGCATACTGTAAAAATGAAATTAAATACTTCATTTGCAGACTTTCCATTATTATTAACTGATTATAGATTAAGAATGATACCTTCGGGTTCTGGAGATACTATTGGTCAAACTGGTATTGGAACTGGACCTTTTAAGGTAGCAACGTTTGATCCTGAGGGAACAACTGTGCTTAAAGCAAATGCAGATTATTGGGAAGGGGCGCCAGGAGTCGCGGAAGTACATGTTATCGCAATACCTGATGGTGAAGCAAGAGTACAAGCTTTGTTAACTGGTCAAATTGATATGAACAGATATGTTCCGTTCAGCCAAAAGAAAATTTTTGATGGTAATAAAAAGTTTAAAGTTTCTGTAGTACCAACAGGAAATTGGAGAGGTATGGTGATGAGAACAGATACTGCACCTTTTGATGATCCAAAAGTAAGAAAAGCGGTTAGACTTGCAGTTGATAGACAAGAACTTGTTGATTTAGTAATGGGTGGAGCTGCAACGGTATCTTGCGATACACCAGTTGCACCATCAGATCAGTATCGTTTGAAAATGAAGTGTCCTCAAGACATTAAGAAAGCGAAAAAACTTCTTAATGAAGCTGGATACCCAGACGGATTTGACATGGTAATTCATGTTTCAACCAAAGAACCTACTTGGCCAACAATTGGTGAAGTGCTACAACAACAATTAGCTAAAGCTGGTATTAAAGCTGAAGTTAAAATGACACCTTCAAAAAGCTATTGGAAAGAAACTTGGATGAAAAAGCCAGTTGCAATGACTCGTTGGAATGAAAGACCAGCAGATAGTATTCTTCATGAAGCGTATCATAGTGGTGCAAAATGGAATGAATCATTCTTCAAAAATGCAGCATTTGATAAAAATCTATCTGATGCAAGAGGAGAGTTAAACTTTGGCAAAAGAAAAAAAGCTTACCAAAATGCTCAAAAAACTTTATGGGAAGAGTCTGGTACAATGATTCCTTATCATGTATCGAAACTTGTTATAACTTCATCTAGAGTTAAAAATTTAGATGATGTAGAGGTTTTTTCTGTTCGTTGGCATAAGCTAAAAGTAGCAGACTAATAAAATAATTTTTTTACAGGCCTTTAATTAGGCCTGTAAAGCTCTATTCATTTAATATAAATATTATCTAATACAATACTTATATTTTTATTATGTTAATTTTAGTTTTAAAAAGAATTCTTCTTGGTTTTATAACTTTATTTATTGTTTCATTAATCACTTTTGTTGGGGTTGAAGTTTTACCAGGTGATGCTTGTACAACTTATCTAGAGCGGGAAGCATATGGTGCTGCACTTGAGGCATGCTACAAAAGGCTGGGATTAGATATACCTGCTTATGAGAGATATATTAGTTGGGCTATAGGTGTTATACAAGGCGATTTTGGTTATTCGTTAAGTGGTGAAATGAAAATCAATGATGTCCTTGGCCCTAGAGTAAAAAATTCTTTAGTACTTGCTTCTGCATCTATTTTGATTGGAATTCCCATTGCCTTACTTTTAGGAATAATTACTGCATTATGGAGAGATAAAATGCCAGATATTATAATTTCAACATTCACTATTTTTTCTATGACAATTCCAGAATTCATCAGTGCTACTTTATTAATATTAATTGTTGCAATTTGGCTAGAATGGCTTCCAGGAATAGTAATTGTTCCAACAGGAGCGTCCATATCTGAACTTTTACCAAATATAATTCTGCCAGTTGTAGCAATATCAATGATTATGACTGCTCACATGGCAAGAATGGTCAGATCAAGTGTTATTCAAGTTATGGCATCAGACTATGTTCAAATGGCAATTCTAAAGGGTGTTCCTTACTGGAAAATGGTATTTAAACATGTTTTGCCTAATGCTTTATTGCCTGCAATAAATGTAGTTGCGCTTACCATAGCGTGGTTATTAGGTGGGGTGGTTGTTACAGAAGTTGTATTTAATTACCCTGGATTAGGTAGGTTGGTAATTGAGTCTATTTCAAATAGAGATTTACCTGTTGTTCAGGCTTTAGCAATTATTTTAGCTTCAATTTACGTAATAATAAATCTCATCGCAGATTTATTGACTTTAATGTTAAATCCAAGATTAAAATCCTTACAAATTAAAAAATGACTTTAGTTATTAAAAAAGAAAAGCCTAAAAGCACATTTTCTAAAATAGTGGAAATTATTTCAACCATGGCTTCAAGGCCGTCTGGATTAATTGGTTTAATAATTCTAGTTTTTCATGTCTCACTAGCCATCACAAGTCCTCTATATGCGCCTCATGATTATAAGGCCATTGATCCATCTTTAATGTTACAAGCACCTTCTTCTGAGTATTGGTTTGGTACAGATAGTCTTGGAAGAGATGTTTTTACAAGAACTATACTTGGAGGCAGAACTGCACTGACAGTAACTTTTTTTGGTTCTTTAATTGCTTTGTTATGGGGAGGTGCGCTAGGAATTTTTTGTGGATTGGTCGGTGGAAAGATAGATGACGTAGTGATGAGAATAATTGATGCTTTTCTTTCTATTCCCTGGATACTCGCGATGCTTTTAATAGTTTCACTTTTAGGTACATCAACAATTGTTTTGATACCAGCTTTAGGTTTTTTTTATGGAAAAGGAATTGTAAGAGTAGCAAGAGCAGCAACACATGATGTAATAGCAAAAGACTTTATTGTTTCAGCAAGAGCCAGAGGTCATGGTAATTTTTCAATTATTTGGAATGAAATATTACCCAATGTAAGAGATGCAATTATGGTTGAGGGTGCAATGAGATGGTCATGGATGTTACTTGGTTTTAGTTCATTATCTTTCCTAGGTTTTGGTGTGAGCCCTCCAACTCCAGATTGGGGATTGATGATATCCAATGCAAGAGGTTTGATGTCTTTTGCGTATTGGGCAGTACTTGCACCGATATTTGGATTAAGTTCACTTATAATAGGTATAAATCTAACCGCAGATGCTTTTGCAAAAGCATTAGGTATTGATAGATCAACCAAAGCACCAGTTTAATATGCAACAAGTTGTACAAGAAATAAAAAATTTATCTATTGGTTTCACTAGTCAAAAAGGGGAACAAATTTCAATTTTAAAAAATATCAGTACAATAATTAATAAAGGTGAAACAGTTGGTATAGTAGGGGAATCTGGTTCAGGAAAAAGCACACTCGCATTAGCAATGATGGGATATGTTAAGCATGGTTTATACACAATCTCTGGAGAATGTATTTATCAGTCTAATGATATTTTAAAAATGAAAAACAGAGAATTGGAAAATATACGAGGAAGAAAAATAGCAATGATACCTCAGAATGCTGGGCAGTCTTTAACACCAAATTTAAAAATTGGTTACCAAATCGACGAAGCATTAAGATTACATACAAATTTTCAAAAGGAAGATAGAGATGTAAAAATTTCAGAGTTATTAAATAAAGTTAGGTTGCCTTCTCCAGAGACAATTGCAAAAAGATATCCTCATGAACTTTCTGGAGGTCAACAACAAAGAGTTGCAGTTGCAATGGCTTTAGCAGGGAGCCCGGATCTTTTATTATTGGATGAGCCAACTACTGGGCTTGATGTTACAACTCAGGCTCACGTATTAGAGCTATTAAACTTTATCGCAAAAGATACAGGCACATCAATGGTATATGTAAGTCATGATTTAGGAGCAATAGCGCAGGTAAGCGATAGAGTAATTGTAATGTATTCTGGTGAAATTGTTCTTGATGGACCAGTAAGGACTATACTTAAAAATCCAATTCATCCTTATACTTATGGATTATTAAAATCTATACCAAAATTAACTTTATCTGGGCTTCCCAATTCAATGTCAGGTAGTCAGCCACAACCTGGAACAATAAAAGAGGGATGTAGTTTTTACGATAGATGTGAGTTTGCTGAAGATAAATGCAAAATAAAATCGCCAGAGTTAGAATTTGTTAATGAGTTCAATACAAGTGTTAGATGTTTTAACCACAAAGAACTTCATAAAAAAAAGGATAAGGATAAAAAATCTTCAAAAAATGTCTTAAGAAAATTAACAAAAAATGAAATTTTAGATATATCGTCTGTTTCAATTAGTTATGCAAAACAAAAATTCATCGAACAATTACTAAATAAAATTGATGACACAAATCCAACAGTTAAAGACATAAATATAAAAATTGATAAAGGAGAAACACTGGCACTTGTAGGTGAGTCTGGGAGTGGAAAGTCAACAATTCTTAAATCTATCGCAGGACTTATAAAAGCAAAAGATGGGATAATTAAATTTGATAAAAATAAAATTTTATCAAGTGATTTAAAAAAAAGAGAGGCAAATTACCTAAGAGCAATACAATTAATTTTTCAAAATCCTGATGAGTCATTAAATCCCAATCACACAGTTGAGGAAATTGTATCACAACCCCTTAAATTATATTTTGGTCTAAGTGGAAATGAACTTAAACAAAAAATTATAGAAGTTTTAAAAAAAGTAAGATTAGGCGAATTTTATCTTACAAGGTATCCACGACAATTGTCAGGAGGTGAAAAGCAAAGAGTAGCAGTAGCACGAGCTTTTGCTGCAAAGCCGGATATAATTCTATGTGATGAGGTAACCTCGGCGCTTGATGTTTCTGTTCAAGCAGCAGTTTTGAATTTACTTCAGGAATTGAAAGAGGATTTTGGCACTACATATATTTTTGTTTCACATGATCTTGCAGTTGTAAAAGCAATAAGTGATAGGGTTGCAGTTTTGTATCAGGGAAGATTATGCGAAATTGGTCCATCTGAAAGTGTATATAAATTTCCGTCTCACCCTTACACCGAGGTCCTTCTAGGAGCAGTGTTAGAGCCAGACCCAGATATCAAACCAAAGCTAGTTGCAGAAGATATTGTAGAAGAAAAACCACCCGAAAAAGGATGTTCATTTCAAGGAAGATGTCCCAGATTATTAGGTCAAATTTGTAAAACAGATGTTCCACCATGGCAAATTGATGAAAATGGAAATGCAATTCGGTGCCATATAAAAATTAATGATTTAAAAAATCAGCAAATTTCAAATTGATACAATTTTTTTATTTCATGAAACAATTAAATTTAATATAAAATTGACACATGAAAATAAATAAAGTTGTCGTTATTGGCTCTGGAACGATGGGAAGTGGTATCGCTGCACATCTTTGTAATGCCAATGTTCCTGTTACCTTATTAGATCTGACTACAGAAATCAGTCAAAAAGCAAAAGAAAGAATTCAAAAATCAAGACCACCTCTGCTAATTGATAAAGCAAGAATTGATGGAATCAATGTTGGAAATATTAATGATGATTTTAAAGAAGTGGCCGATGCAGACTGGATTGTCGAGGCTGTTGTAGAAAGAATTGATATTAAACACAATATTTATAAAAAAATATTTGATACAAGAAAAAAAAACACCATCGTATCCTCAAATACATCCTCTATACCTATTAGCGTTTTATCTGAAAAGTTATCTGAAGATGATAAAAAAGACTTTTGTATTACGCATTTTTTTAATCCTGTAAGATACATGGGTCTCTTAGAAATTGTTAAAAGCAAAAGTTCAGATTTAGAAAAAATAAATTATCTTAAAAAATTTTGCGAACACGAGCTTGGTAAAGGAGCTATAATTTGTAACGATACACCTGGATTTTTAGGAAATAGAATTGGTGTATTTGCTATGCAAGTAGCAATGACAGAAGCATTTAAAATGAATTTGTCTATTGAGGAAGCAGATGCAATTTTCGGTAGACCAATGGGAATTCCCAAAACAGGTGTATTTGGATTGTATGATTTAATAGGTATTGATTTAATGTCAGATGTTTTAAAAAGTTTTATAAAAGAATTACCTAAAAATGATCCATTTCAGAAAGTTGCAAAAGAAATTCCATTAATTACAAAACTAATTAAAGATGGATACACTGGTAGAAAAGGTAAAGGTGGTTTCTATCGAATGAACAAACAAGAAAATAAAAAAATATTAGAAGCGATAAACTTACAAACAGGAGAATACTCAACTTCCAAAAAAATTGAATTAGGAATAGAAAAAGTAGATTTAAATTTGTTAATAAACAGGAAAGACAAATTTGGTGAATATGCTTGGTCAGTAATATCACAAATTATAAAATATTCGTCCTCCTTAGTCCCTGGTATTACAGACAAATTTAATGATATTGATGAAGCTATGAGACTTGGATTTAATTGGTCAATGGGACCTTTTGAAATGTTAAAATCAATTGGGGTTAAAAACTTTTTTGATAGGGAAGGAGATATTAAAGGAAATTCTTTCTTAGAAAATTTATCGAAAACAAAGGATGAAAATTTTTATGGTCAGAGACAACTTTATACAGATATTGAAACTCTGGGTAAAATCAAACCAAAAGCGATTAAAATCGATAAAAATAAATCGGCTGATATATTTAGATTTAAGGATTTCAATATTGTTGAATTTACTACTAAAGCTTGTGCTTTAGATTATGACTCAATGGATGCATTAAAAAACGCTACCGATAAACCTTTAATTATAATTAATGAGAGTATGCAATTTTCAGCAGGAGTTAATTTAAAATACACAATGGAATTTGTTGAAAAAGGAGACTTTAAATCTATAGAAAAGTTTATTAAATATTTTCAGCAAACTTGTAAGCATTTAAAATATTCCAAATATCCAGTAATATCTGCTCCATCTGGTTTAGTTTTAGGTGGAGGAGAGGAAGTAGCAATTCAATCTAATTTTGTAGTTTCACATACAAATATAGTAATGGGACTAGTTGAAACTGGAGTTGGAGTAGTACCAGCAGGCGGCGGATGTAAGGAAGTTTTATGGAGATGGTCGCAAACAGATGAGGCAAAGAAAGATCCAGATTATGCCCCTCTTCAAGTTTTTAATATTATTGGTTATGCTAAAACAGCAACTTCAACTGTAGAGGCTTTGCCTTTAAAATTCTTAAGGCCTGAGGATATAAAAGTTATGAATAGAAACAGTCTTTTTGAAGAAGCAAAAAAATTATTAGAGGAGAATAAAAATTTCCAACCACCAAAAGAATGTACGTTTAAACTTTCAGGCAAACCCCTGAAAGATAAAATGATAAAATTATTGGAAAAACTTTATAACGATAAAATTATTTTAGATCACGGCTTAAAAGTTGGTGAAGAATTAGCAAATGTTCTAAGCGGTGGAGATACAACAACAGATAAACTGCTTAGTGAAGATGATCTTTATAATCTAGAGCTCGAAGCTTTTATGAGACTTATTCAAACTGAAAAAACACAACAAAGAATAAAGCACACACTTGCAACTGGAAAACCATTAATCAATTAATTTTAGTGATTTAATGTAATCAGGTCTTAAAACATAGTTTGATTTGTTTCCTTTTTTTATTTTTTTAAGGGCATCTAAGCCAAGAATTACTTTACCTATTGGAGTATATTCGCCATTATAAATTGGTATATCTTTTAATATAATAAAAAATTCACTGTCCTCGGTATCAAAATCATCACCTCGAGCCATAGCAACAGAGCCTTCAGTAAATTTAAAATCTTCGTCTATTTCAGATTTTAAATTTCCTAAGCTCGATTTTCCACTACCAACCTTTACATAATCTATATTTTCAATATTTCCGTACTCAATATCTCCTGCTTGAATTAATGTGTTATCTATAACTTTATAAAAAGCTGAATTATTATATAAACCTTTTTCAGTTAATAATTTAAATCTTTTTACTGAATTCGGTGAAGTTTCGGGAATTAATCTAATAACGACTAAACCACATTCCACTTCCATCAAAATAATATTTTCTTTATCGATAAAATTTTGGTTTTCTAAATTTACATCATCAACAAATAAACATTTATTTTTTATACTATAAAAAAAACCAAAAGAAAAAATACCTAGTAAAATTAAAAATAATAATAATATTTTTTCCGATCTTGATGCTTTGATTTTTTTAATCATTTAAAATATTTGACTATCTATTTTATTTATAGAATTTTTAATAAAATTTATTTTTTTTTTTAGTTTTTCATCCTCTTCAGAAAGCTTTGTTAAAATATTTTCTTTTTTGATAATAAAACTATATATTTCAGCCATATCTTCAGAGGGAATTGTTTTTGAATATTCAGTAATAAATCCATCAGTTTCTTTATATTCATCTAAACCAATACTATCAGAACATATAGAACATCCTGCATACTGAAACGATTTATCATTGAAATCTCTCCATACATTTTCGTCAAATAAATTTGGGTTACTGTCATATATCATGTGAAAAACTTCATGGTGTATTACTCTTTCAAAATATTTTGGATTAAAATTTATATCTAATATTAAAGTTCTTTTTTGTTTATCTGGTATACCCGCAGTGCCAATACCTGATATAAATAAATTTTCACATAAAACCACAAATTTAATATTATTTTTATTCAAAAATTTGTAATTATAAATGTCTAAATTTTTTTTAATTATTTCATATTTTTTTTTTAGATTGTTTTCACTTGCTTTATCGCATGTAATATTTTTAGTAATACCGATTGCAAAATTCTTTTTTGAGCTTAAATATTTGATTTTATTTTTACTACCTAGGTTTAAAACTTCTAAATTTGGAATTTTAATAAGGTTAAATATTTCATTAGCATTAATTGGGAAATAATAGGAAAAAAATATAAAAATAATTATAAGAATTCTCATTTTGAAAACATAAATGATATTCGATTTAATTTAGTTGTGGTACATTTAATTTTATAAATAAAATTAATGACAAAAAAAAAAGAACCAATACAACCGATTAGTGGAACAAAAGTTCCTCGATTTGCAGGTCCAAGTACTTTTGCAAGATTACCAGAATTAAGGGACGTAGGAAGTTGTGATGTTGCAATAGTTGGCATTCCTTTTGATGCTGGAACTAGTTACAGACCTGGCGCGAGATTTGGTCCACAAAGTATAAGACAGGCATCAAGACATTTAAGAACAAATTATCATCCTAATTATGATATCGAACCATTTAAAGTTCAACAAGTTGCGGATGCAGGAGATATCACTTGCAATCCTTTTAATATAGATGAAGCAATAAAACAAATTGAGGCTGGAGCTTTAGATTTACTAAAAAAAACCAAAGGTATAATAAGTTTGGGTGGAGATCATACAATTGCATTCCCTTTATTAAGAGCAATGAATAAATTAAATAATGGACCTGTTGCTCTAGTGCATTTTGATGCACACTTAGATACTTGGGATACATATTTTGGAGCTCCTTATACACATGGAACACCTTTTAGAAGAGCAAGAGAAGAAAATTTATTTTTAGATGATTCATCAATGCATGTTGGTATTCGAGGACCACTTTATAGCAGAGAGGATTTGAAAAATGATGAAAGCTTTGGTTTTAAAATAATTCATTGTGATGAATTTCAGTCACAAGGTGTAGATAAAATTGCAGATAGAATAAAAAAAAGAGTAGGAAATAATCCTTTATATTTATCTATTGATATAGATGTTCTTGACCCAGCTTATGCACCAGGAACGGGTACTCCAGAAATCGCAGGAATGACAACTAGAGAAATGGTTAATGTATTAAGAGGATTATCAGGAATAAAACTTATATCTGCAGATGTAGTAGAAGTTGCACCAGCATATGATCATGCAGAAGTTACTTCACTAGCAGCTGCAACGATTGTGTACGAACTTACAAACTTGTTTGCAAAAGTAAAAAGATAGGTTAGTTTTTAAATATTTTAAATATGTTAAATAAGAAAAAATTCTACATTAATGGAAAATGGACTGACCCTATAAAAGAAAAAGATTGCTTTGTTATTGACCCATCAACAGAAGAAAATTGTGCTGTTATATCTATAGGTAGTAAAGAAGATATTGATGCAGCAGTTCAAGCTGCAAAAAATGCTTTTGAAAGTTGGGCATTTACATCAAAAGAAGAAAGATTAAAACTTTTAGAAACACTCTACGCTAATTATAAAAAAAGATGGGCAGACTTTGCCAATGCTATAACCGTTGAAATGGGTGCTCCGAAAGATTTTGCGACCAAACTTCAAGCTGGTACTGGAGCGAGCCATATGAAATCTTTTATAAGGTATTTAAAAGAATTTGAATTTGAAAAACCATTAGGTGATCATGCCCCTAATCAAAGATTAATTTATGAACCAAAAGGAGTTTGTGCTTTAATAACCCCATGGAATTGGCCTATGAACCAAGTTTGCTTGAAAGTTATGCCAGCATTAGCTACTGGATGTACAATGATTTTAAAACCATCAGAATTAGCCCCACTATCGTCTATGATCCTCGCAGAAATAATTGATGAAACTAAATTTCCAGAAGGTGTATTTAATTTAGTCAACGGCGATGGGGAAACCACAGGAAATGCTTTAACCAGTCATCCAGATGTAAACATGGTTTCTTTTACAGGATCAACTAGAGCAGGGGCTCTAATATCAAAAAATGCAGCAAATGATTTTAAAAGAGTTAGTCTTGAATTGGGTGGCAAGGGTGCAAATATTGTTTTCAAAGATGCTGATCCTGAAGCAGTGGAAAGAGGAGCAACAAGATGTTTTAGAAATTCTGGTCAATCATGTAATGCTCCAACCAGAATGTTGGTTGAAAAATCAATTTATAAAGAAACAGTAAATAGACTAATTAAATTTGCAAACGATTTTAAAGTAGATAACCCAAACAAAGAAGGAGATCATATTGGACCAGTAATATCTGAAACTCAGTATAACAAGATCCAAGGATTGATTAAAAAAGGTATAGACGAAGGAGCAAAATTGGTTGCAGGAGGACTTGGTAAGCCTGATGGTTTAACAAAAGGTTATTATATAAAGCCAACTGTTTTTGCAGATGTAAATAATCAGATGGAAATAGCACAAACAGAAATATTTGGACCAGTTTTATCTGTTATTCCTTTTGAGAGCGAAGAGGAAGCAATTAAGATTGCAAATGATACGACATATGGATTAACAAACTACATACAAACTCAAGACCAAAATAAAGTACATAGGGTAGCAAGAAAACTTAGATCAGGAATGGTTGATGTAAACGGTGCAGGTATTGCGGTTGATGCACCATTTGGTGGATTTAAACATTCAGGTATTGGAAGAGAAGCCGGAAAAGACGGTCTTCTAGAATTTTTAGAAGTAAAATCTGTTGGTGGGTGGAGTTAATTAACTACTGATTTCTCTTTTACACCTTCTAAAAAAGTTAAACATTTTTTAATTTCATTTAATTTGATAAATTCATCAATTTTATGAGCTTGTTCTATTGAGCCAGGTCCACACACAACTGTACTTATTCCAATTTCTTGAAATAATCCTGCCTCTGTTCCAAAGGACACGACTTCTCTAGAATTATCTCCTGTAATACTAGATACAAATTCACAAGCTTTTGAATCATTTACTCTATGAAATCCGATTATTTCTCCGATTATTTTTTTTTTTATAGATGCATCTGGATATTTTTTTTTCATTTCCGATAAAAGAATTTCAGCATATTTATCAATTTCACTGTTTAAAAAAATACCATCCTCTTTATTAATAGGTCTGGTTTCCCAATTGACATGACATTTATCAGCTATAACATTGTGTGCAATTCCTCCAAAAATACCACCAATCGATAGCGTTGAATAGGCTGGAGTAAATATTGAGTCTTTTGGTTTTCTATTAATTAAATCGTTTCTTAAAGACATTAGTTTATTAACATATTTTGATGCATATTCGGCTGCATTCACACCTTCATCTGGTTTAGAACTATGACCAGCAAGACCTTCAAAAAAAGTTGTATACTCATAACATGCTTTGTGAGAGTCTATAATTTTCATTTCTGTAGGTTCACCCACAATACAAATCCCATTTGTAATTTTTCTTTTTTTTAGTTCCTTAATTAACAAAGGAGCACCTATGCATGCAGTTTCCTCATCAAAGGTTAGTGAGAAGTGAATATCTCTTGAAAGATTTGATTTTGAAAATGTTTCAGCAAAAGCCAATGAACAAGCTAGAAAACCTTTCATGTCACAAGAACCTCTGCCATATAATTTGTCATCTTTTATCTCTGCAATAAAAGGATCTGTTGACCAACCTTTAGATACAGGTACCACATCTGTGTGTCCTGATAAAATTATAGGCACTTTCCCATTTGGTTTTTTTGCTTTTAACGTCGCAAAAAGATTTACTCTTTTTTTTTCATCATCAAAAACCTTGAAAGATGAAGCGCCACACTTTGTAAGTATATCTTCGCAATAATTTATTAAAGATGAATTATTTTCACCCGAAATTGTTTTAAAAGATATAAGATCTTTAAGAATCTTTATTGATTTTTCAAATAATATGTTATCTATTTTCATTACAACTGATTATATATTATTATTATGAAAGAACAAATAACCTATGATGATTTTCAAAAGATAGACATACGTCTAGGGACAATAATATCTGTTGAAAAAAATGAAAAAGCAAGAAAACCTTCATTAGTTCTTAAAGTTGATTTTGGAAATGATATTGGAGTTAAACAATCCTCAGCACAAATAACACATTTTTACAACAAAGATAATTTAATTGGAAAACAAGTTATAGGAGTATGTAATTTTCCAGAAAAAAATATTGCCGGGGTAATTTCCCAAGTGCTAATTTTAGGATCAATTGATCAAGAAGGAAAAGTAACTTTAGTTCATCCATCTCAAAAAGCTGAAAATGGATTGCCAATAGCATAAAATATGCATCCAGAGTTACTGTCATTATCATTATTTATGCTAGGAACAAGTTGTTCGCCTGGTCCAAATAATATAGTTGCATCTTATTCTGGTTTTAACTTTGGAGTAATAAAAACTTTTCCACACATGTTTGGTGTAATCTTTGGATTTACTACAATGGTTTGTGTACTTAATTTTGGACTAATCAATGTATTTAAAATTTATCCTTTATTACAAGAAATACTTAAAATTTCTGGATCACTATTTCTTATCTATTTAGCTTACAAAATAGCATTTTCAAAAAATCAAACAGAAAACAAAAAAGAAAATCCAGTTAAGTTTTTTGATACATTTTTTTTTCAGTTTTTAAATCCCAAAGGGGTAATTGTAGGAATTATTATCGTGTCTACATATGTAGAGAGTGGTAATAATTTTTTTAATTATTCATTTTGGGTCATCCTAGTATCATTTATTTGTGCGTTAATCAGTATTACTTTTTGGACATTTGTGGGTAAATTTTTCAGAAGATTTGCGACAAATGAGAAATTTATTAAAATCTTTAATTATGTTATGGCTTCACTTTTATTGGCTTGTATTGGAACATTTTATCTATAATTTAATACATAATTAGGACTTAATAATCTATAAGATATGACTTATGAAACCAGGTAATAAAAATTCTTATAAATCTTTAAATACATTAAATATAAATTCTAAAGATTATAAGTATTATTCACTCAATGAAGCAGAAAAAAATGGATTATCAGGTATATCTAGACTTCCAAAATCTTTAAAAGTACTTCTTGAAAATTTACTAAGATATGAGGATGATTTAACAGTAACACGAAAACAAATTGAAGCAGTTAAAAATTGGTTAAAGGAAAAAAAATCTAATACAGAAATAGCATATAGACCCGCAAGAGTTTTACTACAAGACTATACAGGAATACCCGCGGTTGCGGACCTTGCTGCCATGAGAGAGGCTGTTAAAGAAAAAAATAAAGATCCTAAAAAGATAAATCCACTTTCTTCGGTCGACTTGGTGATAGATCATTCAGTTCAAGTAGATCAATCAGCTAAATCAGATTCCTTTGAAAAAAATGTAGATATTGAATTCGAAAGAAATGGTGAAAGATATTCCTTTTTAAAATGGGGACAGCAGGCATTTAATAATTTTAGAATTGTTCCACCAGGAACAGGAATTTGTCATCAAGTAAATCTAGAATATTTATCAAAAGTCGTCTGGAAAGAAACTTTCAAAAATGATGAATACTTATTTCCGGATACCTTGGTTGGAACAGATAGCCATACAACCATGGTAAATGGTTTATCTGTTCTTGGATGGGGAGTTGGAGGTATTGAAGCAGAAGCGGGAATGCTGGGTCAGCCAATATCAATGCTAATACCTGAAGTTATTGGATTTGAGGTTAAAAATAAACTACCAGAAGGAACCACTGCAACAGATTTAGTTTTGACTGTTGTTAAAATGTTAAGAGACAAAAATGTAGTTGGAAAATTTGTTGAGTTTTTTGGTGACGGATTAAAAAATTTATCTTTAGCAGATCGAGCAACTATTGCAAATATGGCTCCAGAGTATGGAGCTACTTGTGGTTTTTTTCCAGTAGATAAAGAAACTTTGAAATATTTAAAATTCTCAGGAAGGGATGAAAAAGAAGTTAAAATAGTTGAGGAATATACTAAAGCACAAGGTCTTTGGACAAGTGAAGATATAGAATTTACTGACACAATTTCGCTTGATATGTCAAAAGTAGTTCCAACTATATCTGGTCCAAAAAGACCACAAGATAAAGTTTTATTGAATGAGGCTTCAGAAAATTTTAAAAAAGTATTTAAAGATGCCACGGGTAGAGATCAAAAAAATCATTCAAATGTTGAAAAAACGGATTTCAAAATTGAAGATGGATCAATATTAATTGCAGCAATCACTTCATGCACCAATACTTCAAATCCAAATGTTTTAATTGGCGCAGGATTGCTTGCAAAAAAAGCAGTTGAGCTTGGTCTAAAAACTAAACCTTGGGTTAAAACCTCTTTAGCTCCTGGTTCACAAGTTGTGACAGACTATTTAGAAAAAGCTGGTTTGAATAAATATTTAGATATACTTGGTTTTAATTTGGTTGGATATGGTTGTACTACATGTATAGGAAACTCTGGTCCATTAAATGACAACATTGTAAAAGCTATAGAAAGTAAAAATCTATATGCTGTCTCTGTTTTGTCAGGTAATAGAAACTTTGAGGGAAGGATATCACCACATATCAAAGCAAATTATTTAGCATCACCTCCTTTAGTTGTTGCATATGCACTGGCTGGTCACATGGGAGTTGATTTATATAAAGACTCTCTAGGCAAAAATAAAGATGGTAAAGACATTTTTCTTAAAGATATTTGGCCCACGAACAAAGAAATAGAAGAGACACTAAACAAATCTTTAAATCCCGAAATGTTTGTTAAAAGATATTCAAATGTATCCCTGGGACCAACACAATGGCAGAAAATTAAAACAGATAAAACTAGTATTTATAATTGGGACGAAAGTTCTACATATGTTAAAAAACCACCTTTCTTTGACTCTCTTTCAGATAAGCCTGAGGGCTTCAAGGAAATTAAAGATGCTAGACCATTGTTAATTTTAGGAGACATGGTTACAACCGATCATATTTCACCAGCTGGATCTATTCAAAAAGATAGTCCAACAGGTGAGTATTTTATGAAACATCAAGTTTTACCAAAAGATTATAATTCATATGGCTCAAGAAGAGGAAACCACGAAGTAATGATGAGAGGGACTTTTGCAAATATTAGAATTAGAAATGAGATAGCACCAGGTACAGAAGGTGGATTTACAAAACTTTACCCAGAAGGCAAAGTAGTTTCAATATATGATGCAGTTGTTGAGTATAAAAAAAGAGGTACCGATTTGATAGTAATTGGTGGAAAGGAATATGGCACAGGTTCATCAAGGGATTGGGCAGCAAAAGGCACAAAACTTTTAGGTATTAAAGCTGTGATAGCTGAAAGTTTTGAAAGAATACATAGATCGAATCTGATAGGTATGGGTATACTACCTTTGCAATTTATGAGTGGGGTTGATAGAAAAAAACTTAGCTTAATTGGTTCTGAATTAATTTCGATTTTGAAAATTGAAAATGGAATAAACCCTTCAGACAAAATTGAGGTAGAAATAAAATATCAATCAGGAGATATTAAAAAAACCCAAACATTATGCCGAATAGATACAAAAAATGAACTTGAATATTATAAAAATGGTGGAATTCTTCAATTTGTTTTAAGAAACATGATGTAAATTATGGATGAAGAAATACAGATTATAAATGAAAGTGCAAGAAGACAAAAATTTAAAAATTTTTTTTCAAAAAATAGAAAATATATAATCTTTTTGATATCGGCTATAATAATTTTAGTATTAGCTTACTTTGTATATGTAGAAATTAAATCAAGAAACCAAATTAAACTTGCAGAAAAATATAACAATATTGTAAATAATTTTCAGAATCTGCAAAGCACCGAACAATCAACTAAAGAGTTGATCAAAATTATAGAGAAAAAAAACTCGACATATTCACCATTGGCTCTATATTTTATTTTGGATAACGAGTTGATAAGTGAAAAAAATCAAATAAATAAGTATTTTGATATAGTTATTAGTATAAATCCTTTGGAAAAAGAAATTAAAAATTTAAACATTTACAAAAAAGCAATATTTAATTCCAATTTTGAAGATGAAGTAGATTTAGTAGAAATTTTAAGGCCAATAATGAACTCTGAAAGTATTTGGAAGTCACATTCGCTATTTTTATTGGCAGAATATTTTTACTCTAAAAAAAATAAAGCAGAATCTAAAAAACTACTTAATGAAATTATAAATTACGAGAATAGCAATTCTGAGATAAAACTAGAAGCACAAAAAAAACTTACTAGAGATTTTAGTGAATAAAATAATTATACAATTATTATTATTATTTCTGGTTTCGTGTTCACTTAATTCAGAATCGTCATTTTGGTCTAAAAGAAATATTAGTAATGAGCAAAAAATATTAAGTATTAAGCAAATTACGAAAAAAGAAGAAATTTTACTTAAAGAAATTAATAAGAATTTAGAAATTAATTTATCTAATTTATTAAACGAAAAATACCCATCAAATAGCCTTGATAATAATATAGGTAGAACAAATTATAATGGAAAATTGAAAAGTATTTCAAGATATAAATTTTCAAAGATTGAAAAATTTGATGAGTATGAACCAGAAATTATAATACACAAAAATAATATTATGTTTTTTGATAACAAAGGTACTATTTTAAAATTTGACGAAAGTTCCAAACTACTTTGGAAAAAAAATTATTATACAAAAGTTGAAAAAAAATTGAATCCAGTTTTATTTTTCTCTGCTTATGAAGACACACTGATTGTAGTCGATACAATCGCTAAATATTTTGCGATAAATGTAAAAACTGGTGAATTGTTATGGGTAAAATACAATAACTCACCGTATAATTCACAAATAAAAATTTTTAAAAATAAATTTTATGTTGTGGATACAAATAATGTCTTACGTTGTTATTCTTTAATTAATGGAGAGGAAATTTGGAA
>CACHWQ010000011.1 GCA_902583645.1 uncultured Pelagibacteraceae bacterium | reverse complement strand
GCTTTTAAGATAAATTTTTCACCATCAAAAAACCTTCTATCAAAAGGACCTATGATTATTCTTATGATTGCTTGAGTAACAAACATAACCCCTACGCTAACCATTGCCAATTGAACTGGCGGACTCTTTTTAATTCTATAATAACTGAATACAAATTTATCAATGAAAAGCATGTAAAAAATCATACCTATAATTGCGAGTGGTATAGTTAATAAAGCCGTTGGTAAGAAGCCAAAATTAATACCCAAAGATTGAAAATAAAAAGTTAATAATACAGCTACCATAGTGCCAAATGACATCATGTCTCCAGTTGCAAAATTTGCAAATCTTAAAATGCCATAAACTAAGGTTACAAATATAGCCCCTAATGCTAATTGAGATCCATATGTTAACGCAGGAATTACTGTATAATTAAGTAATAATATTATCGCGTTTATAAAATCCATTTAAACTCCTAAAAAAGACCTTCTTACTTCTGGATCGTTTAAAAGTTCACTACCTGATCCCTCAAATTTATTTTTACCTGTTACTAAAACATAGCCTCTATCTGAAATACTAAGAGCCTGTTTCGCATTTTGCTCTACCATAATTATTGCAACATTGGTTTTTTTTACTTTAATTATATGTTCAAATAACTCATCCATCACTATTGGCGAAACTCCAGCTGTAGGTTCATCTAGCATTAATACTGACGGCTTAATCATTAAAGCACGTCCAAGTGCAACTTGTTGTCTTTGACCTCCTGATAATTCTCCAACTACTTGTGATTGTTTTTCTTTTAGAATAGGAAATAAATCATAAATTTCATCTAATATATTATTTAGGTTATCAGATCTTAAAAAAGCACCTACTTCTAAATTTTCTTTTACTGTCAATTCAGCAAATACATTTTTACTTTGAGGAACAAAAGATATTCCTTTCTTAACTCTATCTTGTGGTGATAAGTTTGTAATATTTTCTCCATCAATTAATACGCTACCTGATTTAAGATTAAGCAATCCCAGCATAGTTTTCATAGCTGTTGACTTCCCTGCACCGTTTGGGCCTAGAATTGCAACAATCTCTCCTTTGTTAACATTTAATGTGCATGAACTAATTATATCTGGTCCGTTACCATACCCAGCAGTCATTTTGACTCCCTCGAAAAATGCCATTTAATTTTTCCCTCTTCCTAAATAACTATCAATAACTTTTTCATTTTTTTTTACTTGATCTGGTGTTCCCTCAAATAAAACTGAACCCTCGGACATTACAATTACTGGATCACACATTCTGCTAATAAAATCCATATCATGTTCAATCATGCAAAATGTATATCCTCTTTCCTTGTTCAACCTAAGTATTGCGGTTCCCAAGTCCTTTAATAAAGTCCTATTTACTCCTGCACCTACTTCATCCAATAAAACAAGATTTGCATCTACCATCATAGTTCTTCCAAGCTCTAAAAGTTTCTTTTGTCCTCCTGATAGATTGCCAGCTAATTCATTTGATAAATGTTTCAAATTCAAAAATTCTGCAACTTCTAACGCTTTGCTTTTAATTTTTTCTTCCTCTAATTTAATATTTTTAGAATTTAACAATACTTTCATTAATTTTTCACCAGTCTGATTTCCTGGCACCATCATCAAGTTTTCTAAAACAGTTAGGTTTGTAAATTCATGCGCTATTTGGAATGTTCTTAATATGCCTTTTGAAAAAAGTTCATATGCAGGTATCCCAGTTATATCTTTATTATTAAACAAAACCTTTCCATTACTAGGTTTTAAATTACCAGAGATAAGATTAAATAAAGTTGTCTTTCCTGAACCATTGGGTCCAATTATTCCTGTTATTGAACCTTTTTTAATTTTAAGAGCGCAGTTTGATACAGCGGCCAAACCTCCAAAATATTTCGAAAGTCCTTTAACTTGCAAAATGTTTGGGTTTTGCTCCATAAATTAAGATTTACTTAATCTTTTTAGTAAATTGTTTAAAGAGCTTTGAAGCGATTTATAGTATCCCGCTTTTCTTAATTGATTTACTCCCTGCCAATTTAATCCGCCAGGTGTTTGGGAGTCCAAAACAAATTTTTTTAAATTTTTATTTGAATTTTCTAAAGCTAAACAAGCTAAAGCAAAGTATAATGATGTTATATATTTTTGTGACTGTTCTCTTTTAATTTTCTTTTTTACCAACCAATCTGATAAAGTTTTCAAAGTCTCATAAAATGATGCCATTGTGCCTGAAATGGCCCAAAAATTATTAGATAATTTTTCATTTTTAATTTCAATACTAGTTCCAACTTTATTAAAAAAATTTTTTACTTTTGTATTTGGTGGATACATCACAACCGGACCTAGACCTAGAGATATTGGGGGCATAGGAATAGCTCTAACTATATTCACCTTGCAATTAATTTTATTTTTTAATTTCAAAAAGTTCAAGGTCGCAACAAAACTTATAATTATTTGATTCTTTCTAAATTTAAGGCTCGGCAATATCTTTTCAGCAACCTTGGGTAGTACACCAATAAATACCCAATCAGATTTGTCTACAACCTCTTGATTGTTTTTTGCTATTAATACTTTTTTAAATTTTCTTTTTAATTTTTTTGCTTTATTTTTATTTCTTGGAGAAACTATAATTTGTTTAAATTTCAACTTTGAAATAAAGACTCCAGTAATTACATCTGACGTGATATTTCCTGTTCCTAAAAATCCTAATTTCATAAAAATAGATAATATTATTATTACACCAAAATTTTCTAATTAGTAAAAATTAGTAAAAAAATGGAAAGATTTTATATTTGGAGTTGTGGATAGTCCTAAAAAACCGGGAGCTAAAGATGGCTAGATAGGACTATCTAAGGTGATTATAACACATGGTATAAAAATTTCATTAATGATTTATTCAAATTTGTTAAAAATTTATGAAAAAAAGTCACAGACCTCAAACTAAGGTTAAAAACCCTGAGCCAAAATTAGGGAGTCCAGATTGGGTTATATGGGCTGCCTGGGCAGACAGAATCACATTCGAAGAAATTAAAAGCAAAACTGGAAAATCAGAAAATGAGGTAATTAAGATTATGAGAAAATCACTTAAACCGTCTTCATTTAAATTATGGAGAAAAAGAGTTCATTCAAAAAGTATTAAACATAGAAAAAAATTTGAGGCAAGTCGAAAAAATATAAGGATAAGAATAAATAAAAATGAATTTCAAACCTAGAAATAAAAATAATATTTGTTATATGTAAAGTATGAAAAATATAGTCATGTACACTGGGCCTATGTGTGCATTCTGTGATGCAGCAAAGAGACTTTTTAAACGCAATAATGTATCGTTCGAAGAAATTGACATAGGAAATGATCTTACGATCAGGGAAGAAATGATAAAAAAAAGCAACGGTAGAAGAACTGTACCGCAAATATTTATTGAGAATAACCATGTAGGTGGATACGAAGAGCTTAGAGCTTTAGAAAAAAGTGGGGAATTAAAAAGTATTTTGGGAAATTAATTTATTTTAAAATAATAAAAGGATTTCTTAAGCACTCAATTTTATCAACTGTATCAAAAAATATATTATACAAGTCAAAAGAATTTAAAGTTACACATTCGTTAACTTTTTGTTTATCACTATTAGCTAACGAGATTACGTATTCTGACGGAGATTGCCCTAAAGCTTGTTTAACTCCGTATGATGTAGCAATAGATGATCCCGTTTGAATAATGCTTCCAGTTTTTGCCATTGTATACGTTGGCCCCATCATAGAAGTTGTTTGTGCACATCCATTTAAAAACAAAATAGATAGCAGTGTAATAAATAATTTTTTCATGTTTCCCTATGAAATTATTAATATTATATATAAAAATTAATTAAAACAAAAAATATTATAAACCAATTTGAGTTTTATGTTATTTTTTACTTACTTCTATATTTTCCGGCTTTTTTTTCTTAATTGGTTTAATTAGCTCTGTATTTTTAAGATCCAAAGCCAAACAAGTTATATCATCTCTTAACTTTTCAGCTCCCCAATTTAATTGCTCAGCAATACCATCTACAATATTTTTTGGAGTGATATCAGGGAGATTTGTTACAATTTTTTGGACACCTTCAGCTCCAAGTTCTTGTCCATTTTTTTAAATATCCTTCTGTTACACCATCCGTATAAACAACAAAAGTTTTATCTTTTAAATTAATTGTTTTAGATTTTACCATCGTCTCAGTAAAGTATTTTATAATACCTATGGGTGGCATTTCAGATTTAATAAATTCGAAGTTTTTGTTTCGATCAAAAACCATAATACTCTCGTGACCTGCGTTTACAAAATTAACTTCGGCTGTTTCAATATTAAATTTTCCGAAAACAGCTGTTACAAACATTCCTTTAAATTTTGCCTCTACAAGTTCATTATTTACACCAAATACCACTTTTTCTAGTGGATAAGACAAGTTAGATAATGTCCTAAATATTGAGGATGCTTTAGCCATATACATGCCGGCTTTAATTCCTTTTCCAGATACATCAGCAAGAGTGAAAAAATATTCATTTGAACTTACTTTTACAACATCAAAATAGTCGCCTGATACGTCTCTAGCGGGTACGTTTTTTGCATAAATAAAATTTTCAAACTTTTCGATATTAGGAAAAAGACTTTTTTGAACTCCACCAGCAAGCTCCCTTTCTTTAAGAAGTTTTGCCTCTTTTTGTAAATTTGATAGTGCAATTTTATTTTCCTCTAAAAATCTAAAATACAAACCTGTTAAAAAAGTTAAAGTAAGTATAAAAATTGGATAACTGATATCAACTAGTTCAGATTTATATAAAAAATAACCAAACCCAATTACTATGGTAGTTACCAAACTTCCAAAAAATACTGACAAACTATATTTTGGCTTAATTCTTTGAGTCAGAAAGAAAGTTATAAAAGCTACTAATATTGAAAAAAATAATTCAAAAATATAAGTGTTTGGATTTCTTATTAGGTAGGACTGATTAAGTATGTTTTCTATTACGTTAGCATGGACCTCAACACCAGGTATGGTTTTGCCTAATGGGGTTTTTACTAAATCAAATAAACCTTGTGCTGAAGCTCCTATTAAAACATATTTATTTTTAAATCTTTCATCATCAAATTTACCATCATAAACTGCACTTGCAGAAATATATTGGCTTTTTAAAGATTTTTTAAATTTGATCCAAATGATGCCGTTTGGGTCAGATAAAATTTTATATGGTCTAGAACTAATTCGTGTAATACCAACTTCATTCATTTCAACATAGAGATTTTTTTGTTTTTCACCAACTCTGATCATTTCAAGACCAATTGTTGGATACATCTTTTTTTCAAATTGAACAATTAATGGTAGAGATCTTATTATTCCATCCGTTTGGTCTAAAAAAGAAATTGAACCAAGTCCCTTTACGCTTTTTTCTAACATTTCTAAAGATCCAATCGAATAAGGGTAAGAGTAGGTAAACCTTTTAGGGTCGCCTCCTTTTGATAAAAATCTAGCTTTTGCTTTTCTATCATAATTATTATGCGAGGGAACACTGCTTCCTAAAACTGCAATAATTGAATTAGATTTTTCTAATTCCTCACTAAATTTTTCATCGTGTCCTTTTAAATTTTGAATTTCACCCACATCAGTCGGTATAAGATTATAAGCTTTTAAAAATTCATCAGGAGATTGTTTATCTTTCTCAGTAAAAAAAACATCGAAACCTATTGCCTTTGGGTTAGTTGCATTGACATTTTTTAGTATTTTGGCAAAAACTGATCTACTCCAAGGAAATTGTCCAAATTTACCAAGACTTTTTTCATCAATATCAATAATTACAACTTCTGTATCATTTTTTTCTAATGGAAATGTTTTTTGATATAAATCAAAACTTATAAAAGAAATTGATTTAACAAAGCTCGGGTTTGCTATTTTTATAGAAATTAAAATCAGCAGCAGAATAAAAAAAGTTATGTAGTTTTTATATTTTAATAATAGAGCCTGCACTTCTAGAATGTATATCTATTATAATTAAAGTAAATAAAACTTAGGCAGGATTTAAGAGATTATTTCTTCTTTCTCTTCTTTTTTCTCTTTTTTTTCTTTTTCTTAACTATTTTTTTAATTTTTTTCTTTTTCTTCACTACCTTTTTCTTTTTAACCACCTTTTTCTTTTTAACTTTCTTTTTCTTTTTTACTGCTTTTTTCTTTTTTAGGTGCTTTTTTCTTAGCTACTTTTTTCTTTTTAGGTGCTTTTTTCTTAGTAGCTTTTTTCTTAGTAGCTTTTTTCTTAGTAGCTTTTTTCTTAGTAGCTTTTTTCTTTTTACCTTTGGATTTCTTAGCTTTTTCTTTTTTCTTTTTACCTTTTTTCTTTTTAGCTTTTTTCTTTTTACCTTTTTTCTTTTTAGCTTTTTCTTTTTTCTCTTTAGTTGCTTTTGGTTTCTCTTTAGTAACCTTAGGTGCCTCTGGTTCAGCAACTTCTATTTCTTGAGCTTCTACTTCTACTTCCTCCGCTATATTTTGATCTACATCCAATTCGGTTGATTGAGGTTCATTTTCATTCAACAAAACAATTCTTTGCTCTTTATCCTTCTTGAAATTCTCTTTTATAATAGCTTTAATTTCCTCTTTTTCAAAACCTTGGTCTTTTAATTCTTTTCTAATTTTTTTTCTTAAAGCTTTTTTCTCTTCTTTTGAAGCACCTGAAGCCTTAGCTACTCTTAAAGCTTTCATTTTCTTATTAAATTTTTTCAATTGTGCTTTTGTAATTTGTTTTGCTTTACCAGGTGCTTTTCCTTTGGACATACTAGCGATGCTGTATGGTTTGTTTAATAACGTTTGTCCTTTATCGTTACCAACAAGTACTGCCCCTGGTCTTAATCCTAAGGTATTATTTTTTCCTGGTCCTATTAATAAAGTATCAGTTTTACCCTTTGATACGTTTGTTTGAAATTCTGTACCTCTTGATCCTAATGTTCCCTCAGGAACTTCAACTGTTAAACTATCAGGATTTTTTTTACTGATTAATCCAGAAATTACTTTTAAACTTCCTTGTTTTACACTGGCAACAATTTTTCCGTCACTTGTTTCCGGATCGTAAATAAATGTATCCATGACAACTTCTGACTCTGAGCCAATTGTAAATGTTGACTGATCTAATAGTAGTATTTGGGTTCCTGAATTTTCGGATGCAAATATTGTTTCGTTTAGGTAAATTTTATCACCTGCTTTTAGAGTTCTGTTCTCGGTTTTTACAGTTCCGTTAATTGCACCAACTATTCCAACTAATTGTTTTTCAATACTTAGCTCTTCAGCTATTGAAACATTAGCAAAAAATATTAAACCGACTAGCAATGAAAATATTTTATTCATATACACCATGAACTATATCAATCTTTTTATTTCAAAAAACATATATTTTACTCACTTTGGGTTTTTTTCAACTATTATTATATATTAAAAGCTCAATTAAAACTTAGATTATTTAATTTAAAACAAATTTAGTGTTTTTTTAAGGTCTTAAATTAAAAGATCTTGAAATACCAAAAGCAACAGATTCTGCCTCATAATCAAAGTTGATGATATTTGCCTCAGAAACCGTTTTGTCATATGAAAAAGATAAGTTTATTAATTTGTTTGGATCTAAAAGTGGTAAAAAATCACCTAATGGTTTAAGCACTATGACGTCAAACGTATTTGAAATATCTGTTCTTATTTTTTTCGAGTAAACGCTCGTATCAGGTTCAAAATAATCATTAAATGAAATAGCGTCACCAATTGATACATATGCAAACGGTAAATTTAAATTTAATCTTATATTAAATTCAAAGGTTTCATAATCATTCATTCCAACTTTATTCTCAGATATACTATATCCAAGTCCTGTACTTGTTGATGCAATTTCACTTAATGCATAATCGTGTCCTATATTAAAGCTGTGTCCTATTGCATTAGTCTCATTTGCTGTTGTATCTGATGAGTTGTGGTTACCTTTTGAATCTGAATAATTATATGAATAATTATAAGTACTTCTGTCACCGCTTGGAAAAAAACCTGATAATCCAAACATACTTGAATAACTATCTGCATCATCAATATAATCTGATTTGCTTGCCATTGCGAAGATCGAAATACCTTGGTTACCAATTGTAGTATCATAAGCGGTAGTGAAAGAATATCCTTCAACATCATCACCTGTTTCGATAACTTGGCGGGAGTCTGAAACGCTTGCACTCATTAAAAATGAGGAGTCTTCTCCTATTCTTCTTACTGCTGATAAATCTGTGCTTGCAGAATAAGTTCTATCATGCATTGGGGATGTTGATACGTCAATTTTATCAGAGGTTAATGCTAATCTAGTTTTTGAAATGTTATTCACATTATTGCTTTGAGAAAGTCCCCAGTTCACTCCTGCAACAAAACTCCACAGCTTGGGTCTTGCTCTATCCTCTAATTCTTTTTCTATATCTGCAACTGTTAATAAATCATCCTCAGTTGCGTCCTCATTTTTTTTTATTTCATCAATTATCGTTAAAGCTTTATCAGGAGAGTCGGCTTGTACGAGAACAGAAAGTAAATACATTTTGATTTCAATATTATCTGGGTAAACCATGTTTAATCTTTCCAAAGTAGAAATTGTTTGTTTAAAATTACCCATTTTCCCTTGTTGCTGCGCATACTTTATATTTAATTCTAAATCATTTGGTTTTTGGAGTATCTGCATGTAAGTGATGTTTTTTTCAGATGAAATAGCTTTTGTAAAAAACAAAGAACTAACTAATAAAATTACCGATAGTTTTTTAAAATTGTACATTTTACTGATATCCAAACTTAGCTGAGAATATTTTAATAAATGGAAATATCAATTATTTTTTTTTCTAAAATGTCTTTGATAAATGGATAATTTAGGTTGACTATCTTATATAAATAGATCAATTAATACTAACTGCATTCACCACCTTCACGTATTGTGCCATTTCTGTTAAGGCACATTACATCCTCGGTTGGATCGCCATTATCTTTTTCAGCAAAAATTTGAAATGATCCTCCACCAGCGGCAGATGCAACGCACATTGTCCAACCTAAATCGTCGGGTATTACATCTTCATCTTCAAAAAGGTTTTCATTTATAGTTTCAATTGCAGCGTTGCTAGGATTACAGGTTTCATCTTCTGAATTTGTTAAATACGAACCAGTCTCTGCATACCATTCTGACTCAGCAAGAGCCACTGCCTGCATTAAACTTCTCATTGTAGTTTTTTTTGAAGATGAAATATAACCACTGTAAGCAACGACGCTTACTGTTGCTAAGATACCAATAATCGCAACTACAACCATTAGTTCGATTAATGAAAAGCCCGGGCTTTTGCCCGAGCTTTTATAAAAACAATTTAGATTATTATTCAACAGTTACTGTATTCTTTAAAACAAAATCACCATCTGCGTCACATGGTTCTTCCGTCTTACCATTACCAAAACATGTTGTGATGGTAATCAAACTATCAGACGTTGGAGAAATGGTAATTGTACCAGACGAAAATGCATCACCTGTTCCTGCTTGAACTGCCATATTACCACTGCTGTATGGATTTTTATCCTCAATTGGTGAATTGTCTTCATTTGCTAAATGATCTGTCATATCGCTTGCTACAATATTTCCATCATCACAATCTACTCCACCTGCGCCACCTTTTTTCATTATAGTGTCGCTGTCATCGATTGAACACTTGGTGTACTCTGATGCAATATATTTCATAACATTGTTATGAATAGCTTTTACTGCATTTTTCTTCGCTGATGATATGTAGCCATTGTAGGCAACAACGCCAACAGCTGCTAAAATTCCTATAATCGCTACAACAACTAGTAGCTCAATAAGAGTAAAACCTTTATTATTATTTTTTTTCATTAAAACCTCTTTTTATAAATATTTATTGAGAAACTTTAATAATAAATTTTGATTATGTAAATATTAAAAAAGGTGTATAAAATATAAGAAATTTGAATATGTGTTAAATTATGCTCAAATTGAGCCTAACTTGAAACTTATGACGTATAAAGTAGAGGAAATAAATAATATCAGTGTCGTTCATCTTAATGGTGAGATTGATATGGAAGTAGCTGACAAAGCAAGACAGACAATTTTACCTTTAATTGAGAATGGAAAAAGTGTTCAAGTTAATTTAAGTAGAGTAGATTATATGGACTCATCTGGTATTTCCGTGCTTATAGAAAGTAAACAACTTGCTGAAAAAAAAAGTACAAAGTTTGAGTTAATAGAGGTAAGTAAACCTGTAGAAAAAGTTTTATCAATGGCGAGAAAATTTTTATGAGTTATAAAGTTACGGAAGAGGGAAATATAAGCACTGTACATCTTGATGGAGAAATAGACATGGATGTAACAGAGAAAGCAAAAGAAATAATTTTTCCAGTAATTGATAGCGGTAAAGAAGTTCATTTAAATTTAAGTCAAGTTCAATACATGGACTCGTCAGGAATTTCAGTTTTAATAGAAAGTCATCAAAGAGCATTAGAAAAAAGTACCAAAGTTATTATCAAGGATGTGAGCAAATCAGTTCTAAAAGTTATTATGATGGCTAAGTTAGAACAAATATTAAATTTGGAATAAATTCATGAGTGAAATTGCTCACCAAGACCATATAGAAAAGAAAGCCTTTTTAGTAAATTCTTCTAGTTTAAAAGAAGTAAGAACGTTTTGCAGAGAAGTTTTCGAAAAACTTAATATTCAAGAAGATCTAAAAGATGAATTGGTATTAGCTATTGCTGAAGCTGCACAAAATATTGTTAAACATGCTTTTAAAAATTCTGCAAATCCTACTGAATTAATGGTTGTTCAAATAAGTTGTGAGAATAATAAACTGCAAATTGCTTTTTATGACAGAGGAACGCCTGTTGATCCAAAGAAAGTAAAACATAGAGAAATTGATAATGTTAAACCAGGTGGACTTGGAACCTTTTTTATTCAAGAAATAATGGATGCTGTAGAATTTAAGGATGGTAAAAAACCTTGGATTAATCATTTGGTTTTAACAAAACAATTATAAATCTTAACTTCCCATTAATGCACCAACGTTAAATATTGGTGAATACATAGCTATCATTAAACCACCAATCATAACTCCCATAAATACAATCATTATAGGTTCAATTAATGCAGACATATTATCTACTGTTTGGTCAAATTCTTCTTCATAGTATTTTGCAACTGAGTTAAACATTTCATCAAGTTGTCCTGTTTGCTCACCCACAGAAATTAATTGACTAAACGTTGGTGGAAATAAAGGTTCTTTTAAAAACAATTTTGTTAATGTGTCTCCTGAGAAAACTCCTTTTTTTACGTTTTCAAGGGCTTCAAGTACAACAACGTTACTGCTCACTGATTTTGCTATTTCTAAACTTTCTAATAAATTTACACCTGCGGCACTTAAATTTCCAAGAATTAAAGAAACTCTCGCCAACATTGATTTTAATATCATTTCTCCGAATAAAGGTAATTTTAAAACTTGTTTGTGCCATCTGTATTTAATGGCAGCGCTTTTTTTAATTGCAAAATTAAATCCAAAGTAAAAAGCGATACCACCAAAAAGTATTATTTTACCACCAGTGCCTCTTAAAAAATCACTCATGCCCATTATTGTAGCTGTTGCGGCAGGTAATTCTAAACCCATACCTGAATACATTTCTGCAAATATTGGTACTACTTTAACTAACATGAATGCTGTTACAGTTATTGCAACTGAGAACATTATACTTGGATACATCAATGCACCTTTAATTTTCTTTTTAATTTTCTCTTTTTTCTCAATGGCTTCTAATACTTTAAATAGAAAGACATCTAATTTACCACTTGCCTCACCGGCTTTAATTAAATTTACGTAAACGTTATCAAAATGTTGCGGGTACTTTTCGAAGCACTTTGATAGAGTTACACCACCCTCCAAACTTTTTCTAATATCTTCAACAACATCTTTAATTGCTGGGCCTTCTAGCTGGTCTCTTAACATTGATAGAACCTGCAAAATTGGGAGTCCAGCCCTTACCATTGTTGCGAATTGTTTTGTAAATATTAAGATTTCTTCAATTTTAATTTTCTTACTTTTGCCTAAAAATGGTAGAGAAAAGCCTTTTTTCTTTTCCGCTGATTTTTCAGTTTTTTTCTTTTTACCTTTTATAAGATTGGTAATAATAACTTTTTGCTCTTTAAGTTTATGAGATGCTTCATCTAGATTAAGAGCCTCAATATCTCCTTCTACATATTTACCATCAGAAATACCCTTGTAAGTATAAATTTCCATAAAATAATTTAATCAGAAGTAAGAACTCTTTCGTACTCTCTAAAATTAAGATCTCCAGAAGAAATTAGTCTTCTTCCCATATCTTGCATTGTCTGGAAACCTTCTTTGATTGCAATTTCTCTAAGTTCAGGTGTTGTAGCTTGTCTTAATATTGCTTCTTTCAATGGTTTCGAAACAACTAATATTTCATAAATACCTTGACGACCTTTGTAACCAGTATCTTTACATTTTGGACAACCCTTCCCTTTAAAGGCCTTAGCTCTCGAAGCTTGTTCTGGGGAAAATCCTAAATCTTGTAAAACTTTCGGAGTTACATCTTCGTCAGGAATTCTACACTCTTTACAAGTTCTTCTTGCAAGTCTTTGTGCTAAAACTAATTGGCAAGCTGCACTTATTAAATAGTCTGGAGTACCCATGTTCTGTAATCTAGTAATTGTGCTTGGCGCATCATTAGTATGAAGTGTGCTGAATACTAAGTGCCCTGTTAATGCTGCCTTCAATCCAATATCAACTGTTTCTTTATCCCGCATTTCTCCAACAAGTATTACTTCTGGGTCTTGTCTTAAAAAAGATCTTAAAGCTGATGCAAAAGTTAGTCCTATATCATCTTTAATTTGAACTTGTCCGACACCATCAAGTTCATATTCGACAGGATCTTCAGCTGTTAAAATATTAAGATGGGGTTTACTTACCTCTTTTAATATACTGTACAATGTAGTTGATTTACCAGATCCAGTTGGACCAGTAACTAATACTAATCCTTGGGTACTATGAATTGATTTTCTTAAATTCTTTAAATCTGCATCTTCAAAATTTAATTGCTCTAGAGTTATATCTCCCGCATCTTTATTAAGTACCCGCATAACAATTCTTTCATTGTTCGCAGTAGGTAATATAGATAATCGTAAGTCGACAACTTTTCCTTCAATCTTAAAATTTATTGCACCATCTTGGGGCAGTCTTCTTTCAGCAATATCTAGCTTACCCATTATCTTAAATCTTGTAACAACTGCACCATAGTTATCATGTAAAAATTTTCTGTATTGCTCTTGTTCTTGAAGCATTCCATCTAAACGATATCTAACTCTTGATGAAAACCTGTATGGCTCTATATGAATATCACTGACACCTGATTTAATTGCATCTGCTACAACTGCAGTACTAAACTTAATAACCTCAGATTCATTCTCTATTGCTTCAATATCTTCTTCCGGTGCATTTTCTAGAACTTCTCCTGCTTCTCCTAAATCAGAGTCAAAAGTTTTTGTCTTTTCTTTATTTTCTTCTCTAATTGTAGCTGCAGTAACTTCACCGCTTCCACTAGTCAATTTTTCTATAAATTCAGAAATTTGAGTTATTTTAGCTCCGTGTAATTCGATATTTTTTTTTGTAATCGCTTTAAGATTTCTCATTAAACCAAGTTTTGAACTATCTGGTATAGCTATGTGAAGAGTTTTTCCATCTATCTTAAAAGGTGCTACAAAATTTACTTTAATATAATTTGATGGTAATACAGCTTTAATATCATCAGAAATTTCAATTTTTGATAAGTCTTGCACCTCAAGATTTTGTTCTTTTACTAAAAGTTGTAAAATCTTATCTTCATCAGTAAGCTTTAAATCAAATACAGCTTCTATTTGTGACTTGTTACCCTCTGTACTATTTTTTTTAATACTAATTAAATCTTTGCCAGATATAACGTCATTATCTATTAAGACATTAATTAAATTTATTTCGCTTTCTCTACTAATTTTTAACATAACAATTAAAGTACCCTTGGAGCTATAAACACCAGAAGTTCAGTCAAATCATCCTCTTTTGATTTTCCTGAGAAGATTTTACCTAAAACTGGCACTTTGTTAAGACCAGGAACACTATCTAGCTGATCTGTAACGACATTTTTTTTAATTCCACCGATTACAACTATATCTCCATCAGCAATAAGTAATTTAGTGTTTATTTCCATAGTATTTATACTACCTGATCCCCCTGGAGAGTCATTATTTACCTGAATATCTAAAAGAATATTTCCGTCACCTATTATATTTGGAGTGACCTGCATTTTTAAATTTGCATCTTTAAATGTAACTGGGCTATCTCCACTACCTGGTACTTGTATTTGGATACCTTGCGTTATAGATGCCGGCTGATTATTTAAAGAAAATAATTTTGGATTTGATATAATTCTTGTTTGTTGTTCTGATTGTAAAGCCTCTAACTGAATTCTTAATATTGCAGCGGGTGTTTTCTTCAATATACCTAGGCCAGCAGTTTGAGGTATGTTACCTGAAGCATTAAAATTCAATATTGCATCCTGACCCCCTGATCCAGCGCTGGTAATTGCTGCTGTGTCTGAGGTAAAATCTGCACCTTCGCTTCCACTTACACCAGAAGTTACAGTCGGTCCATCTCCCCCTGTACCAGCCATTCTTAAACTTTTTCTTGAGTAAGCTCCTCCAAGTTTAGCTGCTAATCTTCTCTCAAATTTTGAAGTTGCATCAACTATAAATGCCTCAATTAATACTTGCTTAGTTCTAACATCAATTTCTCTTATAACTTTATCCACTACATCTAAATCTTTTTCTTTTCCTCTTACAATAATTGATCTTGTAGTATTTTCCTCAGTTACTTGGATTGGAACAAAACTTCCTGTACCAGCCGTTTGCGTAAATAGTTCTAACATTGTAGCTTTAGCTTCAGCGGGAGAGATATAATATAATCTAAAAATTTCTGAAACTATAGGTTCTACCGAGTCTTCTATTTCAATTTTTTTCTTAACTGCCGAAGCTCTGGCTGATTTATAACTTTCTTGAGATGTTAAAGTAGAAGGTGTTGCTACTCTTATAATATTACTAGCAACATCAATATCTGCTGCATAACTTTTAACATCTAAAAGTGCATTAAATGCTTTGTCCCATGGAACTTCGATTAATTCAGCTGATACAGATCCAGCAACATCTTCACCAACCATAATATTTATATCACCAATTTTAGCCATTAAGTTCATCGCTTCTTTATAATCTAAATTTTGAAATTTAAATGTTACATTTTGTTTTAAAAGATCATAATCATCTGGAATTAATAAATAATTTTTTTCTTTAACTGATGAGATTTTTTTTCTTTTATTTAACTTTATTACATCGCCCTCAACAGGAGTTGGTCCCATTTCAACAGTTTTATCTATTTCTTCTTTACCTAGTTGTTTTACATCAGTTTTTATTAATGGTTCATTGTGTTTAAATTTTTTTCCAAATTTAGATTTATCTTTTTGAATGGTTTGACAACCTGTTAAAGCAATAAATGAGATCATCAGTAAAAATATTATTTTATTTATTTTTTTATTCATTTTTATCGCGCTCTCTCAACAATTTGATTTTTAAAATTTATTACAAGATAAGAATCTTCATCTCTTTCGAATACTGCTTCTTTATTATTAAGTGCAACTAATTTAACACCTGGGCTTAGTTCTTCAAAAAGTTTAAGTGTAAGTGTGTCTCCACTTGCGTTTATAAGAGTCGCAAAACTATCACTTTCACTAGCTACAACTCCTACTAATTTGTAATTATATAAACTTTGTCCTGACTTTGGTTCATTACTAGCTTGATTATTTTCTAATAAAGTAACTTCTGTTCTACCGCTCATTGAGGCATCACCCACAAATGGATCATTTAATGGTAATGGCTCTTCTGTACTATTTAATGCTTGCTTTTTTTTTACCTTTTTATTTATTTCTTTAGCTTTCTCGATAATATTTTGTTCATTATCGTGATTATCTGATAAAGAGTTACTTAATAATAATAATGAAATTATTATTAATGAAATTAATGTTTTAAAAAAAGTCATCAGCCAACCCCACTATAGTTAAAGTTCCACTTACTTTTATCGCCCCGGTTGAATCTCCTTTTACCACTTGTATTGACTCTTTGTCAAAGTTTAACATCTTTTTTGATAATGAAAGGGCTCTTTTAAACTTAATATAACCAATAAAATTACCAGTAATCTCAAAATCCACTGGGATTGTGTAATAAGCAATATTTTCTTTTTTAATCTTTGCGCCCTTCTTCTTCTTCTTCTTCTTTTTTTTCTTTTTTTTACCTTTAGCTACCTTAGATAGTGCATCAGATTTGGTAACTTGTTTAATTTCTTTTTTTTCAATTTTCGAAATAACTAAATCATTTTCTCCAGCAAATACGCTTAAAGTATTATACAGACCTTCTACTTCTGCTCTTGAATGAAATAAGGTTGAATACTCATCATATCTAGGTTTAAGTTTCTTTATTTTTTTCTGCTTTGATTTTATTTGTTGAACGAATTCAGCAGTTTCCTGCTTTTTTTCATTCATATCGTCTATTTGTATTTTTTTCTTATTAACTATAGGATTTAAAACAGCGTAGTAAATTATTAAGAAAAATATTACTGCTCCTGCACCAATACCAATTTTAGTTAAAGTTTTTTTATCTGCTAACTTTAAAAGTTTTTCTTTTATGTCATCAACTTTTAAATTTTTAAAATCAATATTTAAATCCATATTTAACCTCTTTTAATTCTTACAAAAACTCTGAATCCTTTCATTGTTGCGCCCCCTACTGTTGCCTTTGGAAGCTTCATTGATGATAGAGATGCTTGTTCTATCATTTTCTGTTTACTTAAATTTTCTATAAATCTTAATATGTCTTGGTCAGTTGCAGCTATACCCTGAATTGTAATGTTATATTTTCCATTATATTCTACAGAGTCAAATCTTACTCTTTTTGGAACACTAGAAGCTACTTGAGCAAGAACTCTATAGGTTAATTCCTTATTTGATTTTAAAGTTCTACTCAATTTAAGAGTGGTCTCTATTAGTTTTAACTCTTTGGTAATTGCTTCATTCTCTTTGCCTTTATCTATATGAATTTTTTTTACCTTTTCATAATCTGATAATTGTTTGTTAAATGAGTAAATTTGATAAAATGATAAAGAAAACAAAATTAAGTAAATTGCTGCAATAGATGCTGCCACACCTTTAAATGCAAAGCCAGAAATTGCCTTCATTTTCTTTTGTTTGAACATGCTTTGTCTATTAGGCAATAAATTTATATTTTTAACAGCAGTAACAAATTTATAATAACCGAATACGTCTAATTTCCTAAATGCAAGACCTATAGCTGTTGTAAGGTATGATCTATTAGGAAGATTTACTTTATCTTCAAATTGTTTAGGAACATTCAAGCCTTCAATCGGGTCAAAAAGATTGAAACCAACATTCATTAAATTTTTTCTAAAGAAGGACAAATATTCTTCTACGTTTTCAATATCAGATACGACTTTAATATTTCTTATTCTTTTTTCATATTTAGTCTCAAAGTCTTGAATTGCTTGTTTTACTTGCGTTACATATCTTCGAACAAGTCCTTCTTTTTCTTCAACGTTTTGGGAAGATAAAAGAATTTTTCTATCTAGGCCTCTTAAAAATATATCAGTAATAATTGGGTTATTATCATATAAAATCATTAAGTAATTTTCATCTAGACCAAACTCTAAGACAGCAGTTAAATTTGCATCTTCAGTTTTATTTGAAATTTGATTTATTTGATCGACTGCAGATTTTAATGCAAAACATTTTACATCAATAATTACTGGATTTAATCCAGTATTCTTAATTATTGTTGTGTAGCTATTAATATCTGCCAATTTAGAAGCAACAAATAATATATCCATTGTATTTGCTTTTTCATTTTTGTTTATTACCTGATGGAAAATTGAATAGTCATCAAGATTGTCAGTTAATTGAACTAAATTTTCCCACAAAGAGTTTGTTTCAATAGCTTTTTGTAATTCTTCATCTTTCATTAGTGGAGCAGTTACAACTCTTATTATTGCGCTTGTAACGGGTATTGATAAAGCTGCGTTAGGGGTTGTAATTTTATATTTTTGAAGAACTAATTTTAGTTCTTCAGTAAATTTTTCAGCGTTCTCTAAAACGGTGCTTTCGTCTGCAATTTCTATTTTATGGGTGTGAAATTTTTCTAAAACCCACTGATTAGCTTTGTTACTTGTAATTTGAGCAAGTCTAATTTCTTTGTTAGATAATTCAACACCTAGTATTTCTTCACCTTGTACAGATGATTTTCCAAGTTTAGATTTAAAAAAACCTTCAAGTTTAGATTTAAAATTATTTTTTGAACCCTTTGAAAGTTTTGGCGATTTAATTCCTGGTATATTTGGTTTTTTAATTTTTAAATCTTTTAACTTTCCAAATATATTTGTTAATTTGTTTTTCACTTGATCTGATTTTGAAACTTCAGAACTTTCAGTTGATTTAGTTTGAGTTGCTTGTTCTGCGGGTTTATTGTCTATATTTTGATTTACGGCTGTTATCTCAGAAGTTGGGGCAGTTGATGCAGTTTGTTCATTAATATTTGGTTTATTTTCCTCAACGGTTGTTTTATTTTCATTATTTTCTGTTTGAATACTTTGTTTTTTTAATCTTTCACTTTCAGCAATGATATCATCGTACCATTTTTCCAGAATTGGTATTGCTTCATCCAAATTTGTAGTACCTGAGGAAGAAATTTTTTGTTTTCCATCAATATAAAGTCTACCTACCCAATTTTTTGATTTTAGTTCTCCCTTATACTTGTCTTGCCTTACATAAATATGCAATCTCCCGTCTTTTTTATGTATTACTTCGTGACCAGATCCTCCATTTTGCTCATTTGTATTGTTATCGGGCTTTAACTGTTCATTTTGATCTAAATTTTGATCATTATTCTTAGTTCCCTCTGAAGTTGTCTCAGTATTTTGAGTCTCTTCAGTTTTAGGAACCTCAGTTGAATCAACTTTTGATTGATTCTCATCATTAGACTGAGAAATATCATCGTTAACTATTTTTTTTTCGTCGTCTTGATCACTCATATAATTTTTAAATATATTTTCTCTAACACAAATTAGCGAATCTCTAACACAAAAATTGATTTAAGTCTAACACATAACTTTAAGTTGCATGGCCATTTTGGGTTATTATTCAAATATACTAGTAAAATGGACGTTTTTTTAAATAAAATAAAATTATCATGATTTTAAAAAATTTGATGAAATTCTAAAATCTCTAACACAATTATAAAATACTCTAACACAAGTCTATTTTTTTAATTGTGTTAGAATGTTTAAATTTTTTATTTTTGCAAAAAAATCAATAAAATCAACGATATTTACATTTATGAGATAATTCAAATATTTTGTGTTAGAGTAATATTTTTTTGTGTTAGAGGTAATTTTTAAAAAAAAAAATTTATATGTAGGAGCAAAGATTTTGAAAAAAAATGGAAAATTTGACAAAAAACTTTTTTTTCTACTAGAAATTGTACACTTTTTAGAAAAAAAATAAAAAATATTACAATTTTAAATTGTATTTCTTAAAATTTTATAATTTAGCGTGCAAGTCATGAAATAACATCGAATTCTAATTATTCGATTGGGTTTCCTCTTATATCTGTATTTAATTCTTGGTAAACCATTACTGTTATTGTTCTAAAATTATCAATCATCCTTTCTAAATTAAAATCTAGATTAACTTTATTACAATTTAACTCTTTAAAATAAAAATTTCTTGATTGATATAACGAGGGGTCTATTTCATTGGTAATTATATTTAATATATTTGATTTTTTTTCTATAGCAAAGTTATATCTACAAACATTACTTGAAGCCCAATACAAGATTGTAGTTAGCACAATTGCAAATACAATCATTGTTTTGCTTATTCCAATCATTTTCCATCAACAACTACAATTGTTAAATCATCTTTTTGTATTCGACCAGATTTAATTATATCTTCAATAATTTTATTTAATCTTTCGTTATTTGGAACTTCTTGATACTTCTTAATATAATTTTGAAACCCTTGGGCTTCTAGCATTTTCCCTTCCGCGTCTTTAATCTCTGTAATACCGTCGGTAAAAATATACATTGAACTGTTTGAAAAATTAATTTTTGTTTCTTTAAATTTAAATTTTGGTGCAATACCAAGTGGCGGACCTGCTTCTTCAAAATTAGAAAAATTTCCATCCTTAGAATAAATTAAAGGAGGTTCATGTCCTGCATTAGCTAATGTTAATTCTTTTTTATTACTATCATAAATTCCTATTAACATTGTAACAAACATTCCTCGAGAAGTAGTTTCACATATTTCAGAATTTAAAGTGTTTAAAAGTTCAGCCGCAGAATAATTTGTTTTACTTAAACATCTATAAAGACTAGATGCCTTTGACATCAACAAAGAAGATTTAATTCCTTTTCCTGAAACATCCGCTACACCAAATCCAAAAATACCATTTGACAACTCAGCAAAATTATAAAAATCTCCAGAAACAACTTTTGCAGGAATATTAATTCCAGCAATTGGAAAATTATCTTTTTTGTTTTGAGATAACAAAGTTTTTTGAATCTCGCCAACAATTTCTATTTCTTTTTGCATTCTGTTCTTTTCTACTAAATCTTTTGCCATCTTTGCATTTCTAATTGCTAAAGCAGCTGGTCCAGATAAAGTTTCTAAAAGCTTTCTGTCGTTTTCTTCGAAAAGTTTATTTCCAGTTTTTTTATTTAAACAATGAATAACACCAATGCATTCTCCTGAAACAATTAACGGTGAACATAATACAGAATACGTAGTAAAGTTTGTTTTATTATCTAAATCAAAATAAAACTCTGCGATTTCTCTTACATCTTTTCTAACATTGCCAACTCTAATACATTTTTTTATAACCGCTGCTTTACCCATTACACCTTGTGTAATTGGTATTTGAAAATCCTCTAAATAAGCTTGATGTTTAGATGCGATACATTGAAATGATTGGCTTTTGTCATCAATTAAAAATATGTTTGCTGCCTGTGCGTCTATTCTTTTTATGATAACTTCTAATGAATTATGTAAGGTTTCTTTTAAATCAAGAGACTTAGCAAACTCTTGGTTCATCTGGGTTACTATAGCAAGATCTTTGCTACTAGTATCCTCAGTTTCCTTTTTCAATTCTTTTTTCTTTCCAAAAAACATGTTTTTAATTGGCAATCTATTACTTTTTTGGTAATTTTCCACTATGGAAGTAGTCATTTATTCACCTAACTTTTACCTTCATTTACAAGATGCATTTTTGTTAATTCATTATGTTGTGGATAGTATATTAGAAATTACAGCTCAGATCAAACTTTAGACCGTGTTATTAATTACAGTATTTATTCTAGGAGCTCTATGGGGTAGCTTCTGCAATGTCTGCATTTACAGGTTACCATTGGACCAAAGCGTTGTTACTGGAAGATCTAAGTGTACAAAGTGTAAAAAGAAAATCAATTGGTATGATAATATTCCATTCTTTTCGTTTATACTTTTAAATGGAAAATGTAGATGTTGTAAATCAGTTATAAGTTTTCAATATTTTTTAGTTGAAGCAATTGCTGCTATTTCTTTTCTTTTTGTTTTTTTTGTTTTTGGATTGACAACTACAACTTTATTATTTTTTATTCTTATAATATCTTTTATTATTATTTTTTTTATTGATTTAAAACATTTTATTATTCCCAACCAAATAACATATAGCTTAATGGTTGTAGGATTTATTAAATCATTTGATCCAAGTTTAAATCGATCTATCTTTCCAGATTATATTCATTCTCTTGTTGGGGGTGTATTTGGATATTCTATAATTTGGTTACTAATATTTTTTTATAAAAAATTCAAAAATAAGGATGGAATGGGCTTGGGAGACGCAAAACTTTTATCTGCTTTAGGATTTTGGTTTGGTTGGATTTCAATTCCTTTTATTCTAATTTTTTCATCCTTAACTGCTTTAGGTTTTTCTTTACCAAGTTTAATTAGAAAATCAAAAAATTTAAGTACTGAAATTCCTTTTGGCCCACACTTGGTAATAGGATGTATTATTTATATATTGTCTATTGATCTTATATTTAAATTCTTACTTTAATTAAGAAGTTTTTCTTTAATATTGTTTTAAATTAATAACTACTATCTCTCCAGCCACCTCTATTAGATATTATATCACCGGGTATTGCTGGTACTCTATAAAGAGTGGACGCGTCTTCACTTGGGCCTGCAACGTTAGCATAAAGATTGGTTCCAAAGACAACAAGTTCAGACAACACACCTTCGTTTATGTATGCACAAGCATTATTTTCTGTTCCTATAGTAACTGCTTCTTGCGCACCGGTGCCTGATGTAGTGTCAGTATCAACATCATTGTTTGTTGAGACTGAAGCGTTGGTTTGCAGCCCTTGAGATTTATTCGTACCACATTCATCATCTGCAACACATATATATGCATTACCCTGATTACATTTGTTTTGACCAATCGGTGGTTGGTAAACTGGAAAATACACCTTGCCGCTAAATAAAGTAGGTGATGCAGATGCTTTTCTATATTGTCTTGGAGTTATAAATGATCCATTAGAATCTTTATCTAAAGCTATGTACCAAGCTTTCTTGCTTGGAGTAGGACATTTGTCACCAAATACATCTCCTGTAACATCATTACAAATGACGGCATCTTCTATACTATCTGCTTGATCGGCGTTTTGATTTGCTTTTACTATGAAATCCTCATCGGATCCTTTTGGAACTGCTGTATGAGCACCTCCAGAAATTCTTCCATTAGGATTAAAGAATGGAAAATCTATATCTTTTACCCCGTACAAGATGTTATCTAGTCCTTCTTCCCGTCCACCTAAATCTGTGAAATTACCAGTGGAACCAAATAAATAAAATTGTGAGTCGGAGTACCCTATGCCGGCATCCATAGAGAAGTAACTGTATCTTGCATTGTCTGTGCTAGCATTTAATTTAAATAATGTTGTTTGATCAAATAAATCTGCTCCGTTTTCATCAGAGTTTGTAAGATTTATTTTTGTAATCTTACCTTCAAGGTCGTTTACATAAACCATCGCTCCTCTCCAAGGAATGCCAAACGCAGTATCTGGAGTAATCACTAAAGGCGTTGAAGGTATTGAGTTATTTATATCGCTTCCGCCTGGTGTAGGTATTACATCATTACCAACTGTAACTCCGCCTGGATCAGTATCAACTATGCTTATAGGTCCTCCATTTTCCTCAGCTCCAAAGATTGAGCCAGGATTTTCTCTGTCCTCTAAATTTACTAAGAAAACTGCAGATCCTGCACAAGGATCATTTAAACTCAAACCACCCCCCATTACCGCAACGTAAGTATCTTCTTTTACATTGCTTCTTTTATTTTTAGATTCTGATGGAATTCTAAATATTCTTGGCGATGACCAAGTCTCACCTAGCTGCGTATAGTCATAAATTGGTTCTATACCTGTTGCACCTCTGCATGCAGTTGAGATACTGAATTGATTAGGTTCAGTAGGTTCTGCGTCAGATACATTGACATTAATTACTTTTTCTTCATCAAATGTAACTTTTAAACTACCACTTTCCATCATTGCACTTGCAATTGGGATAGATTTTGCCTCCCCATCTTTTATTTCTGTAGCTGTTAAAACTCCTGCAGGTATATTATTTCCGTCCTCATAATCAAGAATTATACCATCGAAATAAAAAGTTGTTCCTTTAAAACAAGAAGCTGTTCCACTGATGCCAAAGTCATCACTATCATCACACGGTGCTATTAAGTCTTGCTCTGTTGTAGTGTCACCAGATGGGTCCCCAGTCAATGGGTCTTCATCAGCCTCCCTTGCAGCTAGATAGTTTTCAGAAGCTTTTATACCTTCTAAAGATTGTAATGAAGATGCAAAACCTGAATTATAAGTTTTTTGTGTAATATTACCCTCATGGTCTGCGATTAAGATTCTTTTATTTATATTGTCATTGTAAATGGAAAACATATGGATCGGTCCTCCAGTTCCAGTCACTTGAGGTTGAGTTACATCTAATACAGAAAAGCCAGCTCCCCCTCTTCCATATGGAATAAATAATATCGTGTGCCATCTTTTTTTACTTTCAATAGCTCCTGAAGGCGAGATACCTTTTATAAAAACATCATGTACTACTGGAGAACCATCCACACCAAATATTGGATTGGAACCTCCATTACTTCCATCTACTTTTCCATTATAATTTTTGTTTATTACTTGAGGTAATAGCCCAGCAACGAAAGGTGGTATAAAACCCCATAGCTCTTGTCCTGTGCTAGCATCGATAGCATGAAGTATGCCCGAATTCGCTCCAGCATATATGACACTTTTTCTAGACAGGTTGTTCATTGCAAAACTTTGATAATTATTTTTCGCTCTCCAATAAGCCTCTTGATTATTATCTTCAAATTTAATATTTGCATCTGGTTTTCCAACTTCAACCAATTGTGAATGGTAAACATCTCCCATTACACTATCTCTCTTCTCATTAATATTACAGTCTCCATCGTAATCAAAATAATCTACACCGCTCATAAAATTTATTAATCCAATTATGTCATCTGCATTTCCATTGGATCCTAAATTACAACCTGTGGCGCCATCGTGATAATCTTTTACGGTATAGTTTAAACTTTCAAATAAACTCCCTATTGCACTTGAGTTTTCAGTAGTAAAATTATCCCAATTTCCTATATATGGAACAGTAGGCATAGCAGTCCAAAGATTTCTAGCATCTTCTACTCCTGCTTCTCTTGATTGAGCCCTCATTTGGACTGCTGCATTCCAGTTTCCATCAACTCCCATTTCATGAACAACAGTTCCATCCGCGTTTAATCTTTTTCTTAGTATTTTTCCTCTCCATTCTGCAAATTGCTCATAACCAAATTGCGCTTGATACAATGATCCACCTTCTTGAATAGTTGCAGTAATTGATGGAGCAGTAAACGCTAACTTATCTGCAATAATTTGTCGAATTTTACTAGTCAGCTCACTTTTAAGATCTTCTGGTGTATTTGCTACAATTACATCTTCACATTCATCAGAACTATCATCACCACAAGAACCAGCAGTAGCTAATTGTTCAAAGCGAGTCATAGATGTTCCTCTAATATTTCCACCGTATGCTACAAATAATGTTTTAATCCCCTGTTGTCTCAATGCAGCTATTCGAGCCCTTGCAGGACCAGTATTTCTCATAGCTCCATCTCCAATAACAATTACATAGTTTAATTGACATTCAGATGTCTCATCAAAGACTAGTCCGCCTGCACTACCATCATTAAAATACTTTTGAGCCATTTGTGAAAAAGCATTAGCATCTGTTCCCCACGCAAGCCCTAATGGACGTAAAACATTCATTATCTTGCCTGCGCCTTGAGAACTTATTCCAACGTTTATACAAGAGTCGCTGTTACATAATTGGCTTTTGCCATCTGGGTGGGAACCTGTCCAACCACGGTAATAAACACAACCATCATTTCTATGACAATGCAAACCACCTCTTGGACTCCTTTTTGCTCGACCACTTTCTCCAGCATTCCAGTGTCCAAATCCAAAATGTGCTCCTGTTGTTAAAGTCGTATCATTAACAATTGCATCAATAGCTTGTTTTACTCCAGTCCATCTATTAATTCTTGGACCTCCCATGCTTTCCAACCACGCTGTGTCTCTAGCAGTATTATTAAAATTATCCTCATTAAATTCATCAATAAATCCATATTCGGTTGATGTTAGTATTCTGGTTCCAGTTACTTCTAACCCCCAAACTTGAGAAAAATTAATATCATTTGCAGCAATAGTAGTTTCACCTGTGCCTGCAATGTTTTTATTCAAGCTCCTTACACCTTTTCCAATACTTGATAATACAGTACAAGCTGTATCTGAAACCTGTAACCTTTGAATTGCAAAATTTATTGCTGAACCAACGTACACAATATTACTATCGTCAGGGGAGACCGCTATTGAAGTTACATTTATTAATTGATCCTCTAAACGTGGGTTATTAGTTCGTTCACAATATCTTTGTCTATTTGAGTTTAAAGAGAATGCATTTCCAGTTCTTGTGAGTTCATAACCCTGTAAATTACCATTTGCCATGTACAACATAGTACCTTCATTATTTACGGACATTCGAGAAAAGCTTCTTATTAAATTACTCCAGCCTCCTCTACCAAATGTTTGTGACTGACACATGAGAGTTTGTAAATTGCACGAGGCGAAAGCTCCATTTCTTCTACTAGCATTGGAAACACCTAAAGCAAATATATATGGCACACCATTTATAGTTTTGATATCAAAACCCCTTACTGTTCCAATAGCCGGAAGATCCAATACCATTCTGCAATTTCGACCTGTTTCATCAAATGCAAATATCAGATGGTATGTTCTTCTAACTGTTGTCTTAAAAAATATTAAATTTTCATTAGTCAAAACATTAGTTGTTAGTCCTGTCACAGATTTAGCGTTTCCATTTCTAGAAACGTTTGTATTCATTCTTTGATTAGTACCGTTAGCACCGTTATTAAATAAAACTTGCGCACATGTACTTGCAAATTTAATTGCACCATTTCTGCCAAAAGTTCTATCTCTTTGGTATTCTTCATCTGCATCGTTGTATGTATATCTAACTACCCCTTGCCCTCTTCCCTGAGTGACAATAACTCTTCCTGTAGAGTCATATACAGCATTTGGTACATTATCTAATCCATCATTACCAATCCAAGCAGCCATACTTGCTGAACTGTCGACTAGAAATAAAATATTAGCAGCTACATCACCCTCTCCGGCTCCTGGTGGAACTGGTTTTGAATTTGAGCTTGTTTGTAAATTAACAAAAACAAATATTACAAACAATAATTTTAAAATTTTATTCATTTTATCCATTTGCATCCAAAATCTGTTCGCCTACTGTATAATTGCTTAACTGGTTATTTGTTATTTCTAAAAGTTCATGTATTTGTTCTTGATGTTCATATTTGCTGTATATTATTAGCAGATTTCCAAGGCTTAAATCTTTTAAGCCAACTTTATCATTTTTTAAATCCGAACCTAATGAACCAATAAAATTATTTGTAAAATCATATACTTCATTTTTTATATTAGGGTCCCAAGATAAAATATTGATACCGACAATTTGTGAGTTGTATACAATCACCTCTAAATCAGCACTTTCTAAATTTGAGTCCTCGCAATAATCTTTCGCAGGTACATTAAATCTTACGGAAAAGTCATCCCCATATGCTGATGCATCAAATGTTTCAAGAAAATCGAATTTCTCACTAGCGGCACTTACAGAAGTTCCTATATCAACATTTAATATAGAGCATGCGTACGCTTTTGATTGTGAAATTAAGACTAAAAAAGTTAGGATAATAAAATTTCTCATTTAATAGATTTTATTTAAATTTATTTATTATTCAACACACTTAAGTGATGAATTTAAGCTTTTTAGCATTACTAATTTAAGATTTTAATATGCTAATATTACAATAGTCTCTAATGGTACTAAAATTTGCGGTCTATCAACAGATCCCATGATACCACATCCATATAATCGATAAGCAGCTCCTCTTCTTTGAGTGTTGGTAGCACTTTTTTTAAGGCTTGTTCCGCTTCCAGAAAAAGTTTCAGTTCCAACTAGCGTTGAAAGATACTCGAATCTAAATGTTTGTAACTTTGCTCTCTCTCGCAAAATTTCTTCGTCGCTTCCTAAAATGCCTCCCACTTGATCGTTTTCAATGATAGGCCCAATTATATTCCAAAAAGATTGATCTCTTACATATTCAACAACTCTAAAATCTGATCCGGCACTACTATCAATATTTTTAAAACTTCTCACACAAGGTGTAAGGTTGCTATCTAGTCTTGTACCATCAACTGCATCTACTTGATTTATTGGAACACTTCTTGCAGTGTAATCTCTAAATCCAGAATCTCTATTTATCGGACCAATCATTTGATCCATTAAACTTTTTTGAGCCTCTAGCAAAGCAGTTTCAGCAACATAAAACGTTTGTTGATATTCATCGCTGCTGTTATTACTTGAATGATCTGAAGAGGCAGTAATTACTAATGCACCACCCATTAAAGACATAGCTAATAGTAAAACTAAAGACAATACTAAAGCAAATCCTTTGTCATTTTTTTTAATCATTGAAACGCTTGCCCTATATTTCTTGTGTTGACTGTAACTATGACAGAGTCTCTTAAATACTTATCTACCTTATCATCATCAGGTATATAATTTCTTTGCAAACCGTATATTTTTCTTGCAACCTTACTATCTGGATTAGTTGGATCTATTTGTTTATCTTGTTTATAAAAATCATTTTTTGATCTAAAAGTAATTCTTATATCAACTGTCCTTATATCAAATAACCTATCTCTCAAATTCATATTTTCTGGTGTAGGAAAGTTTTTAGCAGTATCCATTAAAATTTTTCCATTTTCATCAAATGGTATAAATTCCATATCTACAACATGATCTCTTACTAATGCTTCAGAAAAGCAGTTTGAACAATCATCATCCCAGAACCCAGCAACCAGGTCTTCTTCCCGGCCTGGCCAATCACAAATATCGAGATCTGTATAAGAGGTACCTCTTGGTTGTTTCCAGCTTTCTATTTTTTTATAAACTCCATATCTTTTGTCATCATCTTTATCTATTTGTTTTGCATAGTATGAAATTTTATAAATTTTAAATGGCTGAAGTTGGTCTTCAGTAGTTAATAAACTAAAATCTTCGTAAATTATTTCAATTCTATCGCAGCAAGTGTCAAAGGTGTTATGAAGATCTGGTTGATCTTTACTTACATTTTTTCTTATAACTAAAGGTGCATGACTAAATTCTTCTTCGCCGTCATAACCAGAATTATATGAAATATAATTTCGATCAGTTAGACGAAGCCCATCTGCAACACACGTAGCATTCCTTGCATCTTCTTCAAATTGCTGAGCAGCGTAATCCCCAGAGTAGTATCTAAAACCTGCCATTCTTATATCTCTCATTATCATTGTAACTAGATCTCGACTGGATCCACTAATTTTTGCTTTATCGCTAACTTGTTGGTATGCCCCACTGACAACATTATAAGATGTGTACATTGCCATAATCATTACAGATGTGATGATTATTGAAATTAATATTTCAATAAGAGTAAGACCTTTATTATTTTTATTTTTTTTAATCATGGTTTTAATCTAAAGTCAGATTGAAAATATAAATATTTTCTTTTTTGACCATTGTTTAATGTCATTTGTGCTCTGCCTATATACATGATTTCATCTCTTTGATTTTTATTTTCAATACAACCTGGGGAATCTGTGTTATTACAAAGCTTATAAATTTTAAAAGCTCTAACCTCCCTACCGCTACTTGAGCAATCCATGTAGTCTCTATTACTTATTAAAGCATTCCACTTCTCGCTTTTATTTTCAGTTGGATCATTATCTGAAGTTGAATTCTTATAAATATCTCCAACTGTATCAGTTTTGGCTAAATCTTTAGCTCCTTGCGTTCCACACGCTGAAGTAAAATTTCTATCATCATCAACTGCTAAAATATCTGTAAAATTTTCACTAGTCGAATTGTCTCTTAGTGATAATGAGTCCTCTACAAACATATTAACAAAAAAAGTAGCTTTGGTTCTTTCTCCAGACGTTTTAACAGAATTGATTGAATACTGAGTAATTTGAAGAACGGCCACAAATCCAATGCCTACGATTGCCATTGATATCAACGCTTCTAGTAGAGAAACTCCTAAATTATTTTTCTTTTTTTTTTTATTAAGCATTATTTCCATTCCTGTAATGTTTCGTTCCATTTAAATGTATCTATTTCACCAAATCTTGTCCACTTTACTGCTCCTACATATTTACATCCATTATCACCGTTCGATGATGGAATAACTCTTTCCTCAGGATCTGCAACATAGTCAATTTCACACATTAAATTTTCTTCCTTCTTTAATAATATATACAAGTAATTCTCAGGTTGATCGTCTAAACCAATTTCTCCGTCTGCATAAAAGAATTTACCATTTCTGGAAAAACATAATGAAGCTTCACCTTGAAAATTAAAAACTACATCGCTTCTTTGGATATTATAGATGCTTGCTTGTAATTCAGGTCTATCTGCATCTCCAGTAGTCCAAAACTCGGGATCCATTTCCATTATTGAGCATCTTGTCTCGCTTGAAACATTCCAAATATCATTTGGATCATTCATTTTGTAAGTAAAATTATCCATTGTCACGCCTTTAGTTTGGATTGAAATACCATTATTGTCGTCACTTTCAAATAATGCCTGAACGTAAGCAAAAGTTCCTCTTTCTGTTGTAGCATGTATATTCCTTAACAAAGAAGCAACTTGCTCAGTGGCATTCGTTACTGCCCTGCCGTTATTCCATTTAGTAAAATTAGGGATACCAACGCCAGCAAGTGCACCAACTATTGCTAGTACAACAATTATTTCTAGTAATGAAAAACCTTTATTGTTCTTTTCCTGCTCCAGCATCTATCTTTCCTGCTTTAACTAATTCCTCTAAAGACTTGGTCATAGTAATCATTCCTTCTTTAACTGCAGTTTGCATGATGCTCGGGATTTGATGGATTTTTGCTTCTCTAATTAAGTTTTGAATTGGTGGAGTACACTTCATAACTTCAAAGGCACCGCATCTTCCTTGACCATCTTTAGTTTTTAAAAGTCTTTGAGTTACAACCATTTTTAGTGAAGTTGAAATTTGTGCTCTGATTTGTGCTTGTTGTTCCGGTGGAAATACGTCGATAATTCTATTTATTGTGCTTGGTGCACCGCTTGTGTGAAGAGTTCCAAAAACAAGGTGACCCGTTTCAGCGGCAGTCAAAGCTAATGAAACAGTTTCTAAATCTCTCATCTCACCAACTAATATTACATCTGGGTCTTCTCGAAGCGCTGCTTTTAATGCCGTTGCAAATGTTTGTGTTTGTTTGCCTACTTCTCTATGTGAGACAATACTTTTTAAATCTTTATGAATAAATTCTACTGGATCTTCGACAGTAATAATATTTGATGTTCTAGTTTTATTTATTTCGTTAACGATTGCAGCAAGCGTAGTTGATTTACCAGAACCAGTTGGACCAGTTACTAAAACAAGACCTTTATGCATATCAATAATATCATAAAGTACTGGAGGTAGATCAAATTGTTCCATTGAAGGTATGACGCTTTCTACTCTTCTCAAAACTGCTGCAGGTCCGTGAATAGTTTTATAAAAATTTGCTCTAAATCTTAATCCACTTAATGTTACAGATGAATCTAGTTCATGAGTATCTTTGAATTTTTTCATTTCTATCTCATTACAATTTGTAGATATTAAATCTTGGAGGTCTTGAGCTTTAACCATTACCTCAGGAATTTTATGGATCTCTCCTGTTTGTCTATAGGCTAACGGCCAACCACTTCTAATATGAAAGTCAGAAATTTTTTTATTATTTTTTGCCAGTTCTTCTAATTTTTCAAACATGATATTTATTTATATAATAGCTATATTAAAATAAATTTTAAACTGTAGAATTGGCTCAAAATAGTCTACAAAATTGTTATTTTTCAATAAAATCTAATAATTTTTTAGAAAAAATATTTATCTAGATGATTTTTTTAAAAAAACTGTTGAATTTAGTAAAGATAATTTTAATTACTTTTATATTTTCATTAGTTATTGATTTTTTTCTTGGATCAAAAATTCTAAAATATTTTGATGATTATTTTGCAAAATCTCAATTCTATGAAAGATTAGTAAGGATTGACCATCCAATATACCATCATACTTTAAGAGCGAATATTCAGTACTCTAATAACGTGAGTTTTCTAGGAACTTACGAACTTTGTACAAACAACCACGGATTTAAATCAAAGTGTAATGAAGTGGTTGATAAAAACTTTAAATTTGCATTTATTGGGGACTCCTTTACCGAAGGAACGCCTATAGAATATGACGAAAGTTTTGTTGGGATTTTCACAGAAGCATCTGGATATAAAACTGCCAACCTTGGAATAGTATCATATTCCCCAAAAATATATTTATCAAAAATTAATTATTTAATAAATGAAGGTTTTAATTTTGACCATGTGGTTGTCTTTATAGATATAAGTGACTTTTATGATGATACGAATTTTTATTCTATAGATGAAAGTTTAAAAGTTACTGAAAAATATGCTGAAAAGAAAAACTTAAAACGTAGAAAATTTTTAAGAAATAATTTTCCACTGACAAATTTTTATATGTTTGTCTTAAAAAAATATAAGTTTAAGGTTGAAGAAGATAAAGAATTGAGTGTAAATGAAAATCCTGTTTTCACTGACAAAGTCAATCTCAAAGCAAAATGGACATATTCAAAAGAAGATACAATTGAAAGGTACGATTTAGGAATAAAAGAGGGAAATCAAATAATGGTTAATCATATGGAAAAACTTTATGAAATATTATCTCAAAATAATATCAAATTAAGTTTAGCAGTTTATCCTTGGCCTCATCAGTTAAAAAACGATGTGGTAAACTCCATTCATGTAAAAATATGGCAGGAATTCTGTAAAAATAAATGCGAAAATTTTGTTAATTATTTTCCAATTTTCTTTGATGAAATGAATAATTCTTCATACTTAGAAACTTATAAAAAATACTACTTCAAAAATGATCCACATTTTAATAAAATTGGACATAAAGTCTTGGCAAATAAATTAATAGAAATTTTTAAATAAAATTAAGTTAAAGTTTAATAAAAAAGATAATAAATAACCCAAACAATCAAAGAATACTCAAAAAAAGTTTTTGACATAATCAATTGTTTTTCAGTAAATTTTGAAGCCAAAAATTTACCTAAAAATTTAAATCCTAAATGAACTAATACAATTGAAAAAATAACACCAATTAAAATAAATTTAATAGAAAAATTTTTATATCCAAAATAAATTGCAGCAATCAAAGTTAGCCAGGAAACATTAGATATAAATATTTTAAAAATTAGACCAGCTTTTTTACTGAAAATAGATTGTGTCTTAATTAAAGAATAGGACCAAATTACTCCTACCAAAAAACTAGCATATTTAAAAATCATAAAATTGTTTAAGAAAAATTATTTTATTGTAATTGTAACAATAGGTTCATCGGGTTCAAACATACAAAAATTTGTACCTACCTCAGAGGCTGTAACAGCCAAGGATGTACCAAAAGAAATATCTATTATAGGTGCAATTAATGCTACTGTATAAGGAGATGTGAGTGTATAGACCATAACATGGTCATCTGATGTACTTCCTTCCGCATGTTGGGTTTGAAAAGTTGAAACAACTCCTTGTTGGTAAGTAATATCATTTTCAGTTGAAAGAGCTGAGCATGCTGCATTAGTACAAGTTTGCATTTGATCATTTTTTAAATACAAATCAGCTTCTGCTGCAGTTCCTCCATCCGCTACGATGGGTGTTTTTTCGTATTTTTCATTATCACTTAAATCGCCATCAGGATAAGCAGAGCCAGATAGTGCAGCAGTAGTTGCGCAGTTATCATCTACACCTGATACGTCTAAGTCAGCTTGTATTGTAAATTTTCTATCAATAGTAACTCTCATATGTGTATATGTTACTCCAAGAGGTAAAAGTGCAGTGTCCCCGTAAGATGCAGCAGATGAGCCCGCTGTGGCTGATGCTATGTCTACTGTTTTGTCTGTATTACCAATTACAATTGCATTTTCACAACTCGTGACACTTGTACTCGCTGTACAAAGTTCAACTTTTTTCATTGTAACTTTATATACATCTGCAACACCTGTAGTACTCGCAGAATATGAGTAACTTACAAAAATTATAAGTAAAAGTTTTGCAAATATTAAAATTTTAAGTGATCTGTTCATTAATCTGTTCTTGATATTGTTGATGTTCCTTTAAATTCTACTACAATTTTGTTGTTTCGTTTAACTTTCGTTAACAGTTCTCCACTCATGTCCTTTTCTTCCTTCCATGGTGAAGCGCTTATGAATCCATCTTGAAGCGAAGGTTTTGATCTAGGGGGATATACAAGAATAAATTTTGCATACCACTCATCCTCTAATCCAGCTTTATCCTTATCGTCATATGCTAACTCAAAATTTAAATTTGGGTTTAAAAGAAGCTCTGATCCAAGCTTTGTACCCTTGATATCGTCTCTTTCTCTTCCATACCATTTATAAGAGTTAACAAACACATCCGCCCAATGCATATAAGGAACTTGCGAGGCTAAATTTATATCATATCCATCCAAAGCCTTTTCTTCATCTATTCCATCACCAACGTTTAAATAATAATTGGCAGCAAAATCTAATACTACATTTCTTGCCTCTAATCCTAAACTTGTTCTTGAATTTCCATAGCTATCGTAATCCCAAAAAATATTATAGCCTGTCATCATAGTATTATCTTCGCTTAACATTCTTTGTCCAAGGCCAAGATTTCCTACGGTTCGCTCGGTATTATTCTTTTCAGTATTAAATAAAGAAAATTGTGTAAAAAGATTGCCACTATCAGTTTTATCAATTTCTCTAACCCCAAGAATACTATAATCAGGTTTATGGTTTTCTCTTAGATCAAAACTTACTTCTGTAGTGCCTTCGCCAGGTATTAAATCACTTATTATATTTGAAATTTTGTTTGTTAAATCATCTGCATAAGATGATGAAAATATGAAAAATGAAAAGATTACTGGAATAATTTTTCTCATGAAATATTTTTTAAATTATTATTTATAATAAGTATACAAATTAATTACTAGTTTTTAGGTTTAAAAATAAGGCATATTCCGTTGTTACAAAACCTTTTTCCTGTTGGTTTTGGCCCATCATCAAATATATGACCGTGATGTCCGCCACAATTTCTACAATGATATTCTGTTCTGGGATATCCTAATAAGTGATCTACTTTAATTTCAAAAACATCTGGCAGGGACTCGAAAAAAGAAGGCCATCCAGATCCACTTTCATATTTAGTATAGGATTCAAATAATTTAATTCCACAGCCTGCACAGTGATAGCTTCCTTCTCTTTTTTCAGAATTTAATTTACTTGAGCCAGGTGGTTCTGTACCCTCCTCGAGCAAAACTATTTTTTGTTCAGCTGTAAGTCTTGACTTATCAATCTTAGACATTTTATTTTTTCTTATTTGATAAAAATAAACCAATTATAACTAAAATTGAACCGATTGTATGAAAATATCTAAATTGCTCATCAAAAAAGAACATTGCCATAAATGTACTAAACAAAGGTATTAATGATAAAAAAATACCAGATCTATTGGGTCCAATGATTGAAACGGCTCCTGCCCAGCAATAATAAGATCCAATACTCGGAAATAAAGCCAAATAAATTAAACAATATATAAATGTTTTATCAATAGCTGCGGCATTACCTTGAAAATATTCGTAACTAAATTGAGGTAATAAAAAAATTAATCCACATGAGCAAACAATATGTACAAAACTTAAAAGTGATATCTTAAGTTTTAATTTTTTTAAAAAAGATGAATAAAGCCCCCAACATATTACAGCTCCTATCATCCAAATATCACCAATATTAAAGTCTAAATTTAATAAAATATTTAAATTAAATTTAGTAATTATTACTAAAATTCCTAAAACTGAAATTAAAAGGCCAATTAATTGATAAAGATTTGTTTTTTCTATTTTAAATAAAAAACAAGATAAAATGATCGCTGCAGGGATAGCAGTGTTAAATAAAGATGCATTTATCACTTGTGTATATTGTAGCGAAACATATACAAATGAATTAAATAAACCCACACTTGTCAGTCCAAGAAAAAGCAGTAAGGGCAAGTTATTAATAATTTCTTTTTTTTTACTCAGTATTTCTTTGTAAGTAAAAGGTAACAGTATGAACCAAACAGTTATCCATCTAAAAAAAACTAGAGAGAAAGGTGAAATATTTTCAACAAAAGCAAATTTTCCGACAATGAAGTTTCCAGCCCAGAAGATTGATGCTAGAACCAGCATCACGTAAGCTTTTATATTAAGGCTCACTAGCTGAACCTTAAGGAACTGTAGGGATCTAATTCCAAATTTGTCTTTTCTTCAGAAATCATTTTAGAAATTATCTTCCCCGATATTGCTCCTAAAGTCCAACCTAAATGGTGATGACCAAAAGAATAAAATACATTCTTATAATTTTTTGAAGGTCCAATTACTGGTAAAAAATCTGGAAGTGTTGGCCTGAAACCCAACCATTCATCTTCATGCTCTGGCAGGCCATCAAGCATAAATTTAGCATTTTCAACTAAATTTTTAATTCTACTTTTTGAAGGGGAATTTTTTAAACCACCAAACTCAACAGTTCCAACAACTCTTAGTCCTTGTTCCATAGGAGTCATTCCAAAACCTCTATTAGAATAAACTACTGGTCTTGAAATTAAATTTTCGCAATTTTTAAAGTGAATATGATAACCCCTCTCTGTGTCAAGAGGGATGCTTTCAAATAAATCATTTGTAAATTTTTTAGATAAGGCACCACAAGCAATTACAATTTTATCAAATACAAACCTTTGACTTTCAGTTCTTAAAATTGGTTTCCCTTCGTCAAAATTTATATCTTTTATTTGGTATTTAAAAAATTTTCCCTCTTTTTGTAAAAATAAATCAAATAATTTAAGAAGAAGTCTTCTAGGATTATTTGTATGCTTTGCGTAAGAATAAAATACACCACCATCATAAATTGGTTTAATATTTGGTTCTAGGTCATGAATTTCTTTTTTATTAAGTAATTGTTGTTTAACACCGAGCTGCTCTCTAATGTTTATCTCAAGCTCTCTGCTTGATAAATTTTTATTATTCCAAATATACATAATTCCATTGCTAACAACTAAATTTTCAGTATCAATTTCATCAAACAATTCCTCATAAGCTGGCAACGATAAATCTAAGATTTGATGCATATACTTTGCTGTGTACATCATTTTTTTATTAGTACAATTTCTTATAAACTTTAAAAACCACGGTATCATTTTAGGCACATAATTCCATTTAAGTGCCAGAGGTCCCGTTGAGCTCAAAAGCATTGCGGGAACATCTGCGAGAATGTCTGGTCTGTTTAATGGAACTGATGCATATGGAGAAAAGTGTCCTGCATTTCCGTAAGATGCTAGACTGCCCGGGTCCTCTTTGTCAAATAATACTACTTCGAATCCTTTTTTTTGAAGAAAAAGAGCGTTGCATACCCCTTGGATACCTGCTCCAATTATCCCAACACGTAATTTTTTCATAAATTTAATATATAATATTATTTTAATGAATTTATCGCGACAAATTAATCAATGATGATAACTAATTAATTATCTGTTTATTATAAATTTTAGTACTCATTACAATACTAATACCAATCATTGTAGCAAGCATTGATGATCCGCCATAGGACATAATTGGAAGTGGAGAGCCGACTATGGGCAGCAAACCTAATACCATACTCATGTTTACAGCAATATAAATAAATATTGCTGAGCCAAAACCATAACAAAACAATCTTCCAAAATAACTTCTTGATATTGAGCCAATTTTTATAATTCTATAAATTAAAATTGCGTATACAATTAACAAAAATACTGATCCAATAAATCCATGTTCCTCTGAGAACAGTGTAAATATAAAATCAGTATGTTTTTCTGGAAGAAATTCCAAATAACTTTGTGTGCCTTGTAAAAAACCTTTACCAATTAAACCGCCTGAACCTACAGCAATTTTAGATTGTATTATTTGATATCCTGCACCAAGAGGATCACGGTCTGGGTTAAAAAAACTTAGAATTCTAAGTTTTTGGTAGGGTTTTAAAAAAGAAATTACAAATGGAAAAGAAACTAATAAAACCAAAGAGCTATAAACAAAATATCTAATATTTAAGCCTGCTAACCATAATACAATAACACCACTTGCTGCAATCAATATTGAGGTTCCAAGGTCTGGCTGACTTAAAACTAATACAATAGGTAAAATTAAAATAGTTAAAGATAATGCTATATTTTTAAAGCTGCTAACATTTGTAATTTGTTCTCTATGAAAATATCGAGCAAAACAAACTATTATTGCTATTTTCATAAGTTCCGATGGTTGAAGGTTAATAAAATATAAATTTATCCACCTTTGGGATCCTGATGCTGTGATGCCGTATAATGATGCCCAAACTAAAAAACCTAATACTATTACATAAAATAAGTAAGCAGTTGCATGCCAAAATCTTAAGCTTAAAAAAGAAAAAAATATCATCATAGTAAAAAAAACTAAAAATCTTACTAAGTGACTCTTTGTATGGTATAAAAATTCTCCTCCATCAGTCGAGTACATAGAAAAGTTGCTTATTAAGCCCAAAATTAAAACACAAATGATCAGTACGAAATCAAATGATCTCAATTTTTGAAAAAATGTTAGTTGTTCTGTGTATGATGATTGTTGAAACATTTAAATATCTACTAAATTTCTCTTTCTTATTTTTTCACGTTCTTCATGTCTATCTATTACCTTTTTAATTAATTGCTTTGCGAGAGGTGCTGCAGCTTTACTTCCTGATCCTCCATGTTCAACAAACACACTTATAGAATATCTCGGATTTTTATAAGGACCAAAAGCAACAAACCAAGCATGATCTCTATCTTTATAGGGAATTTGTGATGTTTCCAAATCAAGTTCTCTTTGCTCTTCAGTTATTTTTTTAACTTGCGCAGTGCCTGTTTTTCCTGCAAACTGGTATTTTGGATCTTCTATTCTCGACTTATAGGAAGTTCCATTCCATTGGTTTGTAGATGCAAACATGGCTTCAAGTACAAATTTCACATTTTCTTGGTTTCTAAAAAGTCTTTTATAATCCTTCTCACCAGGTTTAAAAAATTTTTCAGCAGTTCGTATTATTGATGAATCATATTTTTCTTCATCAATTAGATTTTGATTCATCTTATATTTTATTTTTTCTAAACTTTCCTGATTTTTTGTTGAAATAAGAGTTGGATAAATTTTAAAGCCACCATTAGCTAATTGAGCTGTCATCAAGCATAATTGGAGTGGAGTAGTTTGAACATAACCCTGACCAATTCCTGTTATAAGTGTTTCACCCAATACCCAACCTTGACCAAGATTTGCTTTTTTCCAATTTGTTGATGGAAACAATCCTCCCTTTTCTTCCCCATATAAATTTTGAAAAACTTTATTGCCTAAACCAAATCTTGATGCAGTGACTTTAAGACGATCAACACCAAGCTTTCTAGACATTTCATAAAAGTAAGTGTCACAAGATTGAATTATTGCACCTCTTAAATCTACAACTCCATGCCCTTTTTTTTTCCAACAATGATAAGTTTGCCCATACATTTCCATTTTCCCTGTGCATCTAACTTTAAAATTTGGCGATATGACATTATTTTCTAGTGCCGATAAAGCCACTATAGGTTTTATTGTTGAGCCAGGTGAATACAACCCAGAAATTGTTTTATTTATTAAGGGTTTATTTGGATTGTTTCTAATATTATCCCAATCTTTAAAACTTATGCCATAAAGAAATAAATTAGGATCAAACGATGGGGAAGAATGCATTGCAACAATTTCCCCAGTATAAATATCCATTACACTTATAGATCCAGCTTTATTATCTAGTAATTCATTACATAATTTTTGAACTTCAGTATCTAAAGTGAGTTTTATTTCTTTACCTTTATCACCTTCTAAAAAATTAACTTGTTTTATTCTTTTTCCAAAAGCATTTACTTCGTATCTTTGAACACCATTTGTACCAATTAATTCATTTTCAAAAGATTTTTCTAGACCCGTCTTACCAACTCTTAATCCTGGAACGTGTTTATTTTTTATATTTTCGTTATTTAATAAGTCATTTTCACTAGCCTGGGCAACATAACCCAAAACGTGAGTATAATTTTCTTTAAAAGGATAGCTTCTTGCAACTGATAACACGGGTTTTGCCCCAGATAGTTCGTGTAAATAAAAGTTTACCTTTGAAAATTGATCCCAGGTTAAATTTTCAGATATTATAAGTGTTTCCCACGGTTTTTGTTGATTTTTTTTTTTAATAATTTTTGAAAACTGTTTATTTGTTAAGGGAAGTATATTTTTTAATCTTACCATTAAATTTTTGAAATTCTCCACCTGCTCTGGAATCACGTGGAGCTGGTAAACTTCAGTATTACCAGCTATTGTGTTGCCAAAATAATCTTTAAATTCTCCTCTTATAGGAGGAAGTCTCCATTCTCTAAGTCTATTTTTATCAGATAACGTAAGATATTTTTTACTATCACTTATTTGAAGAGAAAAAAGTCTAGCTAAAATTCCTGTAAATATAACTCCTTTTGCAATTGATAAAATAAAAACTCTTCTATTGATTGTGTTAAATTTTCTTACATTTGAGTCTCCATCACTAAACACTTTGTCCTCCAAAAATTAATTTTTGGTAGTAATGAAATACTCCGCTAAAAATAATGTAAAATAAAAACGTAAACAATATATTAACCAATATACTGTAATAATTTAACTGCACATTAAATATTAGGCTTATAATTAAATAAATCAAAGAATTTACAACTAAAATTGTAAAACCAAAAAAGAACCAATCCTTAATTACACTTGGTCTTAAAGTAATATTTCTAAGATATGCTGAAAATCCACAAATTAATAAATAAGCAAGAGAACTAACCCCTATTGGCAAACCAGTTACACTATCATTGAATAAGCCGCTTAAAAATATCAAACCATAACCTAAGCTACCTGATCTTTTAAGGCTCCAGTAATAAATTAAAATAAAAGGAAAATTAAATGAAAAATACTTTAAATTTAAATAATTAAAATCAAATTCATTCAAAACTGAAACTATGAGTAAAATAATTGGTCCCTTTTCAAGAATTTTTTTAAAATTGTTTAATTTACTAATATCGCCCATTATTCTGCTTCCTCTTTATATGAGGTGATTTTTACATATCGAAGTTGGGAAAAATCAGAGAAGAAATAAACATTGATCTTTGAATTTATAGGATCATTTTTTATTTTTCCAATTGGAATACCAGATTTAAATAATCCGCCTGCCCCTGATGTGAATACAATTGCATCGTCCTCTAAAAGTGACTTATCTCTAGTATATTGTATTAATCCATTATAATCTCCTGTTCCAGACAATATAGACTGAATATTATTTGGCATTATATCTACTGGAACTTTGCTATTTAAATCTGATAGTAATAAAATCCTTGAAGTAGTGAAAGTTACCTCAACAACTTTTCCTATAAGATAACTTTTATCCAAAACAGCCATCCCTAATATGACGCCATCTCTACTACCTCTATTTACAATTACTGATCTTAAGAATGGACTTTTTTTATCAACCAAAACTTTACCAATAATTTCTGAAGTTTGATTATTAGTTTCTTCTATCGTTGATCTAAGTCTTTTATTTTCTTCTAATATATATTCAGAATTATAATTTTTTGAAGTTTCTAACTCTAATTTTTCCTTCAATTGTTTGTTCTCTTCATAAACCTTAAAATGATTTTTTGCTGAGACATACGTTTTTTTTATAAAATTTTCTGGAATTGAAACTATAAATGTTGATCTATAGGCAACCTCTCTTAAAGAAATTTTTAAATAATCTATTGGCTTAAAGTTAAACTTTTCTGTGATAAGTATTAAAAACGTTAAAAAAATTAAAGCTAGTAAGGAAAATTTTTGTTTATTCTCTTTCTTTAAAAAGGCTGAACGAATAGCAATTACAAAGTCATCCCTACTAGCTTGCATTTTATCAGATTAATACTCCGATAACATAGAATTAAATGTTTCCTCTTGATCTAAAGCTTTTCCAGTTCCAACAGCAACACAGGCTAATGGATCATCCGCAATGTGAACTGGTAATCCAGTTTCTTTAGAAAATCTTTTATCAATATTTTTTAATAAAGCGCCACCGCCTGTAAGTGTTAAACCCATATCAACTAAATCTGCAGATAATTCTGGTGGTGTATTTTCTAGAGCATCTTTAATACCGTTTATCATTTCTCGTAAAATTGGATTTAATGCTTCTACAGTATCTTCTTCACTTATATTAACTTCTTTTGGGGTTCCAGATCTTAGATCTCTTCCTTTAACCGCATAGGTATTGTTATTAGTTGCTATCGCAGTCCCAACTTCTTTTTTAATCTTTTCGGCAGTGCTATCACCGATCATTAAGTTATATTCTTTTCTCATATAACTTATTAATGCATGGTCCATAGCATCTCCTGCTACTCTAAGAGAGTTCGAATATACGACTCCACCTAAAGACATTACAGCAATCTCTGTTGTGCCACCTCCAATATCAATGACCATAGAACCAGTTGCTTCTGATATAGGTAAGTTAGCACCTATTGCTGCCGCTATTGGTTCTTCAATTAATTGAACTCTTCTTGCTCCAGCTGCAAGAGCACTGTCTTGAATAGCTTTTCTTTCTACTGGAGTTGATCCAGTTGGAACACAAATCAGAATTCTTGGATTTGCAAATGAACTTCTTTTGTGTACTTTTTTAATAAAATGTTTGATCATTTCTTCTGTAACGATGAAATCTGCAATAACCCCGTCTCTTAGAGGTCTAATTGCTTGTATATTTCCTGGAGTTCTACCAAGCATAGTTTTGGCTTCATCGCCAACTGCTAAAACTGATTTTTTACCTTTATTATCAACCACTGCAACTACAGAGGGCTCATTTAAAACAACCCCTTGGCCTTTTAATACTACCAAAGTATTTGCAGTCCCTAAATCTATAGCCATATCTTGGCTCCACATTGCTGTTATCTTGTCTAAAACTCCCATTTTTACACTCCTCCTTTTACCTTTTGATGTTGTATGTTTTGTGAAAGAGATTTTTTCTCTCTCTTGATTAGCATTTTATTTAAAGCATTTAAATATGCGTTAGCAGATGCAACTAAAGTATCTGTATCGGCTGACTGGCCAACTGTTGTTCTATCATTTTCTTCAATTTTTACACTTACAGTTGCTTGTGCGTCTGTACCCTCTGTCACTGCATGAACCTGATACAAAGATAGTTTCACATTATGAGGGTATAGTTCTTTTATACATTTAAAAATTGCATCAACTGGACCGTCTCCAGTTTGAACAGTTTTTTTAACATCGCCAAAAACATCTAAAGTCATTTCTGCTCTTTGAGGCTCTCCTGTTCCTGCAAAAACCTTTAATGATTTTAGATTGATTGCATTAATCTTATTATCAATGATCAAGCTATCATCAACTAAAGCTACAATATCCTCGTCATATATATGTTTTTTTTTATCAGCTAATATCTTAAATTTTCCGAAAGCCGCTTGAATAACATCGTCAGTTACATCAGTATATCCCAGGTCATTAAGTTTATCTTTAAAGGCATGTCTGCCTGAATGTTTTCCCATCACTAAGGACGTTTTCTTAACCCCGACACTTTCTGGTGTCATTATTTCATAAGTTTCTCTGTTTTTAAGCATACCATCTTGGTGAATACCTGACTCGTGTGCAAATGCATTTTTTCCAACGATTGCTTTATTAAACTGAACTGGAAAACCAGTCGCATTGGAAACTATCTTTGATGCTTTGCTTATAAGTTCTGTTTTGATACCGGTTTCATAAGGCATTAAATCATTTCTTGTTTTAATTGCCATTACGATTTCTTCTAAGGCGGCATTTCCGGCCCTTTCACCTATTCCATTAATTGTACACTCGATTTGTCTTACACCTGCTGACAAACCAGCAAGAGCATTTGCAACAGCTAAACCAAGATCATTGTGACAGTGTGCAGATATAATTGCTTTATCAATGTTTGGTACATTATTTTTTATATGTGTTATCGTTTTAGCAAACTCTTCTGGGATTGAATATCCTACTGTATCTGGAATATTAATAGTTTTTGCACCACATTTAATTGCAAGCTCAATCGTTTTACACATAAAATCTAAATTTGTTCTTGTTCCGTCTTCACATGACCATTCAACATCATCAGTAAACTTTCTTGCATATGTAACACTATCTTTTATTGCGTCTATTACCTGATCATTGGACATATTAAGTTTATGCTTCATGTGCACTGGACTTGTTGAGATAAAAGTATGTATTCTAAATCTTTTTGCATATTTTAAAGATTCATGACAAGCGTCAATATCTTTTCTCATTGCTCTTGCTAATCCGCAGGGTATTGAATTTTTAATTCCCTTACTTATGGCAGAAACTGCTTCAAAATCTCCAGGAGAAGAAATTGGAAAACCAGCCTCAATAATGTCTATTCCCATTTCATCAAATACTCTTGAAATTTGAATTTTTTCTTCGACACTCATAGACGCGCCTGGAGATTGCTCTCCATCACGCATTGTTGTATCAAAAATAAATACTTTTTCTTTATCAGCCATATAATTTTTATAAAAATAGGTTCGTGGATAATACAACCTCTCGTATAGATTGCAAAATAAAATAGTTGTTACAGCTCAATTTGGAACAATAATTAGTTTTTATCGCTATCTACTAATTTCTTTTTAGTTATCCAAGGCATCATTGCGCGTAAATTTGCTCCAACTTTCTCTATCGGATGTTCTGCTAGTTTTGCTCTTGTTTGTAAAAAGTTTTTTTGACCATTTTTACACTCGTTCATCCATTCTTTTGTAAAATCACCTGACTGGATTTTAGTTAAAACTTCTTTCATTCTTTTCTTTGTTTCATCTTTATTTATAATTTTTGGACCAGAGGTGTACTCACCATATTCAGCTGTATTAGATATTGAATAGTTCATGTTAGCGATTCCACCTTCATAAATAAGATCGACAATTAATTTTACTTCATGAACAGTCTCAAAGTAAGCCATTTCAGGTTCATAACCTGCTTCAACTAAAGTCTCATATCCATTTTTTATAAGTTCCACTAAACCTCCACATAAAACTGTTTGCTCTCCAAACAAATCTGTCTCAACTTCATCCTTAAAAGTAGTTTCAATTATTCCAGATCTTCCTCCACCAATTGCAGATGCATATGACATTGCAATATCTCTTGCTTTTCCAGATCCATTTTGATGTACCGCAAATAGACATGGAACACCACCACCTTTTTCAAATTCACTTCTAACTAAATGACCAGGACCTTTTGGAGCAACCATAAAAACATCTAAATCTTTCCTTGCTTTAATTAAATCATAATGAATGTTTAAACCGTGAGCAAAGGCTATAGAGGTTCCTTCTTTTACTCTTTGTTCAATGTGATTTTTATATATAGTTGCTTGAAGCTCGTCTGGCGTAAGTATCATCACTACATCTGCCCATTCAGCAGCATCAGACAAATTCATTACTTTTAAACCTTTTGACTCAGCTTTGGCTTTACTTGAAGATCCATCTCTTAAAGCAACAACAACTTCTTTTACACCGCTATCCTTTAAATTTAAAGCGTGAGCATGTCCTTGGCTTCCATAACCAAAAATTGCTATCTTTTTATCTTTAATCAAGTTTTTATTTGTATCTTTTTCATAAAACATCTTCATATATTTCCCCTTTATATTATTTGAAAGTTTCAGCTCCTCTAGTCATAGCAACTGCACCTGTTCTTGATATACTTACTAAGCCAAGTTTTTTTAGATTTTTTGACATAATATCAATTTCTCTTCTAAGTGCTGTTATTTGAATTACATAAGATTTATTTGTTTTATCCAATAATACAGCATTATACTTTTTACAAGCTTTTAAAGCCTTATTTCTTTTAGAGATATTTCCAACTAACTTAAATAAAGCCATTTCTTTGAAAATAACGTTTTTATCCTCTCTTTTAAAGTCAGCAACCTTATGAACTGGAACCAATTTTTTTAGTTGAAGTTTGATTTGTTCTATTACTTGAGGTGTTCCAGTTGTAACTATTGTAATTCTTGAAATGTTTAACTTAGCGTCAACTTCAGCTACGGCTAAAGATTCAATGTTGTATCCTCTACCTGAAAATAATCCCACTACTCTCGCT
>CACHWQ010000010.1 GCA_902583645.1 uncultured Pelagibacteraceae bacterium | reverse complement strand
TAAATATTGACAAAATAGATTTTTGGAAAATTTATCATTTATCAACCAATTTGAAAAACCAAATGAAGCAACTTTTGTTTTCATTTCTGTGAGCATGTAAAAGTGAGAAATTGTTCTCTCAACTGGATTTCTCAAAATCGTTATATATCTAAATTTTTGTGGATCACAAAGCAAGGAAACTGGATAGTGTTGTGAGCCTTTATTTAGAAGAAAGAAGCTTTTATCTTTTTTTAAATATGTTCTTAATGTACCTCCACCAGACCTTGGCACATGTATTAAACAAATGTTTTCTTGAATAAACTTGTAGTCGTTTTGATGATAATTATGATAATAATCTAATCCCCTTCTTGAAAAATTAGTTAAAAGCAATGAATCTAAAAAGTTACCAACATAGGGTGAAATTTTTTTTAATATTATTTTTTTTATTTTAGACATTTGTTATTTTTAATACTAAAAAACATTAAGTTATAAAAAAGGCAAACATTAATGTTTAACTTATAGTATGAAAAAAATTACTTATATCTATAAAAAAATTGTATTTAATCTAAAAAAAAAAATTAATATTGATAAAGAGGACTTGAAAAATAAGAGCCTTGACGAACTATTTACATATTATGGCACAGACAAAGCTAATAATGTAAAAAATCAATATCAAAAAAACTCCGAGCTAACTATTGGACATGGATATTCGAAATTCTATCAAAAACATTTTGAAAATTTCAAGAAAGAAGAATTTAATTTATTAGAAATTGGAACATGGAAAGGGTCATCATGTGCTGCTTTTGCAAAATATTTTGAAAATGCAAGAGTATTTGGAATAGATAGAAATTTTAAATTTAATTATAAATCAAATAGAATTAAATTTTTATACTGTGATCTTAGAAATAGGAGTGATCTAAATAAATTAGAAAAGACAATTAAAGATAAAAAGTTTAAAATAATTATTGATGATGGTTCTCATATATTATCACATATGATAAAAAATCTCTTTTTTTTTATAAAATATTTAGAGAAAGATGGATACTTTGTAATTGAGGATTTCAATTTTCCAAAATTTTACAATCATCTAAATGATGGTGAAAATGAGGAGTTATTTTTTGATGAAATACTTAATCATATAAATGAAAAAAAATATTTTAAGTCAAAGTTATTATCAAATGATATGCAAAGTTTTTTTTTTGATAGTATCGAAAATATTCACATATATAAGGGAAAAGAGAAAGACTCTGATATTGCATTTATAAAAAAAAAATAATAAAAAATTATTTAAGAAAGTATTTTTACTAAGTTTGGTTTAAAATAATTTGGTCCTTTGAGAACTTTGCCTTTTTCATTATAAATTGGTCTTCCATCTTCTCCAAGTTTACTCATATTTGAATTTTGAATTTCATCAAAGCAATTATCTAAATTAATTCCAAATGCTTGTCCTGCTCCGTATGTTACATATAAAATATCTGTTAATGCATCTGCTGTTTCAATTAAATCATTATTATTTATAGCTTCTTTAAGTTCATTTAATTCTTCCTGAATAAGTGAAATTCTAAGATCATTAATTTTTTTTGTACTTAAACTTGGCTTTGTTTTAACATCTTGACCAAAAGTTTTCATAAACAAACCCACTTTTTCAAAATTTGTCATAAGGCTCCTATTTGATTATTCATAAACATAATGTATAAGAATTATATCAGTTTACTCAAACTAAAGTATATGAAAACTAGAAAAGAACATGATAGTATAGGAATAGTTAAAGTGCCTGTTGATAAGTACTGGGGAGCCTCAACTCAAAGATCAAAAAAGTTTTTTAATATTGGTGATATTTTAATCAACCCTATAATTATTAAGTCTATTGCTGTTATAAAGAAATCTGCAGCGATTGTTCATTTAAAAAATAAGCAAATTGATAGGAAAATTGCTAAAGCTATAATTAAGGCAGCTGATGAAATTATATCAGGAAAATTAAATGATAATTTTCCACTCAAAGTGTGGCAAACGGGATCCGGAACTCAAACAAATATGAATGTTAATGAGGTCATATCAAATAGAGCAATCGAAATTTTAAAAGGAAAAAAAGGGACAAAAAAACCAGTTCACCCAAACGATCACGTGAATAAATCCCAATCCACAAATGATGTTTTTCCCACAGCTATGCATATAGCAGTTGCAAATAAAACTATAAAAGAATTGATACCTAGTCTTGAATTACTAAATAAAAGTTTAAAAAAAAAAGTTAACGAATTTAGTAAAATTATAAAAATTGGAAGAACACATCTTCAAGACGCAACACCAATTTCTTTAGGACAAGAGTTTTCAGGATATCAATCTCAACTTTCAGATTGTATTAAAAGAATTAAAATAAGTTTGAAAGAAATTTTTTATTTAGCACAAGGTGGAACTGCTGTTGGAACAGGAATCAATACTAAGAAAAATTTTGATAAGAAAATTGTTAAAGAAATATCAAAAATTACTAAACTACCTTTTAAAAATACAAAAAATAAGTTCGCTGCTTTAGCCTCTCATGATCCAATTGTTAATTTTTCAGGATCCTTAAATACTACAGCAGTATGTCTTATGAAAATTGCTAATGATATTAGATTTTTAGGTTCAGGACCTAGAGCTGGTTATTCAGAATTAATTTTGCCAGAAAATGAAGCAGGATCTTCAATTATGCCTGGAAAAGTAAACCCAACACAATGTGAGGCCATTACTATGGTTTGTACAAAAGTAATTGGTAACCATAACGGTATTACTATAGCAGGATCTCACGGACATTTTGAGCTTAATGTATTTAAACCACTTATGGCTCATAATATTATACAATCTATATCTTTATTGTCAGATAGCATAAATAATTTTGCAAGATATTGCATAAAAGATATAAGGGCTAACAAAAAAAAAATTAAAGAACTACTAAATAATTCTTTAATGTTAGTTACTGCATTGTCGCCAAAAATTGGATATGACAAGGCAGCTTATATAGCAAAAAAAGCACTTGTTAATAATACATCTCTAAAACAAGAAACACTTAAGACTGGTTTAATAGACGAAAAAGAATATGACAAAATAGTTGATCCAAAAAAAATGATTTATCCTTCATCTAAATAGGATATTAATGCTTTCTTCATAAAATTTTTAAAAAAAATTGGATTGCTATAAGTATATCTATTTTCATAGTTATCTTCGACAAAGTTATCCAAAGCTTTTGATTTTTGGATATTATTTTTTTCATTGATAAATGATATCTTATTAATTGCTATAGCTGCATCAATAAAATTATAAGAGAACTCGAAATTTATTTTTTTAAATTTCTTTTTAAATTTTATTTTTTTTGGTACCGGGAAAATTTTATAAAACTCATCTATATCAAATATATCAAATTCTAATTTACCCTCTAGAACTAAGTTAGCATCTTCATTAAAAAAAGTTGAATTAGCAAGGGTCAATTGAAACTTATTTTTTCTTGATAAAATTGATTTATCAAAATTTAAATTACCTTCTTGTAAATTTAAATATATGTAGCCGTTATCAAAGATTTTATTATTATAAAGTTTATCAGTCTTTATTATAATTAAACCATTAAGATTTTTATTCGAAAAAATATTCGAATTAATTATTTCATTAAATAATAATTGATTTTTTAGTAACTGATTCAAATCTATATCTTTTGCTGTTACATCAAAATTAAAATTAAATGGGGACAATTCGATTAACCCCTTATAACTAATGGGTGTATTTTTAATTAATGATTTTTCTGATATTACAGAAATTGTTTTTTCATTTTTATCAAATATATATTTTGTTTTTAAATTATTAGATAAAATATTTAAATTATTTTCATATATAGACTCGATCTCTAAAAATTCTCCTTTATTTGTAAAATCTATATCAAGATTTTTTGCCTTAAAAATTGAGGTTGTGCTTTTGCTATCAATTTTTTTTGACCATTGAAATTTAACTGGAACTTTAAATATACTTCCCTCAGTAAAAAGAAATTTACTATTGTCTTTGAAGTTCTTAAAATATTTTAGATTTTTTAAAGAATAAATAAAAATTGTATCATCAGATTTATCATTTAAGAAAGCTTTACTTTTTTTAACTAATATTTTCTTTTTTGAAAATTTGTTGTTAAGTAAATTGTTAATAAAGTCTAGATTATCTTTTGTAAAAAAAAAATTTGCTTCTGATAAAACTAATTTTTTTATATTTATATTGTCCTCCTTAAAAAAGGAATTTTGAGAGACAAAAATTTTTAAGTTTTTAACTTGACCTATTTCGGTTGAGACATCTGATTTAATTTGAAAAATTTTACTATCTTGAACATGAAAATGTGGTAAAGGCAGAATCCTATAAGTAATATTGCTTGATAAACTTAAATTTAGTTGAAATTCCTTTAATATTTTGTTGTACAGGACTTTTTGAACTCTACCTGTGTCATATAAACTTGGTACTGAAAGGTATAATAAGTATAAAAAAAATAATGCAGAAAGTGTAAATATTGCAATTTTTAAATTATATTTAAAATTTAAATTTATTTTTTTCATAAATTATAAATTGATTTATAATGATTATTTCTAAATGATAAACTTTGATTATTTAAAGGATCTAAATTCTGCTCAAAAAGAGGCTGTAGTTAATACAGATGGCCCTATTTTAGTAGTCGCTGGAGCTGGATCTGGCAAAACCAAGGTATTAACTTCACGGATTGCCCATATTATTAAAAATAAAAAAGCCTTTCCAAATCAGATTTTAGCAGTGACCTTCACAAATAAAGCTGCAAAAGAGATGCACTTTAGAGTAAGCAAAATACTTAGATCAGAAGCTACAGGATTAAGTTGGCTTGGCACATTTCACTCAATATGTGCAAAACTTTTGAGAAAACATGCAAAAGCCGCAGGATTAAATTCGAACTTTACTATTTTAGACACCGACGATCAAATAAGACTTATAAAAAATATTTGTAAAGCTGAAAATATAGACTCAAAAAAACTTTCTCCAAAATTAATACTTTCAATTATTGATAAATGGAAAAATAATGGATGGTTCCCAGATAATGTTATTTTAGAAAGAAAAAATATATTTGAAAAAACTATTTTTCCTATCTACAAAATTTATCAAAATAAATTACTCGATTTGAACTGCTGCGACTTTGGAGATCTCATTTTGCACTGTGTAACTATCCTAGAAAAAAATCAGGATATATGTGATATTTATAATAAAAACTTTAAATATGTTTTAGTTGATGAATATCAAGATACAAATTTTATCCAAAGTAAATGGTTAAATATTCTTTCGAAAGTTAATAAGAATATATGCTGTGTTGGTGATGATGATCAATCTATTTATAGTTGGCGAGGTGCAGAAATAAAAAATTTTTTAGATTTTGACAAAAACCACAAAAATACGAAAATAATCAGACTCGAAGAAAATTATAGATCTACTCAGAATATATTATCTGTTGCATCAGAATTAATTTCAAATAATAAAAATCGAGTAGGCAAAACTTTAAGAACTAATTCTAAAGAAGGAGAATTAGTAAAACTAAGCTGTTATAGAAATGGTAAAGAAGAAGCTGTTGGTCTTAGCGATGAAATTGAGAAAAATCTTAAAAAAAAATATTCATTAAATAATATTTCTATTTTGGTAAGAGCAATATTTCAAACTAGAGAGTTTGAAGAAAGATTTTTAAAAATTGGACTTCCTTACAGAATAATTGGTGGGATAAAATTTTATGAAAGAGCTGAAATTAAAGATTGTATTGCCTACTTAAGACTAATTAACCAAGAAAAAGATGATCTAGCTTTCGAAAGAATTGTAAATAATCCAAAAAGATCAATTGGGGAAAGTACCATGAAACAAATACATGAATATTCTAAGCAGAATTCTTTACATTTAGTTTCTTCATCAAAAAAATTAATTGAAATGAACAAAATTAAACCTCAGGCAAAAATAGGTTTAACCAATTTTTTAAATTTTTTAGAGAAGTGGAAAGCTGACTACAAATTAAAAAAAATTTATCATGTAAAATTACTTCAAATTATTCTAGATGAATCTGGATACTCTGCCATGCTAAAAAATAAAAAAGATTTAGAAAATGAGAATAGATTAGAGAATATTAAAGAGCTTTTAAGTGCTATGAAAGAATTCGATAATTTGGAAAGTTTTTTAGAACATGTATCTTTAGCTACATCTATTGATCAAGATTGGGAAGGTGAAAAAGTTAATCTAATGACAATGCATGCATCAAAGGGTCTAGAATTTGACGTAATTTTTTTACCTGGTTGGGAGGAAGGTTTGTTTCCAAATCAAAAATCATTAGAGGAAAAAGGAGAAAAAGGCCTGGAGGAAGAAAGAAGGCTAGCATATGTTGGAATAACAAGAGCAAAGAAAAAAGCATACATTTCTTTTTCAATGAACAGATTTTATCAAGGAGACTGGATTGATAGCATGGCTTCAAGATTTATAGATGAACTCCCACAAAAATTTCTGGAAAAAGATATTTTTAACAACGTGAATGATAGTCAAATTGATGATTTTGAATTTAATCAAGACTTTGAAATTGAGGAGGGTACTAGAAGTCCTGGTTGGCTGAGGTATCAAAAAAGAATTAAATGAGTGAAGATAGTTTAATCAAATTAACTAAATTAATAGCTGATAACAACCTCGATGGATATATTATACCAAAAAATGATAGTTTTTTCACTGAACAGGTTAAATACGATAGATTAAAACTAATATCCAATTTTAGTGGTTCAGCTGGGTTAGCTGTAATTTTGAAAAAAATAAATTATTTGTTTGTTGATAGCAGGTACACAATCCAAGCAAAGTTAGAGTCGGGTAAAAATTTTAAAGTTTTAAAAATTCATGAGCAATTACCTAAGAATAAATTTAAAAATATTATATTAGGATTCGACCCAAATTTATTTACGTACGACCAATTAAATTATTACTTTGGAAAAAAAATTAAGCTTAAACCCATTAGAGTGAATCTAGTGGACCAAATTTTTAAAGTTAAACATTCTATTAATCAACCTTTTTATTCTTTGCCAACTAAAGTAGTGGGTGAAAGTTACAAAAAAAAGATTAAGCTAATTTCGAATTACATAAAAACAAAAAATGCAGATTTTTTGTATATTAGCGCACCTGAGAATGTTGCGTGGCTATTAAATATAAGGGGCTCTGACACTCCTTTCTCTCCACTGCCAAATTGTAACTTGATATTAAGTAAAAATAAAAAAATATATTTAATTGCTGAAAAATATAAAATTAAAAAATTAATTTTAGAAAAAAAGTTAAATTTGAGGCAAATAGTTGAAAAGGAAAATTTAAAAAATTTTATAAGTGATTTAAAAGGAAAAAAATTTATTATTGATAATAAAACTTTATCAATTTTAAATGAAAACATAATCAAAACAAAATTTTCAATTATAAATAGAGTTGACCCATGTTATTTTTATAAATCAAAAAAAAATTCAACCGAAATTAAGAATATGATTCAAAGTCATATTGCAGACGGCGTAGCTCTTACTAAATTTATTTTTTGGATGAAGAATTTAAAAAACAGAAAAATAACCGAAATTGATGCAGAAAGAAAATTAGAAAGTTTTAGAAAAAAAAATAAAAAATACCTTCACCCAAGCTTTAATACTATAGCAGGAACTGGGTCAAATGGTGCAATTGTTCATTATAAAGCGACAAAAAAAACAAGTAAAATTATCAAAAAAAACGATTTATTCCTATGTGACTCCGGTGGACAATATAAATATGGAACAACAGATGTAACAAGAACTCTCTGCTTTGTTAAACAGCCAAAAAATATAAAAGATATTTTTACCTTTGTTTTAAAAGGACATATTGCCGTTGTTACAAGTAATTTAGAAAAAGAAAATACAGGAAGTAAGTTAGATTTTCATGCAAGGAAATTTCTTAAAAAATTTAACCTTGATTACGGACATGGAACAGGGCACGGTGTTGGTTATTTTCTAAATGTGCACGAAGGACCACAGTCAATATCGAAATTTAGCCATATTAAACTCGAAGAGGGCATGATTTTAAGCAATGAACCTGGATATTATAAAGAGGGAAAGTATGGAATTAGAATAGAAAATTTAATTTATATTCAAAAAGAGAGAAAAAAATTAATTTTTAAGAACTTAACTTTAGCACCAATCGATAAAGATCTTATTAATTATCAATTATTAACTAAATCAGAAAAAGATTATTTATTTTATTATCATTTATTTGTTTACTCTAAAATATCCAAATTTTTAAATAAAAACGAAAGAAAGTGGCTTATTAAGAATCTTTAATATTTAACATTTTGAAAAATTCTATCTGTGAGATAATATTTATATTTAAATTTTTTGCTTCATTCAATTTTCTGTTCGTTGGTTTATCTCCAACAATTAAATAATCTAATTTATTGTTGACATTACTTACGATTTTACCTGAATTTTTTTCAACCAGACTTTTGGCTTCAGCACGACTTATATTTATTAGTTTTCCTGTAAACATAAACGTTTTTTCATTTAATATTCCATTTTTCAAAATCTTTTTTTCAGAGGTAATATTTAAATTTTTCTTTAACTCGCTTAAAACAGTTAGATTTTTTTTACTAGAAAAAAATTCTTTTATAGACTTTATTTGTGTATCTCCTATTCCATCTATATTTAATAGTTCATTAAAATTGTTTTTTTTTCCTAGATTAAAAAAATTTTCAGAATTTTTAAGTACTTTGGAAATTAACTTTGCGTTTTCTTGTCCTATATGTCTAATTCCTAAAGCATAAATAAATTTACTGAAAGGTATATTCTTTTTTTGCTCTATAGAATATTTTAAGTTTGATACAGACAGCTTGCCCCAACCCTCAAGATTAGAAATTTTTTGGTAATCAAGATTAAATATATCTTGTGGGTATCTAATTATTTTTAGTGTCCAAAAATTTTCTACAATTTTTTTTCCAAAACCATCTATATTAAAAGCCTCTTTTGAGACAAAATGTTTTATTTTCTCAATAGCAATTTTTTCACATCCATAACCATCATTTATACATCTTCTCACTGCATCAAATTTTTTTGTAGTTTTATTGTACTCTTTAACAGTAGAAGATCCACAAGAAGGGCATTTTTTTGGAAAGTCGAACTTTTTTGAATTTATATCTCTTTTCTTTGTATTAACTGAAATAACTCTGGGAATAACATCGCCAGCTCTTTCCACAGTTACTACATCACCAATTCGAATATCTTTTCTCTCAATTTCATCCTCGTTATGTAGTGTAGCATTAGATACCAAAACTCCACCAATATTTACTGGTTTAATTTTAGCAACCGGCGTCAAAGCCCCTGTTCGACCAACTTGAATTTCTATTTTAAGAATTTCAGAAATTGACTTATTTGATGAAAACTTATGTGCAATAGCCCATCTTGGGGCGTTTGCTATAAAACCTAATCTCTTTTGTAGAACTAAATCGTTTATTTTGTAAACAATTCCGTCAATATCAAAATCAATTTCTTTTCTTTTGTCCTCAATTTCTGAATGAGTCTTAATTAAATCGTCAACCCCTTTTATTATTCTGTTAAATTTATTTATCTTGAATCCCCAATTCTTTAAGTTTTTTAAAAAATCATTTTGAGTTTTTACGTTTAAGTTTTTTGAAAATCCAAAAGTATAAGCTATGAAATTTAATGGTATTTTTTTTGTTTTTTGAGGATCTTTTTGCCTCAAGGAACCTGATGCAGCATTTCTCGGATTTGCAAATTTCTCTTTTAATTTTTCAAAATCAGTATTTTTGATAAAAACTTCTCCTCTTATATCTATTTCAGTTGGTATATTTTTTCCTTTCAAAATTTTAGGTATATCGTTTATCGTGCTCAAATTTGCTGTGATATCCTCACCTTCTACTCCGTCACCTCTTGAAATACCATGAACAAATTTTCCTTCTTTATAAAACAAAGATGCAGATATTCCATCAATTTTTGGTTCTGCACTATATTCAATTTCAAAAGTATTCTTAAAATTTAAAAAATTTATGATTTTTTTTTCAAAATTAATCAAATCATCTTTATTAAATGCATTGTTTAATGAAAGCATTGGTATTTTATGTTTTACTTTTTTAAAATTTTTTGAAGGCTTATATCCTACATAGTTTGAGGGCGATTCTTTACTGTTCAAAAATGAATAGGTTTTTTCAAGCTCAAGTATTTCATTTTTCAAACTATCATAAATCGCATCATCTACAATTGGATCGCTTTTATTATAGTATGCTTCGTTATATTTTTGAAATTTCTTGATTTTTTCAAAATAATTTTTTTTTATTTTTAAATTACTAGTTTTCATTTAAAAAGTTTTTTAAATTTTTTAAAGACTGACTCTTTATTTTTCTTGATTTCAAATGAGGTTTCATATTCCCTATTAAAAATTTTATAGGATTGCTCATACCATTGACTTGATTGATAGTTGTATCCTAAAACACTTGCATATTTAGACGACTCATCAACCAATCCAATTCTATAATTTGTTTCAACCAATCTATGAAGTGCTTCCTCAACGTATATTGTAGTTTCATACTTATCTACAACATTTTTAAATCGATTAATAGCTGCCACCCATTTTTTTTTCTTCAAATAATATTTTCCTAAGTACATTTCTTTAGATGCCATAATATCTTTAATTAGATTTATTTTATACTGGGCATCCTGAGCAAAGTCGGTATTAGGATAATTTATTACAATAAATTCAAATTTTGTTTTTGATACTAATAGTGGTTCTAAATCTTTTTTTTCATCTACTATATTTTCATAATAACACATAGCATATAAAAAATGTGCATAATCAGCATTTTTATGTTTTGGATATTTTTTAAAATATCTATCTAATTCTGATAAAGCTTCATCATAATAATTTTGAGAATAGTATGCATATGCTGACAATAATACGGATCTTGGAGCCCATTCAGATTGAGGGAATAATAACTCAGCTTCATTAAATTTTTTTGCAGCATAAAGAATATCTCCTTTTTCCAACTCTTTGTAGCCTTCTTTATAAGCATCTATCATTTGCAATTCCAGATTTTCCTCATCTAAAATTGAAATTTTTTCTTTATTAGATGAACAAGAAAATACTAAAGTAGTTAAAACTAATAAAATTATTTTTAAATAATTTTGCATTAATATTTTTTAACAGATAAATGTAGAAACTAAAATTTAATTTAAGCTATGGATTTTAAAGCTTTTTTGTTAACAAATGAGTTAGGTATCATTTTTTCTTTAAGTTCAAATATTGTAAAGTTTTTATCATCTTTAAAAAGATTTCTTAAAAGCTGATTTGTAAGCTTATGACCGCCCTGCGTACAGGTTACCTTTCCAATAATCTTATATCCAGATAAAAATAAATCACCCATGCAATCTAAAATCTTATGATTAACAAATTCTTTTTCATTTCGTAATTTTTCACTATTTAAAATATTTTTATTTTTTACTACTATTGCATTATCTAATGATCCACCTTGAGCTAGATTTTGTTTTTTTAATTTTTCAATATCTTCATAAAGGCAAAAAGTTCTAGAATTAAAAATATCACTTAGATCATTCTCATAAACACTTATTACATTTCTTTGAGTTCCAATTAGTGGGTTTTTAAATTTTATTTCAAAATCTATTTCCAGAGATGTCTTTGAAGGCTCTATTGAAATATATTTTTCATCATATGCAACTTCAACTTTGTTTAAGATTTTAATAATTTTAATTGGAACTTCGTATTTTTTTAAACCTGTCTTACTAATAGCTTCCACAAAATTTTTTGATGATCCATCCATAATTGGAACTTCATCTTGATCAACTTCTACTAAGGCATTATCCACTCCTAGACCAAAAAAAGCAGCCATAAGATGTTCTACTGTTGACACGCAAACCCCCGCTTCATTCTTTAATGTAGTACATAAAACAGCGTCTTTAACGTTAAAGCAATTTGCTTCAATAATATTGTTTTTTTTAAGATCAGTTCTCTTAAATACTATACCGGTGTTAGGTGGTGATGGGATTATTCTCATATTAGCAAATCTACCTTTGTGCAAAGTTATCCCCTTGAATTCGATTTGATGATTGATTGTTTTTTGGTTTAAAATACTCATAGCAAGCTTATATAATTTAGAGCAAATCTTCTAAAAACAATAAATATTACGATAAAATACAATTTAGGAAAAAATGTTAAATAATCTCTCAAAATATCCAGGTTTAGCTACTTCTTTTGATAAGATATAAACCTCATTTAAATTTGAAGTGTTAATAACTTTCATTCCAGCAACGGATAATTCATCAAATTCAACATCCAGTAGAGATTTAGCATAATTCGTGCAGATTACTTTTTTAATTTCAATTTGATTCTTGTATAATAAAGTCTCAATATTTTTAATAAATTTTTTTGATAAATATATAAAACTTAATTCAATTATTAAGTTTTTACACTTTGTTCCTATTGGTATATTATAGAATTCTTCAGAATCTACTAAACACTTTTTTATTAAAATATGAATAAACTTTTTATCGGGATTATTTTTGATAAGTTGTAGTCTTAAATCTTGTATTAGAAATTCAATATTTTTTTTCTTAATGTTTCTGTTCTCAAAATTTTTTTTAAATGATAAATCAATAGACGTTGAATAATCTCTTTCTACCATTAAATTTATTTTACTTACTGTTGATTTAAATTTTCTCTCTATATCTAGAATTATATTTCTTAAATTGTTTTCATTATCATTATTAATAAAGTTTCCTTTTTGATAGTTGTTTAAAAAATTAAAATTTTTAGAAAAGGTAGTTTTTTTATTTAAATATTCGTATACAAAAAAATTTATTTCATTTTTATCTATATTAAAATTGAGAAAAATCTCTGTGTTATTTATCATCGATTATAATTTTATTCTGAATTCTTAAATCAAATTTACTCGATTTTATACTAGGGTTTTTATAAAAGAAATATGCTTTATCAAATATATGTAAATCTGACTTAATTGGAAATTTTAAAATAGTTTTGTCATGTAGGATTAAGTCAAATCTCTTGGTAGGATATATCTTTATAATTTTTATGTTTTTTAATTTAAAAGATGATGTTTTAAGCAATCTTATAATTTCCAAAGATTTATTAACATCATTTTCGCCTTCAATTAACGGTATAAAATAATTTTTTATTTTTCCTTGAAAAATTTTACCGTTGTCACCTAAATAATTAATTTCATTATTAATATACATTTTTGCTATTGGGTCTGATGGTACAAAACTTACTTTTATTGTATTTGGGTAAACTTTTTTTATTTGAAAGTATTTTACAATTGGATTGTTCTCAAAAATTTTATCTAATATGTCAACATCTATTTTAAAAATGTTTTGATCATATAAATTACTTGCTTCTTTAATATTTAATTCATCTGGCGATACATGAATATGTTTTATTTTAAAAAAATTTTTAAAAGAGTTTTGCATATTAGGGCTGTAAAAGGTTGACAAAAATAACAATATCAAAATATAAAAATATATCTTTAATCTCTTATTTATTAACTGATGCATCTTTTAATATCCATTCTAACAATTGTATAAAACTCATACCGTTATAAGCTGCAATTTCAGGAACCAGTGAAAGTTTTGTCATCCCGGGTTGAGTATTTAACTCTAATAAATAAAATTTATTTTTATAGAATTTAAAATCAGATCTAGTGACTCCTCTGCATTTTAGAAGTCTGTGAGCTTTTAAAGCTATTCCTAAAACTTTATTCATTTTTTTTGGGGGTAAATCAACGGGTATTAAATGTTCGGTTTTTGCTTTTGTACTATACTTTGCCTTATAATCATAAAATTTTCTTTTCGGTCTTAGCTCAATTGCTCCTAATTTTTTTTCTCCTAGAATAGCAACCTGAATTTCTCTTCCACCTATATATTGTTCAATAAGAACCTCTTTATATTTTATTAACTTATTTAAATTTTTTATAAAATTTTTTTTTATACATATGAAAACATCAACACTTGACCCCTCAGAAACAGGTTTTATAACAACGGGAAAATTTAACGTTTTTTCAATCTTTTTTATTATCCTTTTTTTACTTATTTTTTTAGAATCATATTTTATAAAATCTGGTGTTAGAATATTATTTTTAATAAATATCTCTTTAGATAAAATTTTATCCATGGCGATAGCAGATGATAAAACGCCAGAGTGTGTATATCTTATTTTTTGATTTTCAAAAATTGATTGAACATATCCATCTTCACCAAACCTGCCATGTAAAGCATTAAAAATAATATTTGGTTTAAATTTTTGAACTTTGAAAAGAAAGTTTTTATCAAGATCACACATTTTAACTTTATATTTTTTTTTTAATGCATTTTTGACTTGCTTTGATGTTTCTAAACTAATCAACCTTTCCTTAGATAGACCACCTCCTAAAATTAAAATTTTTTTTTTCATTTGCCAACTATTTCAATCTCAGTTTCTAAATTAATACCAGTTTTAGATTTGACATTTTTTCTAATATATTCGACTAATTTTTTCATATCCTCAAACGATGCATTTCCTTTATTAACCAAAAAATTGCAGTGTTTTTCAGAAATTGAGGCATCACCGAATGAAACGTTAAGGGGAACAGATTTTTTAATTAATTCCCAAACTTTCTCTTGTGTTTGATCAATTGGGTTTTTAAAAGTGCTTCCTCCAGTTTTTATTCTAGATGGTTGGGTAATATTTTTTTCCTTCTTTAAATTTTCCATCTCCGTTTGTATTTTGGAAAATTCCTTTTTTTCACCTTTAAAAGATGCACTTAAAAAAATAAAATTTTTATCTAGACTGCTACTTCTATACGAATAGTTAATGTAATTTGATGGGATAGTCTTAATTATTCCTTTTCTATCAATTACTTGAACTGACAGTAAAATGTCTTTAAATTCTCTTCCATAACAACCTGAATTTATTTTCAAACCACCTCCAATTGTTCCAGGGATACATGACAAAAATTCAAAACCACTTATCTCATTTTGTAATGCAAAATTTGATAATTTTTTATCTGTGGCCGCTGCACCACTGACAATAATATTATTTGGTAAAAGGCTTATATTAGAAAAATTTTTGCCTAATTTAATAACAATACCATCGTAAATACCATCATCTATCAGTACATTTGATCCAGCCCCAAGAACAAAGATATTCTTTTCATTACCAAAATTTTTTAAAAAAATACTTAAGTCATTTAAGTTTTCTGGATTAAAAAACACTTTTGCTTCACCGCCAATATTGAACCAATTAAGTTTTTTTAAATTATAATTAAAAAGAAACTTACTCTTTATTTTTTTTGAAAATATTTCTAATTTTTTTTCAAGCATTTATAATCAGGCGTAATATTGATATAGTCTAAATCTATATTAAAAAAATGTATTTTTAGCATATCTTAGTAAAATATATCCAAGATAAAAAATATACAAATAAATAAGATTATTTTTTTTTTTAAAAAATTCCTCAACCAATGATGTATTAAATATAGTGAAAAAGATAACTAATATTAGTGGGTCAAAATACTTGTGATAAATTGTATTCTGAATATTTGATACTATAAGAATCGAAATTATAATTAAGTTTGCAAAGCTACAGCTGATAAAATAAGTCAAAACACTTAAGGAAATAAAGCAAAAAATATAAAATATTAAATTATTTCCTAATAAATAATTTGATAACTGAAAAAAAATTCCACCCCCAGTAAAATTTAAAGAGTAATTAAAAAAAATACTATTTATTAACAAAAAAATTAAAATAAAAAAAAAATTTTTTTTAATATAAATTTTCAATTTATTTAAGAAATTTATATTTATAATAAAAGGCAACATATGAAAGAAGATAATGGAACTTATAATTAATATTTTGTTAGATAAGTTTAGGCTTAAACTTTTTGATGTTAATTCATCTACTCCTGGTGTTTTTGCAAGTAAAAAATTTACATCTAAAATAAAAAGGTAAAAAAACACAGGAAGCGATAGAAAAATACATATTAATATTCCATATAGCATGTTCCTTAAATTAAAATTCATTTTACAAAAATAAACATAATAAAAGAAAACTATGAAAATTGAAAAATTTGGACTTATATAGGACGAACAAATTAATAGTAATATATTTTTATAAAAGTGAATACTTTTTTTACTTTCTTCAAATTTTAAAAATTCAAATATCGATAAAGCAAATAATATTAACCCAATTATTCTCGTATCTGGCCAAATTGCAAGTGATCGAAATGTTGGGGATAACATGATCGATATTGAAATTAAAAATAAAATATTTGGATTAATTTTTTTAAACTTAAACTTTAAACAATTAAATAACACAAAAATCAAAATTAATGAGAGATTTAAGTGTACAAATCTTATCAAGTCAAAGGATAAACCAATTTTGTGTAATAAGCTTAAAAAAATTAAATATACTGGTGAATGTCTATGATTATATATTTCATAATTAAGAAGTGTATTTATAAAATCTTTTGAAAAATCTTTTATAGGATCAATACTAGAACCAAACCAATCATTCTTTGATCCAAAATTTAAATTTTCACCGAAATAAAATCCAATTAATAGACTTATATAAAGTGAAAAAAAAATAAAAATATTTTGATTGGATATTGCTTTCTTTTTTAACATCAAATTTTAAAATTTGATTTTTTACTATCTGATAAAAATGTTTTTACTGTTTCAATTGTAAGTTGGGTAAAAGATTTGCCAAAATTTTCAATTTTTTCTATTATAGATGGTGGAACAGTTATAATATGACAGCCTATTTTTCTTGCATAGATGTAATTATAAGGTTCTCTTACACTTGCCCATAAAATTTCAACATTTTTAAAACGTTTTGAAATTTTTATACTTTTAATTAATTCAGGCAAAGGATCTTTTCCTGTATCTGATGCTCTTCCAACAAAAATAGAAATTATTACTTTAGTTTTTTTATTTATTTTTTTTAATATTTGTTGTGTTTGCTTTGCGGTATAAACCGCAGTTATATTTAACTTAATGTTCTTATTATTTAAAAATCTTATAGCTTTTCCTGTAAATTTACCTTTTGAATTACAAAAAGGTATTTTAACATAAACATTTTTTCCTAATAACTTCAATTTTTCTGCTTGTTCAATCATATTTGAATTACTGTCAGCAAAAACTTCCAACGAAACTGGTTTATTTTTAGATATTTTTAAAATTTTTCTACAGTACCCTTTATATTCTTTAGCTCCAGCTTTCCTTATTAGTGATGGGTTGGTTGTAAAACCTTTTACTATTTTCTTTGAAGAGAACTTTTTAATTACATTTAAATCTGCAATATCGCAAAAAATTTTTGTTCTCAAGATTTATTCCTATAGATTTTTAGTTATATCCTCAGTCATTTTTTTAGCATCAGCAAATAACATTAGGGTATTTTCTCTATAAAATAAATCATTATCTATACCGGCGTAACCTGGTGATAGACTTCGTTTTACAAATAAAACAGATTTTGATTTTTCAACATCTAATATAGGCATTCCATAAATCGGACTTTGTGGATCTGTTTTTGCAACTGGGTTTGTTACATCGTTTGCACCAATAACATACGCTACATCACAATTAGCAAAATCATTATTTATATCCTCAAGTTCAAATACTTCATCATATGGAACATTTGCTTCAGCCAAAAGTACGTTCATGTGCCCCGGCATTCTTCCTGCTACAGGATGAATTGCATAAGAAACCTTTACACCACTTTTTTTTAAAGCATCTACCATCTCTCTTAGAGCATGTTGAGCTTGGGCAACCGCCATTCCATATCCAGGTACAATTATAACTGAAGATGCATTTTTCATTAAAAAGGCAGCATCGTCTGCATTTCCACTCTTTACAGGTTTTTGATCTTTTGAAGTAGATTTTGAAGAGCTTTCTGTTGCGCCCCACCCTCCAAGTATTACGTTAAAGAATGATCTATTCATACCTTTGCACATTATGTATGATAAAATTGCCCCTGAAGAGCCTACTAATGCTCCCGTGATAATGAGAGCTGAGTTTTCTAAGGTAAAACCAATCCCAGCCGCAGCCCATCCAGAATAAGAGTTAAGCATTGAAATTACTACTGGCATGTCTGCCCCGCCAATCGGGATAATCAATAAAATCCCAACAATCAGTGAGATTAATATTATAGCCCAAAACAAAAATTCATTTTGAGTTATACATAAATATGTGACTAATCCAATTATTGTTATACCTAAAGCCAGGTTAATTAAATGCTGACCAAAAAAAGTAATTGGCGATCCTGACATAATTCCTCTTAATTTTAAAAAGGCAATAATAGAACCTGTGAATGTAATTGCTCCAATTGATACACCTAAGGACATTTCAATTAAACTTGCGATTTTGATATTCCCAGGAAAGCCTAAGTTAAAAACTTCAGGATTTAAAAAAGCTGATATTGCAACAAATACAGCAGCTAATCCAACAAGACTGTGAAATCCTGCAACTAATTCGGGCATAGCAGTCATTGGTATTTTAAAGGCTATTAAAGCACCAATCAGTCCACCAACAACTAATAAAACTATTAAAATTATAAATCCCGTTGAAAAATTTTCTGCGGAAATTATTGTTACACCAATTGCAATAGCCATACCAATTATACCAAATAAATTTCCTCGTCTTGAGGTTTCAGGTGAGGATAAACCTCTTAGAGCAAGTATGAACAATACTCCTGAAATCAAATAAAAAATTGCTAGAAGGTTTGCTGACATATTTTAATTTACTTTCTTCTCTTTTTTTTTCTTTTTGTACATTGCCAACATTCTATGAGTTACTAGAAATCCACCAAAAATATTAATTGCTGCAAGTATTATTGCTAAATATCCAAATATATTTGCGGTATCAAAAATATTTTTACTGTCCCCTGCTAACGCTGCAATAATTGCTCCTACTATAATAACAGACGAAATTGCGTTGGTTACTGACATTAAAGGAGTATGTAAAGATGGTGTTACGCTCCATACAACGTAATAACCAACAAAAATAGCTAATATGAAAATACTTAGTCTAAAAATAAAAGGGTCTATTTCCATAAATTTATTTAATTAAAGTTTTGTTAATAATTTCATCTTCAAGATTAATATTTATTTTTTTGTTTTTATTGTCATAGAGATTTAATACAAAATTATACAAATTTTTCGCGTACAAATTAGAAGCAGATACAGGTAATTTGTTCAAAATATTGCTTTCTCCAACAATAGTAACTCCATTTTTTTCCACAATTTCGTTTACTTTGGTATAAGCTGAATTTCCACCCTGTATTGCCGCTAAATCATATATAACAGAACCAGTTTGCATATTATCAATCATCTTTTCATTAATAATTTTTGGTGCTTTTTTGCCTGGAATTAAAGCTGTACATATCACTATATCTATTTTTTTTAAAGTTTCGGCAATTAATTCTTCCTGCTTTTTTTTAAAATCCTCTCCTGCTTCCTTTGCATATCCACCCTCAGTTTCTAAATTTTCAGCCCCTTCAACGACTAAAAACTTGCCGCCAAGACTTTCAACTTGTTCTTTTGAGGCAAGTCTTACATCAGTAGCAAAAACTATTGCTCCCATTCTTTTTGCAGTAGCTATCGCTTGAAGTCCTGCAACTCCAGCACCCACTACTAAAACCTTTGATGCTGGAATTGTTCCAGCCGCAGTCATCATCATGGGTATTGCTTTTCTAAATAATGCAAAAGAGTCTATAACGGATTTATATCCAGCAAGATTTGCTTGAGACGATAAAATATCCATTGATTGTGCTCTTGTAATTCTTGGTAAAAGTTCTAGAGAGAAAATAGATGATTTTTTTTTCATATTTTCTAAGAGATCTGAATTTACATTTGCATTAAAATTTCCAATTAAAATATTTTTTTCTTTAAAAGATTGAAAATTTTCTTTATTGGGTAAATTTACTTGAAGCAAAATATCACAACTCTTTAAGATATTTTCTTTACTTTCTATCTTACATCCTTCTTTAATAAAATCATCATCACTAATTCCAATATGATCAGCAATATTCTTTTCGATTACTACTTCAAATCCAGAGGAAATATACTTTTTTGATATTTCTGGAGTTATCGAAATTCTTTTTTCGTTATTTTTATTTTCACATATAGATCCAATTTTCATAACAGGTTATTTCTGTCTAGCTTTGAACTTTGGATTTTTCTTATTAATGATATAAACTCTGCCTCTTCTTCTAACTAATTTAGAATTCTGGTCTCTTTTTTTTAAGGATTTTAATGAACTTTTAATTTTCATAATAAATTAGCCTGGCAATGTCCTACTCTTCCGTGTCTTAAGACAAAGTACCATCGGCGCAGAAGGGCTTGACTTCCGAGTTCGGAATGGGATCGGGTATTACACCTTCGCAATAATCACCAGGCACAGAATTTATATAAAAAAAATTCTAAAATGCAATTAATATTTGATTAATTATTTTCAATAAATTCATTTATATAATTTTTAAGCTCTTTTTTGCCAAAATACTTAAATACACGATTGGATAGGTTTATATTGGTTAATGCTGATGCATATCTTTCGCCTGCTCTTTTTGGGAGAAATACTATTTTTCTTTTAAAAAGTTTGGCTACATCTAATATGGAATAACTTTTTTTATGTGAGATACTATAGTGTCTACACAAATTTTTTTTCCATGCTAAATAACATATCTCTACGGTATCATCTATATGTGTAAAACGTCGTGACTGTGTTCCAGGTTTTACTACAGTTAATGGTTTTTTTTTTTTATAATTTTCCTCAAATATTCCTATTACTGTGGCCATGTTACCTTTTGAAATCTGCATAGGTCCATAAACATTGTAAAAATAAATCACTTCATAATTAAAATTAAACCATTTTTTTAAGTTCTCTAATAATTCAAGATTTTTAGATTTTGTAAAAGCATATGGAGATAAATTTTTATCTTTACCTTCGTTTCCTAATGATGCTGAAGTTGCGCTATATATTAGTTTTACTTTATGTGAAAGACAAAAATTAAAAACAGCATTACTTCCAATCGAGTTTGAATTAATGCATTTTTCCATTTGAAGAAAGCTTTGATATATTCTTGCAAATTCACCAAAATGAAATACAGCTGAGATTTTTTTTGGGTTTGTTAAGATATTTGAAATATTTTTTGTATCTGATTTTACATATTTAATTCTTTTATTTTTAATATGATTTTTTTTTGAACCTGAACTATAATTATCTATTGATATAATTTTTGAGTTTGTTTTTTTTAAAAGCAATTTAATTAGGTTAGATCCAACGAATCCAGCCCCACCTGTAACAACGATTATATCTTTCATTTCTTAATTTTTTGAATAAAGCTTTTATATGTTATATCAAAACCTTCATCTAAAGAAATATTTGCTTTCCATCCATACTTATTAGCTTTTGTAACATCAAGAACTTTTCTATAAACTCCATCTGGTTTTGACAAATTATATTTTACATTTAATTTTATATTAAATTTACTCATTAAAAATTTGACATAATCTTTTATTCTCATATCTTTTCCTGTGCCTATATTTATTAAACTTTCATTTATTTTTTTATTCATAAAAAAAATACAAGCATCAGCGATATCATCTACGAAAATTAGTTCTCTAAATGGCTTGCCAGATCCCCATACTTCTAATGTTTTTTTATTTTTCATCTTACATTCATTAATTTTTTTTATTAACGCAGGAAAAAAATGTGAATTAAGTGTATTATAATTATCATTTGGCCCATAAGTATTGGCTGGCATTAAGCAAACATAATTTGTTTTATATTGTTTATTATAAGCTTCACACATTTTTACACCTGCAATTTTTGCTGTTGCATAAGGTAAATTTGTCTCCTCTAATTTTCCTGAAAGTAAATATTCCTCCTTGATTGGTTGTTTAGAATATTTAGGATAAATGCAACTTGATCCAAGAAAAATTAATCTTTTTATTTTATTTTTAAAACTACCATGTATTAAATTACTTTGTATTTGAAGATTTTCATAAATAAAATCTGCTCCATTTACACTATTATGATATATCCCTCCAACTTTTGCTGCAGCAATAATAACAATTTTTGGTTTGTTCTTTTTAAGAAAATTGAAAACTTTTTTCTGATCTAGTAGATTTAATCTTTTTCTATCTGCTAAAATTATATTTTTATAGTTTTTTTTCTTTAATTTTCTTAAAATTGATGAGCCAACTAAACCATTATGACCAGCCAAAAAAATTTTTGTATTTTTCACTTTTAAAACTAATAATAGCCACTCAACTCACTAGATATCATATCAGATATTAGTTCGTCTAAATTGAATTTGGGCTTCCATTTTAATTGTTTTCGAGCTTTTCTTGAGTCACCTAACAAATTATTTACTTCAAGTGGTCTATAATAAGACGTGTGACAAGCAATAATAGTTTTTCCTGTTTCATCAATTGCTTTTTCGTTAATTCCTTTACCTCGCCATTTAATTTTTAATTTCAATTTTTTTGCTACAATATTTACAAAATTTTTTACTGACGTTTGGTTTTCTGTAGATATTACAAAGTCCTGCGGTTTTTTTTGTTGCAACATAAGCCACATTGCTCTGACAAAATCTTTTGCATGACCCCAATCTCTTTTTGAGTATAAATTTCCTAAATATAATGTTTTTTGTTTTTTTAACTTAATTTTACATAAAGCTTGAATTATTTTTTGAGTTACGAAAGTCTCGCCTCTTCGTGGGCTTTCATGGTTAAAAAGAATGCCATTGCATGCAAAAATATTATAAGCCTGCCTATAATTGATAGTAATCCAATGAGCGTAAAGCTTTGCAACACCATATGGGCTAGCTGGGTGAAAGAGAGTTTTTTCATTTTGTGGTGTTTTTTCGTTCAGTCCAAATAACTCAGAAGTTCCAGCTTGGTAAAATTTGGTTTTTTTTTCAAGTTTATTAAATCTTATTGCCTCTAAAATTCTCAATGCACCTAATGCATCAGCGTTCGCAGTATACTCGGGTGACTCGAAAGAGACTTGAACATGAGATTGTGCTGCTAAGTTATAAATTTCATTAGGTTTAATCTCTTTGATTAATCTTGTTACAGATAAAGAATCAGTTATATCTCCGTAATGTAAGATTAAAGTTCTTTTTTTTACGTGTGGTTCTTGGTAAATATGATCCAACCTACCTGTGTTAATTGAGGAGGACCTTCTTTTTACTCCATGAACAATATAATTTTTTTTTAAAAGGAACTCAGCTAGGTATGATCCATCTTGACCTGTAATACCAAATATTAGGGCTTTTTTTTTCATTTGGATAGAATTTAATTTTTTTTCCTAAAAAAATACTTAACAATTTCAAGAAGTATAAGCAATCCATCTTTTAAAGGATTTACTTTTTTTTTCCCACCTATTCTTTCTCTTTCATAGGAAGCTAAACATTCATAGTGTAATTTATTAAAATTTGCTTTAATCGGTAGTTCTACACAAATTCTAAAGTCCCCATTTTTTAAATTAAGTTTTTTTAAAGATTCGGTTTTTGCGAGAATATATGTATATAAAATATCACTTATTCTTAAATTGTATAATAAGTTCCCTAAAAAAGTAAAAAAATAATTGCCTACTAAAGTTATTATATCATCATCATCGCTTCCGCCACCAGGTTTAATATATCTAGAACCAAAAACTAAATCTTTATTCTCACAAGTGGTCAGCATTTCCTTCAAATACTTTGGGTCCATAGAACCGTCAGCGTTTATTATGCAACAGTAATTAGTTTTAACATTGTTAATGCCCTCTATTAAAGCATTTCCATACCCATTATTTGTTTGCTCAAGAACTTCAATGTCTTTAAAATGTTTAATTGCATTCTTGGTTTCCGTATCCTCTTTTTGTAAAACAATTAATTTTTTATAACTTAATTTCTCTATTTCTTTTAAAAAAACTGGAAGAGACTCCGCCTCTTTTTTGGATGGAATTATTAAAGTTAGATCAGTCATTTAAATAAAAATTATTTTTATAAATGTATTCTAATGTCTTCCTAAAAAACATTTTGCTTTTAAATACCTTTTTAAAATTATTATTTCTTAAATATTTGTCCACTTCAAAATAAGTATAATTCTTTTTTAACATATTATGAAAATGGTGTTCGAAATATATATATTTGACATTTTTAATCATTTCTCCCAGTCCCTTAATGACGTAAAAATCGTATCCTTCTGTATCAATTTTAATTAAATCGATATTTTTAATATTTTCTTTTTTAAGTATATTATCCATTCTATCAATTTTAACTTTTGATTTTGAATAAAAATTTTTATTTTTAGAAAAAAAATTCAAATAGAAATTTTTTTTTTTAAAATAATTTGAATTCTCATTTATATCAACAATTGTTGATGACTGAGAATCATAGTGATCTTTAAAGTCTATTAATCCGGATTTTTCACCTAGAGCAATATTAAAAATTTTTATGTGCTCAATATTTTTGATTTCATTTTTTAATTTATCAAAATTTTCACTACTTGGTTCAAACGCAAAAATTTTATTTAATTCAAAATATTTTTTAAAGATTTTTATACTTTCTCCTCGATGAGCACCAACATCTAAAAATATGGAAATTTTACTTCCATTTTCTTTCTTTATAAAGTTTAATACTTTTTTTTTTTTAATAATATCAAAAAAGCTTAAAAAATATTTTGCGAAAGGGTAATACATAATTAATTATTTCATAATTGTGAAATTTATATTAATATCTAACAATTTTAATATCAAAATATGTCATTAGTAAGTGTAATAATACCTTATTATAAAAAAATACATCATATAAGTGAAACCTTAAATTCTGTTTTAAATCAAACATTTCAAAACTTTGAAATATTATTGATATATGACGATATAAATGATGATGATTTGAAAATAATAAATAGTAAATTTAAAGAAAATCCGAAAATTAAAATTATTAAAAATTTAAAAAATTTAGGTGCTGGATTGTCTAGAAATATTGGTATTAAAAATTCATCATCAGAGTTTATTGCTTTTTTAGATGCTGATGATTTTTGGTATCCTAAAAAACTTGAAAAACAAATAAAATTCATGAGAGAAAATAATTACGATTTTACATTTTGTAATTATTTTAAAAAGTTTAATGGTAAAGAACTTCTAGTGAGGTCTGATAAAAAAAAACTAGAATATCGTGACCTTTTATTAGATTGTGAAATAGGATTATCTACAGTGATATTAAAAAAAAAGATTATTGAAGAGGAATTATTTCCATCACTAAAAACTAAAGAAGACTATAATGCCTGGTTAAAACTAACAAAAAATAATTTTTTTGCATATAATTTTCCAGAAACATTAGTAACTTGGGTTTATTCTAATAATTCATTATCTTCAAATTTAATTCAAAAATTAAAAGATGGTTTTAAAGTTTATTACAAATATCAAAAATTCAGCGTAATTAAATCAATCTTTCTTCTTTTTTTACTATCTTTAAATTCTTTAAAGAGAAAATTTTAATCGTTTTTTATTTAAAAAATAAAACATTAAAATATAAAAAAATATATTTAAAGTTAATATAAAAATCAACACTGTAGAATTATATTTATAGTAAATCGAAACTAAAAAACAAAATAGATTATATGCGCTAATAGAAAGAGTGGAAAACACATGAATTGCACGATTGTTTAAGCTGGTTAAATTTTTTTTAAAATATTTAAAAATTAATTGATGTAGGTGATTTGTATCAGGTTTGTAGGTTTTGTTTTTATTTGTAAACCTCCTTATCATTGAAAATAGTAATTCAAAACATGGATACCATAGAAAAATTATAATAAGATATGGTGAAATTGATGTATTTTCTGATGCAAAATTTATCAAGAATGTACCAGTGAAAATGGATAGTAGATATGATCCTGAGTCACCCAAGTAAAGATATCCGGAAAAATTGATTAAAAGAAGAATTATTAAACATGGAATTAAAAATGATATGAGCTCCTTATCAAAGAAAAAGTTTTGAAAAAAAATATATAAAATTGAATAAATCATAATATGATATAGAAGAACTAAGCCGTTTATTCCGTCCACAAAATTTGTTCCATTAATTAATATTGTTAAGCAAAATGTCACAAAAATGATATTTAAAAAATTATTATTTAATAAATCGTCTATAAAATTTACATTTGTTCTTTCTATTTCAATATTTAAAATCTGTGCAAAACAAATTATAGTTATTATTTGTAAAATGAATCTTAAACTAACACTATTCATTTTTTTTAAATCTGATAAAAAACCTATTAAAAAAATAATTACATAAAAGCTCATTAAAAAAATATTTTCATTAAAAAAAATAAAATAATAGCTAAATAATAAAGCAAGTAGAGGACCTCCTAAAAGATGACTTTTATAATTAGATGTATATTTTTTGTGATTTTCTGATTTATTATCGATTAATAAATTAAACTTTTTACAAATCCAAATTAAAATGAAAGAAACGATAAAAAAAAGTATTGGTAATTTGATTAACATTTCAGCGGAAATTAAATCATTTTTTTTAATTAATAAATTATATATATATTAAAATAACTTATTAATGAAAATAAATTTAAAAAAAATTAACATTCCAGTTAAAATTAATCAAAAAAGATATTTTGATAAAAGAGGATATTTCCAAGAAATATATCTTAAAAAACAAATAAATTTAAATATAAAATTTACTGCAATTGCTAAATCAAAAAAAAATGTAATAAGAGGCTTGCACTTTCAACTTAAAAATCAACAAACAAAACTAATACATGTAGTTGAAGGAAAAATTTTAGATGTTGTAATTAATCTAAAAAAAAATTCAAAAAAATTCGGTAGAATTTATAAATTTTTCTTAAAAGAGGGAGATATATTATTTATTCCAAAACATTATGGTCATGGTTATGAATGTTTGAGTAGAAGCTGCACTATTTTGTATCATTTAGAAAAGTATAGAGATAGTAAAAATGAGCGAGGCATATCTTTTGAAGATAAAAAAATAATTAAAAAATGGATCACAAAAAAACCAATTCTATCAAAAAGAGATAAATCTTCGTTAAATTTTCTTGAATTTAAAAGTAAATATAAAACCTTAAAATGAAAAAAGTTAAATTTACAAATCTTTATAAACTTCTTAAAAATAAATCTCAAATATTTAGAAAAATTAATTTATTAATTAAACAGTCAAAATTTGTTGGAGGTGAAGAGGTGGTGAATTTTGAAAAAAAATTTGCCAAATATACAAGATCAAAATATTGTATTACTGTAGCGAATGGCACTGATGCTCTAGAAATCGCATTAGGTTCGTTGAAACTAAAAAAAGGATCTGAGGTTATTTTGCCTGTTAATACTTGGATTTCAACTGCAGAAGCAATTGTGACTAATGGTTTAAAACCGATTTTCTGTGATATAAATTTAGATGATTACTCAATAAGTTTAAAAGATCTAAAGAAAAAAATTTCAAGAAGAACTAGAGCAATTATAGCTGTTCACTTATACGGCAATCCTACAAATATTTTTAAAATAAAAAAAATGATAAAAAATAAAAATATTAAAATAATCGAAGACTGTGCGCAAGCTCATGGAACTACTTTGGGGAAAAGGCATGTTGGCACATTTGGTGATGTTGGAACATTTAGTTTTTTTCCTGGAAAAAATTTAGGGGCTTTTGGTGATGGTGGTGCAATAGTTACACAAACTAAAAGTATATGGGATTACTGCTTAAGAGCTAGAAATCATGGAGCATCAAAAAAGTATGATCATAAATTTTCGGGAAGAAACTCAAGACTAGACACATTTAATGCAGCAGTCCTAAATATAAAACTAAAGTCCTATTCGCAGGTTTTAAAAAAAAGAAATGAATTATCTAGGATTTATTTTAAAAAATTCGAAGGAATAGAAGATATTATCTCATATAAATTAAATAAAAAAAATACACACTCTTTTCATCAATTTGTAATAAGAACAAAGTATAGAGATAAATTAGCAAACTATCTAAGAATGAATAATATACAAACAATGGTACACTACCCATATATGCTAAATGAACTTAAATTTTTTGACAAAAGAAAATTGATAAATGCTGAAAATTTAGGAAAAAAAATTTTAAGTTTACCAATATCTGAAGAACATTCAAAAAATGAAATTTTATACGTAGCAGAGAAAATAAGATTATTTTTTAAAACATTATAAAAATATATTAAATGAAAAAAAAAATTTTAATTACAGGTTCAAATAGTCAATTTTGTAAACTACTTAAAAAAAAATTTTATGGGAAGAATATAATTTATACTTCAAGAAAAGATCTAAATATTTTAAACATTAACTCAATAGAGAATAAAGTAAAAAAAATTAAACCAAAGATTATAATTCATATTGCTGGATTATCTCGACCAATGGCAGTTCATGAGAAAAATATTTCGGAAAGCATTGATAAAAATATTATCGGAACATGCAATATAGTAAAAATCTCAGTAAAATATAAAATTAAATTGATTTATTTTTCTACAAATTATGTTTATCAAGGAACAAAAGGAAATTATAAAGAAACTGATCCTGTTCTTCCTGTGAATAATTATGCTTGGTCTAAACTTGGAGGAGAATGTGCTGTTCAAATGTACAATAATTCACTTATCTTGAGACTATGTATTACTAAAAAACCATTCATTCATAAAGGTGCATTTAGCGATGCAATATCAAGTTTTTCCTATATTGATGATGTAGTTCCAAATTTTAAAAAATTAATTAATTTAAAAGGTATAATAAATGTTGGTGGAAAAAGATCTAGTATTTATAACTTTGTAAAAAAAGAAACAACAAATGTAAAACCAATCAAACGTGGAAAAAGTAAGTTTCCAAAAGATTCATCAATAGATATCAAAAAATATAAGAAAATTATTATTTGATTTAAGTCTCTTACGTTTAGATTAATAACTTTTAATATTTTGTTTTTTTTTTGCCCAATCGACTAAATTTTTTAACCCATCATCGATGTTTGTATAATTGTAAAATTTAGTTTTTTTCTTTAGTTTATTATTACATCCATGTGTTTTCAAAACATCAGCTTTTAATTTTTTTCTTTTTTTTATAATAGGTTTTCCAAACACTTTTATTAATTTTCTTAAAATATATTTTATATTTACAGGTCTTCCTGAACAAACATTATATATTTCATGTTTTTTTTTTAAATTCATAGATAAGAGAATTTTTATATTTTTAATTGCATCATTTATATATGTAAAATCTCTATAATGATTTCCAAAATTATTTAAATAAAATTTTTTTTTTTTTCTTATTGAAGATATAAATTTTAATATCAACATATCTGGCCTCCCCCATTCGCCATAGATTGTAAAAAATCTTAAACCTACAAATCTAATTTTATAATAATTACTGTATATTTCTGCAATTTCTTCGTTATTTTTTTTGCTTAATGAGTAAGTGTTTGTTGGTTGTATAATTTGATTTTCTTTAAGTGGAAAAGTTTTTTTTTCCCCATAAACAGAGCTTGAAGATGCATAAAAAAATTTTTTCACACCATATATTCTTGCCAATTCAATTAAGTTGCAAAAGCCTAGAATGTTTGACTTTATATATTCTCTGGGATTTTCTATTGAATATCTTACACCCGCTTGAGCAGCTAAATTAAAAATTATATCAAATTTATTATTGACAAATATTTTTTTAATATTTTTATAATTTGAAATATCTTTTTTATAAAATATAAAATTTTTATTTTTTTTTAAAATAGATAAACGCGATTTTTTTATAATAGGTGAATAATAATTATTTATATTATCGATTCCAACAATCTTAATATTTTTGTTGATCAGATTTTTACATAAATGAAATCCTATAAATCCTGCACATCCTGTAACTAAAATTTTCATTTAATAATTTTTTTAAAATGTTTAAAAAACTTAAATAAAGCTATTATTATTATAATTAAAATATTCTGGTTATTATTATATCTAATTTTAAGTTCCTCAAAGAATAATTTTCTAAAACTTATTTTACTTGAGAACCCCCCTCTTCTAAATATTCCAACTATTTCTTTTTTTTTTGTTGCTATCCCTCTCATTTTTTTTAATACAATCATCCTGTAAAAGTAGTCATAATCTGCGTGATATTTATATTTAATATTATATAATCCTACTTTTTTAGCTGAGGATCGTTTGATAAAAAATCCAGTTGAATGACTAGTATAAAAACCCCATGAATATGTAATTTTTTTTGGATTATATCCATGTAATACCCCCCAGTGTTTTTTAACACTACCAAATATAAAATCCTTTTGTGGAAATTTTATTATATATTTTTTAATAATTTCTAATGCTTTTTTTGTGTACCTATCATCAGAATTTAAAATTCCGATATATTTACCTTTTGCTAATAACATTCCTTTATTAAATGCATCATAAATACCTTTATCCTTTTGGCTAATCCAGTAAGAAATTTTATTATTGTATTTTTTTATGATCTTTAACGTGCTGTCAGTTGATCTTCCATCAATAAGGATGTACTCGTAATCTTTTATCTTTTGATTAAGAAGACTCTGTATTGCAGTTTCTAAATGTTTTTCTTGATTTAAAACAACTGTGATAATAGTAAAAAGAGGTTCCTTTTTAATTTGCTTTATCAGGTTTTTTCCACCTTCTAAATCATCATTTTTTAATCTAATTTTGTATGGATTTTTCATTTTTTTCATATTAATCTAATTTTAAATCTATCTTAATAATAGTATAAAATCTTGTATTTGATATCCAATAATTGAAAATGTTTAAATTTAAAAAAGTTATACACCATTTTGATAAAAAGTCTGAAAAATATGACTTGAGTAGTAAAACTTTACCATGGTCTTTAATAAGATATTTTGAGTCAAGTGTTATTTTAAAATTCGCTGGGAAAATAAAAAATAAAATAATTTTAGATGTTGGGAGTGGCTCAGGATACTACTCAAAAATAATGACAAAAAATAAAGCTAAAATGGTTTTTGCCGTAGATGCATCTAAAAAAATGCTTAATCAAATTCATGATAAAAAAATAAAAAAAATTTGCCAAAACGCAGAAAATTTTTTAATAAAAAAAAAATTTGAGGTAATTATTTGTGCGGGTTTATTAGAATTTGTAGGCTCACCTCAAAAAGTTTTAAAAAGTATAAGAAAAGTTTCGAAAACAAACACTAAATTAATAATATTGTATCCATCTAATAATTTTTTAGCAAAAATTTACAAGTTTTATCATTTAAGAAATGGAGTAAAAATAATGCTATTTGATGATGATAAAATAAAAAATCTTTTCGAAAAGACTGGTTGGAAAATTTTAAAATCTGAAAATATTTTTTTTTCAAACGTAACGTTATTAAAGCTAATTTAAATATGAAAAAAATTCTTTTTTTAGTTAATGGTTTAGGATTGGGTAATTCAATAAGAATTTATTCTATAATACAAAGATTAAAGAAAGAAAATGCAGAATTATACGTGGTCACCTCTGGAAATGGAAAGTGGTTCTATAATAATCTGAACGAAATAAAAGAGTTATTCCATATTAATGAAATATATTATGGAGCAAAAAATCACAAAATTAGTATTGGTAATACTTTAAAATCTATTATTGGCACAGTTAAAATTATCAAAAAAAATTCAGATAAACTAAATACAATTATTAATAAAATAAAACCAAATGTGATAGTAACAGATTCAGTATATATGTTTCCAAGTATAAAAAAGTTTGGAATACCGATAATTGGTGTAAATAATGCTGACTTAACAGTTGATTACTTCAGGAAATTCAGAAATAAGCCCAATTCAATTTTAAGTCAATATTATTTTATCGAACAATTAGATTATTTCTACCATAAAATAATTCCTGACTTAATTATCAGTCCATGTTTTTTAAGTGAAGATATAAAAGATAATAGCTTAAGAAAAAAAATTAAACGAGTTGGTCCAATCGTCAGACTAAATATTAAAAAAAGAATAAAAAAAAAGGACAGAAGGGGAGCTATCATGCTCAGTGGGTCAAACTTTGGGGTTAATGTGAACTTAAAAAATAAAAATCAACCCTACAGTTTAGATATAATTGGTAGGTCAAGACCACAAAATTGGCAGAATAAAGAAGGAATTATTTTTCATGGAAAAATTAAAGACAATATAGCGTTATTAAATAACATAGATTTTTGTGTGGTAAATGGAGGCTATAGTGCTTTAAGCGAGTTATTCTGGGCAGAAATTCCTATGATTGTAGTTCCGGTTCCCAACCATTCTGAGCAATGGACAAACGCAAAACAAATTGTTTATGCTGGTTGTGGTATCCTTGGTAATGAAGAAAATTATGAAGATTTAATTTCTGAATTAAATAAAAATTTTGAAAAATTTGAAGCTAATTATGATACTTTAAAAATTGATAATTATGGCGCTGAGAATGCAGCTAAGATTATTATTAATATTTAAATTTTGTTATAGTTTTTTTAATATTTTATTTTTTTTTTTAAGAATATTTAAAAAATCATTGCCTGATAAAAAATTAAATTCTATATCTCGTGTTATAGTGACACTATCTAAGCTAGATAAAATTTCATCGCTATAACCAGGATGAACCATTAAAACATGATTTTTACCAGAATGCTTTATAAATTTAACAAATAAGTTCTCAAAGTTTGCCTTGGGTGAAAAATTATAAATCCCCGAAAATCCATCGTTTGTTTTAATTGAGTTTTTTTTTACCAAATATTTAAATTTTTTACCTAAAAAAGATATTATATAAGCTTTAAAAATTGAGACATTTCTATTAAAAATTTTATTTAGTTCCTCGTGTGTATTTCTGAGCCATATTTTTTCAACTAATTTTCTTTTTTTAATTACATCAATCAAACAGTCTCTAATTAATGGAAACTGATGGACATGATGGTGGCCATCAATAAAATTTGGATCAAACCCTAAGTATTTTTTAAAATTTTGAATTTGCAAGTCTATTTCATCAAATATTTGCTTTTTATCTATTTTTTTTTGTATGCATTTTATTAGAAGCGGTAAATTTGATGGCATATTTCCATCTACATTTAAAATATATTTTTTACTTAGGGGTTTAAAATCTGTTAAGGTTAAATGTAGCCCAATACCGATTTTATTTTTAAAAGATTTAAGTTTTTTTGCATCCTTTTTGAAATTTTCAGTTAGAACAATACAACTGGTTTCAGTCAATCGCTTATTTGATATTAGTTTTATTATTGCTTTGTTTACATTATGAGTAATACCAAAATCATCAGCACAAATAGAGAGGCTAAATTTTTGACCCATAATTATTTGTATTCTTCTATCTCGAATGTAGCTGCAAACGTGCCGAAGCTCATTTTTTTATTTCTATAATAAAATGCTGGTTTATCAAAATATTTTTTTATTAAATTTGATATCTTGTCAGTCTTATAATACCTGGGTACATATTTATCTGTTTTTCTTCCATAAGATAAAAATACATAAAATTTATGCAATAATTGGGGAAGGGAATTTCTATCCTCTGAAATTGAGTGAAGATTTTCTGAGTTTCTAGAAATATAAAACATGTGATTTAATTCATCATCATCTAACCAATCGGTAGTTCCTAAAGAAAAAATGTAATCAGCATCTATATCTGTCATTTCTTTTATTGCTTTTGCAAAAAAAGTAGCCTTATCATTTATTTTTTTTTCTTTAGAAATATGTATAGCTCTAGAAATAGCTTTTTCGGATATATCGTAACCTGTATAAGATTTTGCCCCGCTGTTAATAATTTTTTCAGCAAGAAAACCAGATCCACATCCTAGTTCAACAATTTTTTTGTCCTTCAGCAAAGGTTTTAAAATTTTAAATGCTGTATTTAATCTATAAATTAGGGTTTTATTGGTCCTGTTAACAAAATTTTCAAAAATATTAAAGTTTGTTGTATCTCTTTTGTATCTTATATCTTCCCAACCAATTATCTTATCTTCCCAAAATTGTTTTTTGTCAATTGGCATAACTATTCAATTTTAAAATTATTATCAATTAAAAAATCTAAATTTTTAATCTTAATATTACTAAATTTTTCACTCAATGTTTCAACATAAAAGTTAACTTTGTAATAACCTTTTGGAGGTTTGTTTATAACTATTCTCCAAGGGGTTTTAAAATTTTCATGTCCTAATTTCCCATCTAAAACTTTAAATATATATTTCTTTTGAGAAGATTTTTCAGTGAAAATTATTTTTGAATTAAAAAAAATTGTGGAGTCCCAATAACCATTTAAAAAAGTATCACTATTTCTTAATCTTTTTGACACAATATTTGTAATAAGATCACTATTTTTTTGATCTATTTCAATCATTATATTTATTGGAAAAATCATGTTGGTTTCTTTGATCTTTAAAAAATAATTAGTTTTATCAGAAATAACTTCTTTAAAAGAAAAATTCGATTTTTTATTTAATAAATATTTTAACGATTTTTTTTCATCTGCGGTCAAAACATAATCATTTAGAATACCCTTTAAGCAATCTCCTATAAATGGTTTATATTCAATAAGAGAAAATTTATTAAAAAAATTAACTTTTAAAATATATACTTTATATCCAAATAACTTATTACCATTTAAGTTATTATCAATTGTTTCACGAAACTTTTTTTTATTTGAGGGACTGTCATCTAATACAACTAAAAAACAGTTTTTAAATTCGGAGCTGTTTTTGTCTTCAAAATTATTATCAATATAATATTGAAAACTGGGTTTTGATAATGCTTCAAATTTACCCTTATCTAATGATGCGAAAGAAACCTTTTTATAAAAATCATTTTTATTAAGATTATAATTTTTTTTTAAAACACTTATTGCACTTACTTTATTATTATAATTATATTTAAAATTTAAATTTTTATTTTTCTCTATTATATTTATAAAGAAAATAAGTTTGACTGTAATTACTAGAAGAAGAAAAAACTTAAACGTTTTTTCGAATTTTTCATTTTTTTTTGCAAAATTAAGTAAAACATATAATGCAAAAGCTAAAATTATTGAATGTATTGGTATAAGTGAGAGGGAATACCTGTTTGAACCTCCGACTACTACATTAAAATTTCCATAGGCAAAAAAATAACCTATTGTAGAACATAAAATTATTAAAATAAAAATAAAATATAAACTTCCAATTAATTTTAAATTGTAATTAATTCCTGATAAGCCAATTTTATTTTTAAATAAAACATAATTACTTAAAACAAAAATTGGTATTGATATTGAAAAAAAAATAATCTGCTCGGTTTCTATATTTTTTGAATTTATGAGGATTAAAGCCAAAAATAAAATTAAAATTTCTTGAACATAATATTTTTTACTAATCAAATTTTTGAATATTTTATTTTTGAAAAAAATAAAAAAAAAAACAAATATAGTTAATAATAATATAGCTAATAATAATGTTTCAATTGTAAAATTTGGAGATAATTGTAAAATTTTATTTTCAACTTTAAAAAAAAAGTTATAAAAAAAACTTAAGTATCTATTTTCATCAATTAGTTGACTTATAAGAAAATAGTCATTTTCTTTAGGATTTACTAACGTGTAATGCGAATTCAATAAATATGGAAAATAAGCAATTGTAAATGAGGAAAGAAAAGTAAAACAAAATCCTAATAAACTTTTTAATTTAAAAAAAAAAGTAAGCAGTATGTAAGGTAACAAATAAACTAGATATGATACATGAAATTGTGCGGCAAAAAAAATAAATAGTAGTGACAAAAACAAATAAAATTTATTACTTTGATTTGAAATAAATTTAAAAAAAAAAGTAAGTGATAATATTGCAAAAAGAAAACCAGTAGATGGATTCCAAAATTTCCCCATCTGATATATAAAAACGCCAGATGTTAAAAAAAAAAATAAAAAAATTGATACGCCTGTAAAACCTAGCCATTTAAAATTGAAATTAATTAAGAAGAAAATTGATACTACTGTAAGAAATAATATTATATAGTTTATTACTTTTAAATTTTCTGAAAGAAAAAGTAATAAACTTAAATAATAATAATTAAAACCGCCTGGAATCCTCGCTCCATATTGCATTCCAAAATCAGCCCCGTACACCTCAAAAGATTGTAGAATTTCGCTAGATCTAATTAAATCCCTGTCCCCAAATATATCGATGATAAAATTATTTGTATTAATTAGTAAAAATATAATTACTAAAGAAAGTATAGCTAAAATGTAAAGCTGGAAAAAATTTTTTTTAATTAGATTTAATTTATCAATTATTATCATTTTAATATTTGTATTTATAACTACAAAATAATAGTTATCATAATATATTCAAAAATTATAAAACTGATAACTATTAATAAATCTATGAAAACTAATATCTTAAAAAACAAAAACTACGAAATTGAATTTTTAAGAGCAATATCAGTTTTATTTGTAGTATTTTTTCATTTCAACTTATTTAATTTAGATGGTGGCTTTGTTGGTGTAGATATTTTTTTTGTAATTAGCGGTTATTTAATTACATCAATTATTCTCCAAACAAGAAACTTTAATTTATATGAATTTTACCTCAAAAGATTAAGAAGACTTTTACCAATTATTCTTCTTACAGTATTAATCAGCATTGTTGTTGGATTATTTATATTGTCTCCAATTCATCTGAAGAGATTAATGACATCTTCTTTGTATTCAATATTTGGCATATCAAATTTCTTTTTTTTTTCTGAGGCAGGATACTTTGACCATGAAAAGCTTTTTAAACCCCTTTTGCATACCTGGTCACTAGCTGTCGAAATTCAATTTTATTTTATTTGGCCTATAATAATTTTATTAGCTAAAAATTTATATAAGCGAAATATTGTATACATACTATTATTAATTTTTATTTCCTCTATTTTACTTTCAGTACTTTACTCACCCAGGGCAGATTCTTTCTTTTACTTTACTGGTTTTCGTATTTATGAATTTGCTGTTGGATCTATATTATTTTTTGTCATTCCCAAAACATGCCCTAAAAGAAGTTTTATTTATTTTTTTCTTGGTTTAAATATAATTTTTTTTTCAGCATTCTTTTTTAATAGTAATTTTAGTTTTCCAGGCGCGTATGCTTTGGTACCATGTTCTGGTGCAGCATTAATTATTTACTCAAGGTTTTCTGAAACAAAAAATTTCGGCAAATACTTAAAACATAATACCATTCAATTCATAGGGTCAAAAAGCTACACCATTTATATGCTCCATTGGCCTTTTTTAATATTTTATAGCTATCAAAAAATGGGTTCTATTTCATACTTAGAAAAAATCCTTTTAATAATATTGATAATTATATTTTCAAACTTTATTTTCAAATACTTTGAAAAACCCTTTAGATACTACAAAAATAAAAATACATTAAACTTTAATAAGTTACTCTTCAGACTATTTTTATTTGTATTTGCTATAATAATTTTATCTCAATATCTAATTGAAAATAAAAATTTCAATTTTTTAAAAAATTCTTTTTATAAAGATAATATTATTAATACAGCACTTGATGGTATAAAAAAAAGAAATATTGAGGAAAGCCAAATTTTGTCTAGACAAGTTGATAAAGAAATTTTTTTTAATGGTAAAAAAAGTAAAAAAAGAATTATGCTTCTGGGTAATAGTCATGCATTTGATTTTTATATGGCTTTAAATACAATTAGTTCTATAAAAAATATTTATGATATTGATTATATAGATTTTGAATATCTGCATTGTTTTAAAAGGAAAAACTTGAATGATAAAATAATAGAATTTATAAATTTCAAAATTTTAAATAGAATAAACAGTTGTAAAATCGTATTTGATGAAAAAAATTTTAATATCCTAAAAGAAGTTGATAATTTGATATTAGGATCCAGATGGCCAATAAATACAGATTTTAATCAACTCATAAAATATTTTAAAAAATTTAATACAAATATTATTATTGTAGGAAATGGACAAAAATTTTATGATGTTCCCACTCTTTATTTTAAAAGAGGAGATAAGGTAAATAAATACGCTGAAAATTTTAATCATGGTTTAACCAAGATAAATGAAAAAATTAAGTTTGAAGCAAAGAATACTAAAACTCATTTCTTTGATAAATCTCTACTAAATTGTAACCCAAATTGCGTTGTATTTATTGATAATATATTACTTTATTCTGATAAAGACCATTGGTCCTACGATGGAGCAAAATATTTTGGAGAAAAAATAGAATTTTATAATTTTAAAAAATTATTAAAATAATTTTACATTTTAAAATGTAATACTCTATATATTTTCATTAAGAACCAGGGCAGTTTTATAAATTTCCAAAAAAAATTTAGTTTTTTAAATAATAAATATTTGTGGAAAATATCTTTTGTATTTTCTTTCTTTAAGTCTTGAAAAAAATAAAATCCATTTTCATTAATTTTGTTTTGTACATCAATGCTATCTGGGGTCTGATAACAAATCCTTAACATAATCCTATTTTTTGAAACACAGTATCCACCTCTATGATAGGTTGTAAAACTATCTACAAAAACTGCATTTCCCGCAGGACCTTGCAAAGCATCAATACTTTCAGCTGAAAAATGCTTTGAAAAATTTTTTATATTTATTTTATTTCTTTCTCCAGGTAATGCATTCACAATCACGTTAGTTAATTTGTAGAATACACCCAATGGTTCCTTTTTTTTTAAAAAATATAATGGTCCATTTTCCTCATCAATATCATTAATTGCTAAAAATAAATCTAAGCTCTTATATCCAAAATCATCCTTATGCCAAAGCATAGCACCTCTTTCTTTTTTTTTCTCAACAGGAAAATTTATAAATAGATATATCTTACCAATTACTGGAAATACTTTTAAATAGTTAGCAGCAGTTGATAGATTTTTTTCCATAAGAGCAAAATCCATTATTTTATGTTTCAATTTTGATGGAAGCAGAGGGAAAATATCAGCTCTGTAATCTTCAAATTTATTTACTTTTATATTTAAATTTAAATTTTTATTAAATTTAATTATTTCTTTTTTTTGAAAATCGTCATCAATATATGATCTTAGGTCATTTGCTATTTTTTTAAAAGTTGGATCATTTTCTACAATCATTTTGTCATTATTCTTTAAATCAAATGACTCCTTTTTTTTAGATCTCCATAAATAATAGTAAAGTTTACCATGAAAATTGAATAAGAATTCCCAAAAAAAGTTATAAATTGGTATAAATATATATAGCAAAAAATAATACCAAGTTTTGCTTGATTTAATTTTTGATAGAATAAGTTTAATGTTTTTAATCATTTAGTATATGTATATATTTATAAGTTATAAATTACAAAAATTAAATTGAGTATTTCCAAAAAAATTTCTGAACATAGTATTTTTAAAAAAAGACCTATGTTATTTATGCATTTAGGATCAGCGGGATCAAATTTTAAAGTTTGGTCTGATGTTTCTCATAATTCTATTTTAGTTTCAATTGATGGGAACAAATCAAGTTTGGTTAATAAAAAAATTTTCAAAAAATATATTTTTGATAGATCAATTATTTCCTATAAAAATGGTAAAAGTATTTTCTATGAAACAGGTGACCCTGACTGTTCAAGTCTCCTTGAGCCAGATGAAACATATTTTAAAAATTGGTATTTTTCTCATAGATTCAAGGTAAAAAAGAAAAGATTAGTTAAAACAATATCCATTAACGATTTTTTAAAAAAAAGAAAAATTAGATATATAGATTGGTTTATAATTGACGTTCAAGGACTTGACTTAAAAATAATAAAAAGTTTAAAAAGTAAAATAAGAAATAATATATCGATTATCGACATTGAGCCTGGTTTTTTCAGTTTTTATAAAAAAGCTGATAAAATTTCAGATGTATTTAAATATCTATCTAAAACATTTGAGTTTGATGACATGAAATTTGGATATAATTTCAAAGTGAATAGTAAAAATATTTCAAATTATGAAAAAAAAATTTTATTTAATTTAAATAATCCAACGAAAGTTTACTCAAACGTAGTATTTTTAAATAAAAGTTTAGATTTAAGATTTGTTTTATTGAAAGTTTTTTACCTAGTCAAAAATGATAAACTTTTTGAGGCAAGAGAAATATTAAAAAAATGTTATAAAAAAGATAAGTATCTTGATAAAATTTATAATGAAATAGACTCAAAAATTAAATATAAAAAAATTAAATTTTTACTTTATACTCCTATTATTTTATTGAAAAAATTATTTAAAATATAATGTCAATTAAAGTTCTTCACATAAATTACTCTGATATTAAAGGGGGAGCGGCGATTGCTGTAAAAAGGATTCATGATGCACAAAAAAAAATAGATGTAGATTCTAAAATAGTTGTAGCAGAAAAATATTTAGATCATAAAGATGTTATTGGTCCAAAATCTACTTTTGAAGAAGTAAAATGGAAGATATTAAACTCTATAAACCGTAAAATTGGAAATTTAGAGAATAAAGAAAGATATGACTCTAACTCCTATAATTTAATACCAAATAATTTTGTCAAAAAAATAAATAGGATTAGTTGCGATATCATTAATTTACATTGGATAGGAAATAACTTAATTCCAATTAAGGATCTTAAGAAAATTAATAAACCAATAGTATGGACTTTGCATGATATGTGGGTCTATACTGGATCAGAGCATTACACAAAGAGTTTCAGATTTATTGAGGGGTATAATAAAAATAATAAACCAAAGGAATTAAGTGGATTTGATTTTGAGAAATATTGCTGGGATTTAAAAAAAAAAAACTATCCAGAAAACCTTAACATTATAGCCACAAGTAATTGGCAACTCAATAATACAAAAAAAAGTTTTTTACTTAAAGATAAGAAATTATTTAAAATTCCGCTTCCTATCGATTTTAATTTTTGGAGACCATTGAAAAGAAATATTGCAAGAAATATTTTAAATATACCTGAAAATAAGAAAGTAATTTTAATAGGTTCGGAAAAAATTGATCTGGAGAGAAAAGGTTACAATCTTATTGAAAGTATTCTTAATATTGTTGATGATAGTAAAAGTTTATTGATTGTATTTGGCAGGAATTGCAAAAAATTAGGGAAAATAAATAAATTTAATAAAATTTATTTTGAAGAGATTAGCCCTAATTCACAAGATTTAAAAATTTTATATTCTGCGTGTGATTTATTTTTAGCTCCCAGCATTCAAGAATCTTTTGGACAAACTGTTCTTGAGGCTGCTAGTTGTTGCTTACCATCCATATGTTTTGAAAATAATGGTATATCCGAAATAATCGATCATAAGGTTAATGGATATATAGCTAAAGAGGGAAATGTTGAGGATTTTGCTAAAGGTATTGACTGGTGTTTACAAAGTTTAAAACAAAACGATATGGAGAAAAATTTAAAAAATCTTAAGGAAAAATTTTCTTCTGAAGTAATAGCAGAAGAATACAAAAAATTATATAAAAGTATTATATAGTCTTTTCTTTAAAAAATTTTGAATACAAATTAACGTATTCTTTAGCTATAATTTTTGAATCAAGATCAATTATTTTTTCTCTAACTTTTATATCATTTTTTTCTTTATTTATTTTACTTGCTGCCCAATCTATTCCATCTATTAAATTTTCTGGACTCAAGTCTTGAACTATATATCCATTAACCTTATGATCGATTATTTCGGATATACCATTATTTTCAAAACATATGGATGGTAAGCAACAACTAGCAGCCTCAAGAACAGTTTGTCCAAAAGATTCTTGAATAGAAGAAAAAACAAATAAATCTGCACAAGAGTAAATAAAATTAAGACTTCTTTTATCTTTAACAAATCCTAATAATTTGTACTCTATACCTGTGGTTTTTAAGACATCTTCTGACCAAAAGTTACCAAAAATAAGCAATAAATATTTTGATTTATCAATTTTCCTTATTGCCTCTAAAAATATTTCCCAACCTTTTCTTTTGCTTTGAGGATTTATTGCCCCATATAAAATTATTTTTTTTTTAGTCTTAATATTTAGTTTAGAAAGCGCAACATTTTTTTCTATTACTTTAAAGTCATCAATACTAATATTATTATATATTTTTAAAACTTTTTGATCTTTTAATACATCACTTTCAGCCGCTTTTGACTTTAACCAACTACTTATTGCAACAAATTGTATTTTATTTTTGAAAACCTTCTTTTTATAATTCCTAATTATTTTTGATATAAAGCCTTTTTCATAATTTTTAAAATCTACAGTATAATGAGATCCTCCAGTAAATGGCCACATATCCCGCATGGTCCATATAACTGGTTTTTTAATTTTAGAAATAGATTTTAAACTAACAAAACCTTCTCCTAACCAATGGATATGAATAATATCTGCGTTTTTATATGCATCAAATTTTGTAATGTCATTTCCAAAAAGACCAAATGAAAAAGTAGATCGAGGAGTATGAAGAAAAAGTGTTTTTAAAATTTTTTCTAAAATTATAAAAAAAGTATTTAAAATTTTACGAAAAAAATTAATTTTTAAAAAAATAACTTTTTTATTATTTATATTTAATGGATTATTGTTTAAAATTTTTGAATCAATATTTAATTTGAGTAAAGCATTATGCAAAATTTCTGTACCTTTGTAAGCTCCACTATTTGGGGAACCTCCGACTATATGTAAAATTTTCATTATTAAAATAAATGGGTTATGATAATGAACTATTAAAATAATTTATATAAATTTTTCTCAAGTTTTAATAAAAAATAAGTATTTTTTAATTTAATAAAAAATTCAAATAAAAAAGAAAATACTAGAGTTGAAAGTATTGTGCTGACAAAAAATGGTATTGCCATAGTGTAGCTTAATAATAAGCCACTAAAAGTGTAACCATAACCACCTAAAAGCCATACACCAAAATTTGTAGTGATAAAAAACAAACAAGCACCTAAAAAGGAGCCTGATAATCTTTTAACTAGACTTGATGATAAATATTTTGAATAAAGACCAACTAAAATTACAGAACCCCACGTAAAGAGAGTAGTTCCATGAAAGCCAAAATAAAGATCTGTTAATACAAAACTTAAAACTACTGCGGGTATAAATCTTACTCCAAAAAGAGCTGGAGCATAAAAACTTAAAGCAATTAAACTAGTAAAGTTTGGTGGATGCGGAATAAACCTTGTAATCGCTAATACAATAAATATTCCAACAGACATTTTTATATAGCTCATAAATTTATAATAAATATTTAAAAAATAATTTCAAGATTATAAATTAATAATTTGTTTTTATGCCGAAATTAAATGTTCTACCTAATTGTGTATAATCCTTTGCGGTTTCATACTCTTTATCTAAGATATTTGTGATATCAAAAAATAAATTATATCTATCTAAATAATTATATTTAATTGATAAATCATTAACCAAATAACTATCTAATTCAGCATCAGAAAATGATGCTGCACCATTTCTATTAGCATTACCATTACCATAATCTCTTGCTTCATCGGACCATTTTGTTTTTAAAGTGAAGTCTAGATTTTGATATTGAGGAATTTTAAAATTTGTAACTAAATTAATTATATTTCTTGGTACTCTAACTAATTGTGAGTTTACATAGGTGTTAGCCGGGTTGTCCTGTTCAGCGCCATCATAAGTTTGTGTATATGTGTAATTTAATCCAAAATTTAAAAATTCATTAAATTTAAGTTTAGACATTAATTCCAGACCCTGCGATTTTACATTCCCAGGTGAATTTTGAGTCGTTGAAGTATTTCCAGATGAATTATTTCCACTCCAACCCTCTAATGTGTCATTATATTCTACATTGAAATAAGTTAAATCTATAAACAAATTAGAGTCCATTAGAGTATGCTCAATACCAAAATCATAACTACGACTGTTTTCCGCTTTCACATAAGGTAGTGATTTTTGGTTTGCTGCCCAAACATAGAAAGTTTCGTATAAAGAAGGGAACCTATAACCTGTCCCGTAAGATGATTTAAATTTTGTTTTTTTGTTATCAGTTATGTATGCCAGCGTTGCTCTATGAGAATCTTCATTTCCAGCGTATGAATGCTCATCAAATCTCGCACCTAAAGTAGTATAAATATTTTGTGTCACTCTACTTTGGTAATCAAAATATTTAGATGTGACGTAAGCATTTGAGTATAAATATCCACTTTGATTTGCATTATATCCCACTCTGTCATCTTCTCTGTCTAAACCGAATACAATACTGTTATCTAAATCAAAATTATAATTACCTTGATACAAAAACGCATATCTATCACCATAGTAGTTATCTTGTGCAGTATTTTTACTTCCAGATGCTGCAGCGTAAACTCTTTTTATATACGTATTTGCTAGAGTAAATTTGTTGGTTAGCTTTTCAATTGGTTTATGTATCAAACTCACGTTAGCGGAAGACTCGATTGCATCTACCTCTTCACTATGCGATCTTGTTGATGAACAGCCAAATAAACTAGATACACATACCGCATCATATTGAAGGTATGTTTCAGCAAGTCTATAATTACCTTTAAACTCTAATTTATCAGATAAAATATTATTATAGCTAGCTACTAAACCATTATTTCTATACCTATCTTTTTCATTATTATGAGTCATTTGCGAAACACCATCAGTTTGAAATCTTTGTAGTCCGATGTAATAATTTTTTATCTCATCACCTCCTGAAATAGAGGAAGATAAATTATGTGTGTTATTAGATCCTGTAATATAATTCACATCTTTTTTAAAACCTGGTTCGCCTTTTTTAGTCGTGATATGTATTGTCCCACCAATTGCACCACTTCCATAAATAGAACTTTGATTGCCTTTTAAAATCTCAACTCTTGAAACCTGACTAGTTAAGATATTGTTAAAATCAAAGTCATTAGAAACACTTGAAGGATCAGACATTTTAACACCATCAATATATACTGTTGAATATCTTTTTGGCATTCCTCTTAGTTGGATAGCAGAGGCTGTCCCATGCCCACCACTTTGAAAAAAATTAACACTTGTAGTAGAGGTGCCTATTGCATCACCCAAAAAATACTCACCTGAGTCACTTAAAAATTTTTCATCTAACACAGTTACCGATGTGCCAACTGAAGAGAGAGACTGAGGTTTTTTGCTAGCAGTAATAACAATTACTGGAATATCTTTGGCAATTGATTTTGACAATATTGGAAAAGAAAAAATAAGAATAAGTAGAGATAACTTTAAAAATTTTGATATTTTGTCCATAATACTCCTTTCAAGAGCTAAAATTTTCTTAACTTTCTGCCGAAGTATTTTTTGCGAACTAGATTTTTCCTGACCATCGTTCTACAACGGACTCTACTGGGTGGCGCTCCGACTTTACGGTTCCAGGAAGAGCCAATGAATTTCACATCGATTCCCCACCATGCATTTCAGTATAAGTTTTATATAAAAAAGGTTTTGATTTAATTCAAGTTAAAAATTAACTAATCATGAAGATCCATATTAGAAGCCTTGTATGGTCTGTATTTTTCATCAAACTCCACTCCAAGTTTAGCCATCATTTTATTTCCCTCATCATCATTTTTTTCGGCAATTTTAATTTCAGGCCATCTTTCTCTTGGAAATTTTACGTATAAACTAAAAACTTTAGCTAATCCTGAAATCTCCTCTTTTGAAATAGTTGGCATTCTTAACATGCTCGCACTAGTATTAGATAACGAGCAAATCTCCTCATCTTTAATATAACCTTTTTCTATTGCATATGTTCTTAAAGGTGTTCCATGATATGGTGCAAAAATAAATGCTCCAGTGGCATCAATAGTTTCGGGAAGTTTTCTTACAAAATTTATTGTATCAAATATCAGATCTCTTGTTTCATCTGGCATACCAATAATACTATTTGCGCAAGAAGCATATTTATGCTCAGCAGCTATTTGGAAAGCCCTGATTTGTACATCGTCTTTTACGTTTCTTTTTAAATAATTTCTTCTGTAATCATAATTTCCATGCTCTATACCTATATTCATTCTAAGCATATTCATTTCCTCAAGACCAGCAGCTCTATATTCTGTTATAGTTTCAGCTCTTGTATTCATCCAAAACGGAATTTTATAATCTGAGTAAAGCTCCTTTAATTCATCAAACTCTCTATTTGACATAGCTAAAAAAGTATCAACTACAAAATAAATTAAATTAGGATCGTATTTCTTTACTAAAAAATCTAATTCTTTTCTCATTCTTTCAATACTTTTTTTTCTATGAAATCTTCCACCCGTTTCCGCCTTGTATTCAACGTTATTTGATGGTGAATTACAAAAGGTGCATGTATATGGGCATCCTCTTTGTGTTTCAAAACCTACAGCTCTCCATATTTTTCCTTGCATAGGTCTGTACAAGCTGCCTTTTTCAAATAAATCCCAATCAGGTATTGGTACTGTATCTATATCAATAGGTGCACGCATTCCATTTCTATAGATATTCCCCTCTCCTTTGATTGTGAAGTTTTTAATTTGGTCAATTCTACCTCCTGAACATAATGCATTTGCCATTTCAACTACCGCGCCTTCACCTTCGCCTCTACAAACATAATCGACTAGATCATTTTTAATAACTTTGTCAGCTGCATATGTTGCAAAAACTCCTCCAAAAAGAGTTTTAAATTTTCTATCTTTTTCAGGTATGGACTTAAGTAAATCTATTGCTAAATAATAAGTGCTTTCTAGAACAGAAACTAAAATTAAATCTGGTTGAAATGTTGCTACTTTTTTTTTGAAATCTT
>CACHWQ010000009.1 GCA_902583645.1 uncultured Pelagibacteraceae bacterium | reverse complement strand
TCTGCAGGAGTATATATAATTTCTTGGTCGTCTCTAATATCACCACCTGTGAACAATTCCAAAGGAATAAATCTTTCATTAGCAATAGATATATTTGGTAAAAGTAATATTGTAATTATTATTAAAATAATTTTTTTCATTAAATTAAGTTATATTGCTTAAAATCTAAATAAAAGTATTCTTTTTAATAAATTATAAATATACAAAATCAATGTAAAAGATTTATAAAAAATTTTATATTTTACAAAATATCTGAAATGGTTTCCAGATCTGTTAGATTTTTCTTTAAATTTCATATTTTCGTAAGAATGGTTAATCAGCTCAGTACTTAAATGGTTATTTTCACCTTTTTTTAGAAAAACCATATTGTGATAAAATGAAATATTTGTAATTTTTCCATCATATTTGTTTTTTATATAAAAAGGATTAGCTATTTCTTGATAATTTAATCTATCTGTTAAATTTTTAAAAAAATTCATATGTGAATTTGAATATTTTAGGTCAAATGGATTTCCACCAAAAAAATGGTTATAGCTAGTCTGCATATCTTCAACAATATACAATCCATTATCCTTTAATGCTGGAAAAAGTAGCTCAAAGCTTTTTTGTACGTCTTTAGATAAATGACTTCCGTCATCAATAATTATATCGAATTCAGTATATTTAGAAATAAGTTCCTCAATAAAAGATTGATCACCTTGCGAACCTTGGTGTACTTCTATGTTATTTCTATCTAGATTTTTTTCTACAATATTAATCTTATGAATATCAATCCCAATTATGATTGAGTTTTTAAAATAATCGCTCCAGGTTAATAAAGATTTTCCATCTGCTATGCCAATTTCAAGTATTTTCAACTTTTCGTCTCTTATTTTTTCAAAATAACTCTCATACTTTTGAATATATCCATGCTCAATTTTATCTGATTTATAAATCTCTGCTATTGATTTGAGATTTTTAATTTCTGACATTTCTAAAATATTGATTTAGAATATTTTTTCCAATTATCTTGATAGTGTTTAGTATTTTCAAATACAGCTTTTTTTTCTTCCTCCGTGACCTCTCTTACTACTTTACCAGGTGATCCGATTACTAGTGAATTATCAGGAATTTCTTTATTCTCAGTGATTAATGCTTTTGCACCAATAATACAATTTTTTCCAATTTTTGCGTTGTTTAATATCACGGCTCCAATTCCAATTAAACTGTTGTCTCCTATTAAACATCCATGAAGCATAACTAAATGACCAACAGTAACATTTTTTCCTATCTTTAAAGGGTAACCTGGGTCAGTATGAAGAACACATCCATCTTGTACATTGGATCCTTCGCCTATATGAATATTTTCTAAATCACCTCTTAAAGTTGCATTAAACCATATACTTGTATTTTTTTCTAAAGTTACATCCCCTATTACAACCGCATTAGGTGCCACCCAATTTTCGCCAGAGTTTTTTGGTTTTTTATCTTTTAAATCATAAAACATAAATTATATATTGTTGTACCATGGCTCTAACAAAAACTCCAATATGCGATTTTGGAAAAAAAGCTGAAGATTTCAAACTAAAATCTACAGATAATAAATTAATTTCTTTAAATAATATTAAGGGTGAAAAAGGAACACTAATAATGTTTATTTGTAATCACTGTCCTTATGTTAAAGCGATAATTAAAGATTTAGTTGAGGATTGTAAAAATTTAGAAAGATTTGGAATTAATTCAGCTGCAATATGTTCTAATGATGTAAAAAATTATCCTGAAGATTCTTTTGAAAACATGATTGCATTTTCGAAAGAAAATAATTTTTCTTTTCCATATCTTCATGATGAAATGCAAGATGTTGCTAAAATCTACGATGCAGTTTGTACACCAGATTTTTTTGCATATAATGGAAACCTAGAACTTCAGTACAGAGGTCGAATTAAACAGCTAAAAGATCTTAAACCTATCAATAATGGCGAGAGTGAACTATTTAAAGCATTAAAATTAATTTCAGAAACCGGTAAAGGACCTGAGGAACAACACCCTAGCATGGGATGCAATATTAAGTGGATTAAATAAATGTTCTTAATTCTAACTAGAAATTTTCCACCAGACGTAGGAGGTATGCAAAATTTAATGCATGGCTTAACAAATGCTTTATCAAAAATAAACATTGTAAAAGTTTTTGCAGATTATCATGATAATTATTCTATTTTTGATAATAGTTTAAATTTTTCGATAGAAAGAGTTGGGGGACCTAAATTACTTAGAAAATACAGAAAGTCTTATTTAATAAATAATTTTTTAAAAAAAAATAAAAATATTGAATGTGTTATAGCCGATCACTGGAAAAGCCTTGAACTTATAAATACAAATAAAAAAAAAATATGTTTAATTCACTCAAAAGAAATCAATCACGAAAAAGGGTCAAGACAAAATAGAAAATTAACAAAAGTTTTAAATAATGTTGATCACGTAATTTCAAATTCAGTTTTCACGAAAAAATTAGCAATAAGTGTTGGTATTAATGAAAATAAAATAAGTGTTATTAATCCTGGTATAGATGATGTTATAGAAATTTCTAAATCTAATGCCGAGGAAGCTGAAAAAATATTTAAAGGCAAAACTAATAGATTAATAACTGTTTCGAGGTTTGATAAAAGAAAAAATCACGAAAAGGTTATTATGGCTTTAAGAAATTTGAAAGAACTTTATCCAAGTATTATTTATGTTTGTATTGGATATGGGGATGAAGAAGAAAACTTAAAAAAACTAGTAAATGAATTAAACTTAAATAACCATGTCCTTTTTCTTAAAAATATTGAAACAGGTCTTAAGAATGCTTTGCTATCTAAATCAAATATTTTCGTTATGCCCTCTGTTATTCATAATAAATCTGTTGAGGGTTTTGGGATTTCGTATATTGAGGCAGCTCAGTATGGTGTTCCTTCAATTGGTGGAAAAGATGGTGGTGCATCTGATGCTATCATACACGAAAAAACAGGTATTATTTGTGATGGAAATAATCTTGAAGAAATATATTCATCTATAGATAAACTACTTAAAGACCATAGATATAAAGAATACGGTAAAGCTGCTAAGGAGTACTCAGAAAATTTCAATTGGAAAAAAATAATCAAAAATTATCAAAAAATTTTATAACTTAATTTTTTCAAAGACTTTTCTTGCACTTAATTTATTTAAGTCTTGAACTTGAATTGCTTTAAATTTTTCCCTTTCTATGCTTACCTTGTAAGCAGTTGTATGAGACCCAAAAAGAGCAATACCTTTTACATCAAGATGAGCTGACATATGAGCTGGTCCTGTATCATTGGCCACTACAAACGAACTACTTTTAATAAGAGATGCGAGTTGAGGAATTTTAAGAGCTTTTCCATTATCTAAAATACATTCTGCATTAAAGTTTTTTGCCTCTTGAAGCTCATTAGGTCCTGGCGCGATTACAACTTTATATTCATTTTTTAAATCATCTTTAATTATTTTTGTAAGTTCGTTGTAGTGAGGCCATTTTTTTAAATGAAGGTGTGGTGAACAAAACGGAAATAAAATAATATATTTTCCTAATTTATATTTAGAATTAATTTCTGATATGTCTGAACAAGACCAGTCAAAATTTGGTTCAAGCGTATATTTGGTATTTAATCCAGAAGTTTTTAATTGATGTTCAAATCTCTCTAAAACTGGAAGTTTATCAAATTTTTCTTTATTGGTATTTGAAGGCAATGTTGTTTCTGAAGATGACCAAGAATTATAATTTGAATTTGGGAATAATACTTTTTTATAGAATGAAGTTCTTGATGAATTTTGTAAATCAAATACTTTTATAAATTTAAGTTTTTTTATTTTTCTCATTAATAAATATAAATAAATAAGATTAAATCTAGATAATCGTTTATCTAAAATTACATCAGTAATAAGAGGGTTTTTTTTATACAAATCAAAATAGTGTTTAGAGGTCATTATATAAAGCTTATGATCCTTATTATTTTCATAAATATCTTGAATTGCACCACTTGCTTGGGCTATATCACCTAAAGATCCATGCTTTATAATTAAAATATTAGACATATTTTTAACAACTTAACATAATATAAAAAACTTATGAATAAAATACTTGTTGAAGTTTCAATAGGGGAACTTTTAGACAAAATTTCTATTTTAGAGATCAAGCAAGAAAAAATAAAAGATCCTGAAAAATTAAAATTTATTAATAATGAACACTCTATATTAAAAGAGCAATTGGAAAAAAATATAATATCTGATGACAAGCTTAATAAACTTTATCAATCGCTTAAAGAAATAAACGCTAAACTTTGGATAATTGAAGACGATAAAAGACAATGTGAAAAAGATAAAGATTTTGCGGAGAAGTTCATTAACCTTTCAAGAGATGTACATTTTCTAAATGACGATCGGGCAAAAATTAAATTACAGATAAATAATCACACCGGATCATTAATTAAGGAAATTAAAGAATATACTAGTTATTAAATTATTTAATGGGGCTACATTTTTCAAAAGAAGAATTTTCAAACAGGAAAAAAAAAGTTTTAAGATCAATGAAAGAACAAAATCTTGATGCTCTTCTAATGTTTAGACAAGAGTCTATGTATTGGTTAACTGGTTATGATACTTTTGGATATGTTTTCTTCCAAACTTTAGTTTTAGATAAAGATGGTAATACAATATTACTAACTAGAGCTCCTGATTTACGACAAGCTCAAAATACATCGAACATAGAAGATATTAGAATTTGGGTTGATAAAGATGGTTCCAATCCCATAAATGATCTTAAAATTATTTTTGATGAGTTAAATCTTAAAGGAAAAAAGTTAGGAGTTGAATATGAAGCGTATGGTTTAACTGGAAGTAATGCTTTAAGACTTAACAAATCTTTAAATGATTATTGCAGTTTAGAAGATAATTCAGACCTAATCACAAAGTTAAGAGTAGTCAAATCAAAAGAAGAGATTCTTTGTGTTAAAAAAGCTGCGGAGCTTGCTGATAGAGCTTTAGATGAGGTCTGGAAATATACAAAAGCAGGGGTAAGTGAGTCTAAAATACTAGCTGAAATGAATAGAGTTATTTTTGAGGGAGGTGGAGATTATCCTGCAAATGAATTCATTATTGGTTCAGGAAAAAATGCTCTTCTTTGCCGTTATCAATCAGAAAAACAAATTTTAAATAAACAAGATCAATTAACTGTCGAATGGGCTGGAACTTATAGACATTATCATTCAGCAATGTTTAGAACTATTCCAATCGGCAAAGCCAATGCTAAACATTATAAAATGCATGAAGCTTGTGTTGAGGCATTAAAAAATTGTGAAAATAAACTTAAACCAGGATTTAAAATCGGAGAAATTTTTGATGTTCATGCTAAAACTTTTGATAATCTTGGTTTTAATAAAGCAAGAATGAATGCGTGTGGTTACTCTTTGGGTGCTACATTTTCTCCAAATTGGATGGATTGGCCTATGCTATACACGGGCAATCCGTATGTAATAGAACCTGGAAATGTATTCTTTATGCACATGATTTTAATGGATTCAGAAAACCAATTAGCTATGAACTTAGGAGAAACTTACCTAGTTAATGACAAAGGCAACGAAAGACTTGGTAAACAAAAACTAGATTTGGTTATTCTTTAATTAAAACTGTATTTTTTCTCCAGGAATTTAACTACATTATGGATTATAAAAGTCATAAATAAGTAAATACCGCCAGCAACAATAAAAACTTCAATTGGTTTAAAAGTAGTAGAAATTATATATTTTGCAACACCTGTCAAATCCATAAGGGTAACAGTACTTGCTAAAGAAGTCCCTTTCATCATTAAAATGATTTCATTGCCGTATGCTGGTAAAGACTGTCGAATAGCGATAGGAATTTGAATTTTATAAAAAATAATTTTACTTGATATTCCTAAACTCTGACCTGCTTCAATTATACCAGGTTTTATAGTTTGAAATGCAGATCGTAATATTTCAGATGTATAAGCCCCAGTATTAAGCGAAAAAGCAATTATTGCACACCAATAAGGTTCTTTTAAGATAACCCATAATACTGTTGATCTCAAATACTCTATCTGACCTAACCCAAAATAAATAATGAATATTTGAACTAAAAGTGGCGTTCCTCTAAATACATATGAATAACCATAAGCGAACTTATTTATGATTGGATTTTTATTAATTCTTAAAATTGCAAATAAAAGTCCAATAAATAATCCAAAAATTAATGAAGCAGATAATAATTTTAGAGTAATTAAAGTAGCATTAAGTAATTTTGGAAAACTATTTATCATTAGTTCAAAATCCATCAATACCCTCTACTGTATCTAACTTCTAATTTATTTATTAGTTTCATACTTAAATATGTGAGTAATAAATATAGAACTGCTGCGAATGAATAAAAAAATAAAGGATCTCTTGTTGATCCAGCGGCAATATAAGATTGTCTCATTATTTCAACTAAACCGGTCACCGAAATAAGTGAAGTATCTTTTAAAGTAATTTGCCAAACATTGCTCAAGTTAGGAATAGCGAGTCTTAACATTTGTGGCATTATAACTTTTAAAAAATGGACTGATTTTTTTAAACCTAAAACTTTTGATGCCTCAAATTGCCCTTTATCAATTGATTGAATTGCTCCTCTAAAAACTTCTGTCGAATACGCTCCTGAAATGATGCCAATAGCAAATGACCCAGTAATAAATGCATTAATTTCAATATATTGATTATATCCAAATATAGACGCAACATACATAACGGCGCCACTTCCGCCAAAGAAAAATAAATAAATAACCAATAATTCAGGAACTCCTCTGATAACTGTGGTGTAACTATTTCCGATAAGATTTAGAAATTTACTTTTTGATAACTTTAATGGAGTGAATATTAATGCAAAAAGAAAACCAATTAACATAGCTGTGATTGACACAGCAATTGTCATCATTGTTGCGATTAGTAGTTCATCGCCCCAACCAGTTTTTCCAAATGAAAGAAGTTCCATACAGATTGGCGACTATATATTATAGTCGCCAAATCTAAAATTATTTACATAGATGCATCGAAGCCGAACCATTTAGTAGCAATTCTACTAATGTCGCCGTTCTTTCTTGCTTTGTCGATTGCTTTATTAAAAGCGTTTAGTAACTCTGTATCATCTTTTCTTATACCAACACCTACACCATTACCAAATGCACCACCTGAAAAAGTTGGTCCAACTAATACAACTGGTTTACCCGATTTTTCTGCATAATCACTAAAAGCTACAGCGGCAGCTAATGCAGCATCACATCTACCAGATGCTAAATCTAAATTAACTTCGTCTTGTGTTTTATATGTTCTTACATTCACTTTTCCAACATCACCCGAGTCTAAAAAGTTTTGGTGAATTGTTGCAGTTTGTACACATACTGTTTTACCTGCTAAAGCAGCTGTCAAAGTTTTTAGTGCTTTTTTTGCTTCGGCATTTGGTTTAGTAAGATTAATTCCAGCTGGCGTGTCCATACCCTCTAAATTTGAACCTTTCATCACAGCAAGTGATGCAACTTCATCTGCATAACCTTGAGAAAAACTAATTGCTTTTTGTCTTTCAGCAGTTATTGACATACCTGCCATTATTGCATCAAATTTTCTCATAATAAGAGCTGGTATCATTCCATCCCAATCTTGCTCAACTATCTCACATTGTTGACCTATATATCTACAAAGTGTCCAAGCAAGTTCAACTTCAAATCCAATTAATTTACCTGAAGCATCTTTTGAATTCCAAGGTGGATATGCCCCCTCTGTTCCAATCTTAATTTTATCAGCGTTAGCAGAAAATGATAAAAATAAAGTAATCAAAACTCCTAAGCTAAATTTTTTAATAATATTCATATCGCCTCCAATATTTTTTTAATAAGTATTTCACAAATTATATGATTTAAAAAGAAATTATTTATTTAATGAAGAAGCAAAATTCCAAGAACAATCAAAGCTTGGTATATAGATTCTATCTAAAGATGTATTACCAAAGCTTTTTTCAAACAAACTAAGCCATTTTTTAACCTGTTTTGGTTTTTTATCTTGGCTTCCAACTTGTGCAGTTATTGTTCCATTTGGTTTCAAAATTCTTTTTAGCGAATTTATATTTTTGGCTGCAAGATCAATACAATATTGATCATCATTAAGGTCTACGAATATTTTATCATATTTATTATCTTCTACTTTTTTAATACTTTCAAAGGCATCCCCCCAAACACATTTAACTGAGTTCTTTGTGGTAGCTTTTTTACCTATTTTACTTAGATGTTTTTCACATACTTCGACAACTTCTGGATCTAGTTCAAACCAATCTATATAATTAAATTCTTGTGATATACACTCTCTTGCTACACCTCCGTCTCCACCACCAATAATTGCAGATTTATCTTTTCGAGGATTTAATTTGATACCAGAATTAACAAAGGTTGAGCTATACAAATGTTCGTCGCTTTCAGCAACTTGAAGTTCGTTATCAATAAATAAAGATTTTCCAAACTGTTCAAGATTTAAAATTTCTATATGCTGACCAACTTTAGAGCTGAAATCTTCTAAAACATCTTTAACTAAATAATATTTCTTAAGTCCTGGTGAACTATAAATATCATCATAGTAAATAATATTATCTCTATTAAATTCTTTTTTTACAATTTTTTTATGCTTGATCTCTTTTTTTATTATATCTAGGGCAACTATAGGGTTGATTTTCCCACAAGTAAAAAAATCAAAGCTAATAATTCCTTTTTCTGGAAAAGTGTGAAAACTTATATGACTTTCAGCAAGAAGAGCTACCAAAGTAAATCCTTGTGGCTCAAATTTGTGCTTAGATATCTCTAAAACAGTAACCTTTGCTTTTTTTGCAATTTTGTAAACGAGTTTTTCAAAAAATTCAGGTTTTTTCTCACCGTGTGTACCCAATATATCTAAAGTTATGTGCTCTCCAACTTTTGTCATAGTTAATGATTCTCCAAAAAAATCTTAACCAAATTTTTTACTTCTTTCAAATAAAAAACTACTATAAATTTATTTTTTAAAAAAATATGAAAAATAATTGGTCTAATATAGAGGCAAAAAAATACATTAGTTTTTACAAGGCTAAGGGTATTTCGAAGGATTTAGCGCTTAGAGTTTATACAACCAGATTATTGGGTAGAAATAATGAACTAGTTTTGCATGGGGGTGGTAATACTTCGGTTAAAACATCTTTAAAAGATATTGATGGTAAAAATTACAATGTACTATGTGTAAAAGGAAGTGGGTGGGATATGGCCGAAATTGAACCTGAAGGTCTCCCCGCGGTAAAACTTGATCCATTATTATCTTTAAAAAATAAAAAAAATCTAAGCGATGAAGATATGGTTGCTTTTCAAAAAAAAAATCTCATTAATATTAAATCTCCAAATCCATCTGTAGAAACGTTTTTGCATGCATTTTTACCATTCAAATTTGTAGATCATACCCACTCTGATGCAATTATGGAAGTAACCAATAGAAAAGACGGTTTTAAATTTTGTAAAAAGATATTTGGAAATAAAGTGAGTATTGTTCCTTACGTTATGCCAGGTTTTTCTTTAGCAAAAAAAATCGACGAGGTTTATAGAAATAACCCAAACATCAATTGTTTAATTTTAATGAATCATGGAATATTCACTTTTGCAAATAATGCGAAAGATGCTTATTCTTTAATGATAAAATACGTATCTGATGCAGAAAAAGGTTTAAAAAAATTAAAAACAAAAAAAATAAAACAAATTAAAAACTTGGGTTTAAAGTTTAAACCAAATGAAATAGCACCAATTTTAAGAGGTTTACTTTCAGAAAATAAAGATAATAAATTTGTTTTAAATTTCAGAGTTAACAATAAGTTAAAATATTTTTTTAATAGTAAAAATATAGATAACTTTTATGATAAGGGAACGGCTACACCAGACCATGTAATCAGAGTGAAACCCTTCCCATTAATAATAAAACCAAAAAAAAACTCAACCCTTAGAGATTTTGAGACTACTGCAAAAAATGCTTTTAACAAATATAGAAAAAAATATAAAAATTATTTTCTAGACAATCAATTAAAAACTAAACAAAAAAAAATAATGCTTGACACTTCTCCTAGAGTTATTTTTGTTCAAGATATTGGTTTATTTTCAGCTGGTAATAATCTCAAATCAGCAAAAATTGCAGGGGATCTATCAGAAACAAACGCAAAAGTAATTTCAAGTGTTCAGGAAAGTAGTGCCTATAAATTTATTTCTCGAAAAGACTTATTTGATGTTGAATATTGGTCATTAGAACAAGCCAAAATAATGAAACCAAAAAAAGTCTTGGAAGGACATGTAGTTGTTATTACAGGAAGCGCAGGCGCAATTGGATCTGAAATTTATAAAATTTTTAAAAATAATGGTGCAGATGTTGTGTTATTAGACAAAGATAAAAAAAAAATTGAGGAATTTAGGAAGAAGTTTAACGAATTGTGCTTGTACTGTGACGTTACAAAAAAACAAAGTGTCCAGAAAGCATTTAAAAAAATTTCAGAAGTCTATGGTGGAATAGATATTTTAATATCGAATGCTGGTACAGCAATTGGCGGACCAATAGCTGAGATAGATGATAATATTTTAAGACAAAGTTTTGAAGATAATTTTTTTTCCCATCAAAATTGTGCATCAGAAACTATTAAAATTATGAAAAAACAAAATATAAATGGGTGCCTATTATTTAATATTTCAAAACAGTCAGTTAATCCTGGAAAAAACTTTGGTCCATATGGACTTCCTAAATCAGCTCTTCTTAATTTGTGTAAACAGTATGCGGTTGACTATGGATCTATTGGTATCAGATCTAATGGGATAAATGCTGATAGAATTAGAAGTGGTTTGTTAAATGATCGTATGATTAAAACTAGAGCTAAAGCGAGGTCAGTAACTACTAAAGAATATATGAGTGGAAATCTTCTCTCAGATGAGGTCAAAGCGATTGACGTGGCAAAAGCGTTTTTCCATTTAGCAATTTCTAAAAAAACAACTGGTGCAATCTTAACAGTAGATGGTGGAAATATTGCGGCCTCTTTAAGATAGATTACTTTTTTAATTTTTTATTAACTTCTCTCTCGCAAAAAGATTTGATGTCATCAATATTTTTACTTTTATCTAATTTTTTTTGAGCAATGATGCATGCTTTCATTGATTTATCCAAACTATGAGATCCGTACTCTATTCTTGATACATAAAGCATAATAAAAGCAATAATCAAAAATAATATAAAGTATAAGTTTTTTTTCATTTAAACAAATTTTTAAGTCCCTCAGTTGATGCTTCACAAACTCCTTTTTCAGTAATTAAACCTGTTACATATTTAGCTGGCGTAATATCAAAAGCCAGGTTAATTGCTTTACTTTTTTTTGGATATATTTGTAATTTTCTTAAATTCCCTTTATTGTCCAATCCTTCTATGTGTGATAATTCATCAGAATTTCTCTCTTCAATAGGAATGTCTTTGTGATCTTTTATATTCCAGTCAATTGTAGAACTCGGTAGTGCTACATAAAAAGGAATATTGTTATCTTTTGCTGCTAACGCTTTAAGATAAGTGCCAATTTTATTACAAACATCTCCATTTGATAAAGTTCTATCTGTTCCAACAATACACATATCTACTTTACCCCTTTGCATTAGTAATCCTCCTGTATTATCTGCAATTATTGTATTTGGAACCTCCTCCTCATTAAGTTCAAATGATGTAAGATTTGCTCCTTGATTTCTTGGTCTAGTTTCATCTACCCATATATGGATAGGAATACCTTTCTTGTGTGCGTGATATATGGGAGATGTTGCGGTTCCCCAGTTTATTGTAGCGAGCCAACCTGCATTACAATGTGTTAAAATATTAACAGTATCTTTTTTTTTATTATGAATCTCCTCAATTATTTTAAGACCATTTAATCCGATACTTTCGCAAAATTTTTCATCTTCATCGCAAATTTCTTTTGCTTCATTTAAAGCGATTTCAAAAATTTTATTACTATTCACTCCTGATATTTTTTTCATCATTCTGTCTACAGCCCATTTTAAATTTATCGCTGTAGGTCTTGATTTAATTAGCTCATCTGCTGATTTTTTCAAAAAAGATTGGTCATTGTTTTCTAAAATAGATAATACAATTCCATATGCAGCTGTGGCTCCTATTAATGGTGCACCCCTAACCTCCATTATTGTGATCGCATTTATTACATCTTTTATAGTTTTAAGATCCTTAATTACAAATCTGTGTGGTAATTTTGTTTGATCAATTATTTTAACAATATTATTTTCAAACCAGATTGTACGATATTCTTTTGACTCAATTTTCATTTTAAATTCTATCTAAACTTTTTCTAGGCCAAATTTTATCTCTGTCATAAAATTTGTCATAACAAATTTTTTTATCTGTTATTTCTATCCAGGGATCTTTATTTTTTACAAAAATATGAGCTTGTGGTGTAATAGGATCTTCTAGAGTTTGAGTTCTGATGGCAATTCTGCCTTGCGAAATATTATATTTACAATAAACGTACACACCACAAATAATACAAAAATAAGCATTGACACCCTTCCCACTTCCTGTCGGTAATTCTATAGATGCAACATCCCCTTTGACCTCTAAATCTTTTTCTAAAACCATTGTGTGAATTACGAAAGATGACCCTGTAGAAATCTTACAATCTTTACAATGACAGGCCTGAGTAAATAGTGGTTCGTCTTTGATAATATATTTAACATTTCCACATCCACATCGGCCCTTCAATTCTTTTTTTTTAGTCATTTTCCCAAAACTCTGCCAGCGATAAATTTAAGTTTATCTTTAGTTTTTTCAGTTCTTTTTTCTGGAGCAGTTATAATTGCAACATCTAAACAATTATTAGTAGGATCATTAGGATCTATATTCTTTTCAAAATTATCTATCAAATTTTTAATCATATCCTTTGCCTTTGCAGCGTTTTCTAAAAGTACTTTAATAACTTTTTGAACATCAACATTTTCATGATCTGAATGCCAACAATCAAAATCTGTAACCATTGATACAGATGCATATCTTATTTCTGCTTCTCTAGCTAATTTTGCTTCAGGCATATTTGTCATTCCAATAACATCAGCCTGCCAGCTTCTGTATAAATTAGATTCAGCAAGTGTAGAAAATTGTGGCCCCTCCATAACAACATAAGTTCCACCTCTTTGATAATCTATATTAGATTTTTTAATTGCGTCCTCACAGGCATTCATTAAACCATTAGATGTGGGATGAGCCATTGAGACATGGGCAACTATCTCATTGTCAAAAAAAGTTTTATTTCTAGCAAATGTCCGATCTATAAATTGATCTACAATTACAAATTTTCCTGGTGGTAAATTTTCTTTGAGAGATCCAACTGCAGAGATAGATACAATATCTGATACCCCAAGTTGTTTTAAAGCGTCGATATTTGCTCTAAAATTAATTTTTGATGGTGAAATATAATGACCTCTTCCATGTCTTGGAATGAAATAAACCTCTTTGCTGTTATATTTTGTTTTTAATATTTTATCAGATGGGTTTCCCCAGGATGTTTTTATTTCTAAGAATTCTCTATCTTTAAACTCTTCTACATCATACAACCCACTTCCACCTATAATTGCTAATTTGTTTGTCATATTATTTAAAATGCTTTAATTATTTATAACTTAAAAATTTATGGATTTAAAAGATTATATTAGATCGATACCTGACTATCCTAAAAAGGGAATTTTATTTAGAGATATAACAACTTTAATAAAAAATGAAAAAGCATTTTCATACTGTATAGATTTAATAGTTAAAAAATCCAAAAATTTTAGCTTTAATAAAATTGCAGCAATAGAATCTAGAGGTTTTGTATTTGCTTCAGCGGTATCATATTTAGTAAGAAAACCTTTTATAATGTTGAGAAAAAAAAATAAGCTCCCTGCAGAAACTTATTCTGTCGACTTTGAACTTGAGTATGGAACAGCATCTATTGAGGTACACAAAGATTCTATAGAAAAAAATGATAATGTCTTAATAATTGATGACTTAATTGCTACCGGTGGTACAGCAGAGGCAGCTGCAAAGCTTGTTAAAATTTCTGAAGGAAATGTAGCAGGTTTTATATTTGTAATAAATTTATTTGATCTTGATGGAAATGATAATTTAAAAAAAAAAAATTATAAAGTTGAAAATTTAATTGAATTTCCTGGACACTAATTCTCTATTCTAAAACTAGATTTTTTTCCTAACACTGATGAGTAGATTCCACAAATTCTCATTTTAGCAATTTTTTTTTTATGTGAATTAAATATTAAAAGATAAAAAAGAAATTTAAAACATGCGGAAATAAAATTTACTGAAATTTTTGATATTGCAATCACAAAACCATTATGTTTATTATTGTAATAAAATTTTGACCACATCCAATGCCAATTTCTCAAATACTCAAGTTTTTCGCTCCTAGATATGCCTCCTTTATGATAAATTAGAGAATTAGTAATAATATATATTAATTCCTTTTTTTTTCTTACTCTCAAGCATAAATCATCATTTTCTAAATAAAGAAAAAAGTTTTCATCAAAAAAATTTTGATCTTTAAATTTTTTTAAATTAATTAACATTGAAAATCCATCAATACTATTCACTGATAAAATGTTTTTATCTTTTTTTGCAGGTGGAGATATTTTTTTATAGTTTGGAAAATTTACATTATCATTTAAAGGAGATGCTAATGTAAAATCAGAAACATTACTAAGTGTTTCTATAAGTTTATTGAGTGTATCGTTATGAAGTTTAGTATCTGGATTTAAAACATACGCATAATTGGTTTTACAGGCTTTTAAACCAATATTATTTCCCGCTCCCATACCAATATTACTCGAGACAATTACCTCAATGTTGTCATATTTATTTTTTAATTCTTTCTCTAACTTAATGTTATTTGAATTTTCGATGATAATTTTTTTTGACTCTTTTGGAAGTGAGTCTAGACAATTTTTAATAATATTATCACTATGATAAGTGACTATTATAAATGTTATGTCTTTTAAATTTAATTTCATTGAAATTAAAAAAGTATACTTAAATAGATAATTATTGTAAAAAAAATTATGAAAAGAGTTATAGTTACTGGTGGTTTAGGCTTTATTGGGAGTAATTTGATTAAAATTCTTCTTAAAAAAAAATATTTTGTTATTAATATTGATAAAGCTACATATTCCTCCAATTTCTATAATGTTAAAACATTCTCTAAAAATAAAAATTATAAATTTTTAAAAGTTGATATTAATAATGAAAAAAGAATTCTTAAAATATTAGAAAAGTATAAGCCAAATGTTGTTTTTAATCTTGCAGCAGAAACTCATGTCGACAGGTCAATAGATGAACCAGAAAATTTTATCAAGAGTAATATTTTGGGTACTTTTAAATTATTACAATCATTCAAAAAATTTATTAAAAAAAATAAAAAATCTTTATTAATTCATATTTCGACAGATGAAGTGTATGGAGATGTTTTAACTGGCAGATCTAAAGAAGATGATCGATACAAACCGAGCTCACCATACGCAGCATCAAAAGCTGCTTCGGATCATTTAGTTTATTCTTATATTAGAACTTTTAAAATTCCCGCAATAGTTACTAATTGCTCAAATAATTATGGTCCCAGACAACATCCAGAGAAACTAATTCCTAAATTAGTTTATAATATTATAAATAATCAAAATTTACCAATTTATGGCAAAGGATTGAACTCGAGAGAGTGGATTTATGTTGATGATCACTGTCAAGCTCTAGTAAAAATTTTTGAAAAAGGGAAAGTTGGAAATTTTTATAATATAGGATCAAATATAAATCTTAATAATATACAAATTTCTAAAACTTTAATTAAAATTGCAAAAATGAAATTCTCTATTGGAAAAAATGTAAAAATAAGATACGTAAAAGACCGACCCGGTCACGATATGAGGTATGCGCTAAATAGTAGTAAATTAATTAATAAACTTAAATGGAAGCCAAAAACAAATATTACAAAGGGATTGCGGAAAACTTTTGATTGGTATTTAAATAATCCAAAATATTATTTATCTCTAAAAAAAAAAGATATAACTGCACGTTTAGGTAACAAAGTTAAATGATTAAAAAGGGTATTATTTTATCTGGAGGAATGGGAACTCGAATGAGCCCCTTAACAAAAGCTGTGAATAAGCAACTTCTTCCAATATATGATAAACCCCTTATTTTTTATCCTCTTTCAATATTAATGTTAGCAAAGATTAAGGATATATTAATAATTGTTAACAAAGGTCAACTCAATCAATACAAAAAATTAATTCCTAATGGAAATAATCTTGGGGTAAATATTACATATAAAGAACAAAATTCTCCAAAAGGCCTTCCTGATGCATTTATATTAGGTGAAAAGTTTATAGGAAAAGATAACGTTGCACTTATACTAGGAGATAATTTTTTTTATGGGCAAAACTTAACAAGCCAACTTTTAAATTCTGTTAAATTAAAAAATGGAGCAAAAATTATTCTTCATAAAGTAAAGAAACCTGAGCTTTATGGGGTAGCAAAAGTAGACAGTAGAAATAAAGTTATAAGAATAAAAGAAAAACCAAAGAAATTTATTTCGAATCTTGCTATTACAGGGTTGTATTTCTTTGATAATAATGTTGTCAAATTTGCAAAACAATTAAAACCTTCAAAAAGAAATGAATTGGAAATTGTAGATTTAATCAACAGATATAAAAAAAAAAATAAATTAAGTGCTGATTTAATTGGCAGAGGTGGTGCGTGGCTAGATTCTGGCTCGATTGAGGATTATTATAAAACAAGTGCATTTGTTTCAGCAATTGAGAATAGGCAAGGTTTTAAAATTGCATGCTTAGAGGAAATTGCATTAAATAATAAGTGGATAAATAAATCCCAGATAACGAATGCTATAAAATTTTATGGTAAATGCGAATATTCAAATTATCTAAAAATGCTTTGAATATAATTTTTTTAATAATTTTTTACTGAATTTTTTTTACTGTCCTTTTTTTTTAACAGAAATAAATACAGTTTTATTATTAAAGAAAAATTAATCTTATTTTTCATATCAGGAATATATTCTTTGCCACTTGCGTTAATCTGTTTAATCTTTTTGATACCAGATCTATTTTTCATAAAATTTGAAACATCTTTAAAACTTTCAAAAGATAAAGTGATTGCATGATTAAATGTATTGATTTGTTTTTGCCAAACTAGGTGATTAAATTCAGGTATTGAAACAGATTTATCTATATCTGGATATAATTCTTTGTATCTACTGTAGTATTCTTCCCAACCAAGATAGTAATTGTTTTTTTTTGCCTTTTCGTATGATCCTAAAATTTCATTTGTATCTCTGTATAAGTAAACAAATAGTGTATTTTCTTTTTTTATGTCAATTCTACGATATACAAAAGTATTGATATTAATAAAAAAATTATCATGTCTTTTTACAAATTCATTTAAATAACTAAAATGTCGATTTATAAAATAATTTTCTGGAAAAATATTTTTTTTTTCAAAGTTTAAGTAATTCGATAGAAAATTAGTTACAAAAGTAGATCCTGATCTTGCTTGAGAAAATAAAATAACATTTTTAATTTTATTTGAGTCATAGTAATTCTTTATATCTCTATAAGTTGAAAGTTTCAGTTTATTAAGTTTCATAAAACTTATTATGGTAGCGGGAAGTGGGATCGAACCACTGACCTCGGGCTTATGAGTCCCGCGCTCTAACCAACTGAGCTACCCCGCCATTAAATTTAAGTTGATATACTACTTATTTTTTTTGTTTCAAACAAGTTTTCCTTAAAATCATTTTTTAATTAATCTTCTTTAATTAAATATCTGCAAGTCAAATCTACACGATGTAACCATATTTTTTTATCCTTAAAATATTCATCTACCGCATCTTTTACACCGCTCATCCAACCGTAGTCATCTATGTGGAGAACCCCACCAACTGATAATCTAGGATAAAGTATCTCAAGCTGTTTTTTTGTAGTTTGATAGATATCAGTATCCATCCTTAAAAAAGAAATCTTATTGGGAGTATTTTCTTCTTTTTTTAGAGTTTCAATTATATTTCCTTTTATTAATTTTATACGCTCATTATTAAAATTAGTATGTTTGTTTATATTTTTTATTACTTGTTCTTTTGTGTAGTAATCAGTTTTATCATTAGTAACGTCAAATTTTTTTTTCTTAATGTTAAAATTATCATTTTCAGAAACTGTATCCTTTAAAAAACCTTCCTCAAAAGTGTCGTATCCCCAAATTGACTTATTTAAACCAATTTGCTCAGATATTTGATTAATAAAGGCAATAGTAAAACCATTATAAATTCCACATTCGACTACTTCTCCAGGAATACTTTTATTTTTTATATGGTGTAAACTTTGTTTTATAGACCAAAGATTAGTTTTGGAAGCTAAGCACAATCTTTCGAATTTTTCTAAATTTTTTAACTCATAATCTGATGCTTCAACAATGTAATCACTGAATCTATTCATAAAATTATTTTTTTTATGAATTTCGTATCCAAATAAGTTAAAAATTGATTTTATAATTTGTTTAAAATATTTTTTATGTGAGCTTTTACTGTTTGGCATAAAACGAATATATCAATCATTATATTGAAAAAAACCATTGGGACCAATTTTTTTTATTAATTTATATCTCAGTTTTGTCAAAAAATTGCTAAAGGTTTGTTCTATTAATTCTAACTTTGAATTATACAGTTCAATACAAATTAATTTAGGCTTATATTTTAAAAGATTAAATCCCTCTAAAACTTCTAAATCATGAGCCTCAACATCGATATTAACAAAATCAATAGTAGGTAAAGTTAAATTATATTGTTCAACAAGTTTATCAAATTTATATTTTTGTATTTTTATTTTTGAAAATTTATTAAAAGATATTTTTTTCGAACAATAATCTGAGAATTCCTTATTTAACGTATTTACAGGACTCATTTTGTGGTCAAAATAAAACTCTGATGTTTCATTAGTATTTGATAGAGCTGCACAAATATTTAAATCTTTAGGTCTTGCAATATTAAATAAATCTATTGACGTTTGATTTATATCAATATTTAAACCTTTCCATCCTCGGTTATGCATCAATGCCGTATTACTATACTTTAAAGGGTGATAGCATCCTACATCAACATAAAATCCATTAAAGTTATTTTTAAAATAATTAGATATAAATAAATCTTCTTGGAATTGAGAGTATGTTTTTCTTTTTTTAATAATTTTATGACGAATAAATAAGTTGTAGTATAGGTAGGGTTTGTAAAATAATTTAATCATTGATAATTGAATTATTTTTTTAATTTCATATTTCCCAAATAAAATAAAAGAAAACAGTATTGTAAAAGCGCATAAATTGTTATCGGAACAAGATATTGAATTTCTGTAAAAATTAAAGCACCAACAACAAAACCCATTGCTCCATTTTGCAATATTGCTTCTATTCTGATTGCTCTTTTTGTCTGTATATCATCAATAAATATCTGTGTAATAATAAAAGATGATGTGAACACTAAAACTAAAATTAAACTCATTACCACCCCAACATCATCAAAATAACTGATTAAATTATTTTTCTCTGTATAAATTGCTATGAAAACAATTATTAAAAAAAGTACAAAAGCTATTCTATCAAGTGTGAAAACATATTTTTTTACAAATTTTGAAAATTTTTCTCTAATAAAAATTCCAATAAATACAGGTAAAGTTATAAATAAAAATGTTTTAAGTGAAAAAGTAAATAATTTTAAATTAAAACTCTCGTCATATAAAAAAATCGAAAAAAAATTTAAATATAAAGGAACAGTTATAAATGAAACTAATGCGCATACTGATGTTAAACAAATTGATAAAGGAACATTTCCATCCGCGATTTTTGTTGCATAATTTGACATTGCAGCAGATGGCATTATTAATAATAGAAATACTCCAATTTGAAATTCTTTATCCATTTGCAAATAACTAATAACTATTAAACCAATAATTGGGAGAACAAGTGTTTGACATAGTATTCCGACTATAAAATTTTTAGGTCTACTGAATACTCTTAAAAATCTTTTAATGCTTAAGTTTAGACCTAATGCAAACATAATAAAAAAAACGCCAAAAGGTCCTACTAATTTGACAAATTCCATAAAATTAATTTACATAATTTATTTTTATTACTAAGTTAAATATTTATATAAATAAAATGTCAAAGGAAATAAGATTAAAATTTTCAACAGAAGTTGAGGTATCACAAGTATATAATACCCTGACTAAAAACTATATTGAAATAATTACAGATTATTTTGAACTCCAAAGAATTTGGTTAAACAATGCTTATATAACCTTTAAGGATTTAGATAAGTATTTTATCTTGATGAGCTTAGTAAGTAAAACTTTTGATAGTTATGCAGAATATTTTATAAAATATGATTTTGAACAATTTTATAATGTTAATCAATATGAACTAAAAAAATTTAATATAGTTAATATAGCTAAAGAGCTTTCAATTTCAAAAGAAACTGCTCGTAGAAAAATTTTGGAATTAGAAAAAATTGGTATAATAAAAAAAAATAAAAAAGCTGTCGTAGTAAATAGGAATGCTTATAATCTACAAAAGCCTACTACATCCATACATATGATATCTAAATTCCTAGCAAATATTTCTAAACATTTACAAAAATCAAATATTATAAAACAACAAATATCTTCAATAGATTTAGAATTATTAATAAAGAACAATTATACGCATTGCTGGAATTATTTTTTAAAGTTTCAAATTGAAATGTTGACTAAATTTAAAAAGAAGTTTTTTAGAGATTATGAAACAGTTCAAATATGGGCAATGATTGTTTATAATCAAAATTTAGCATTAACTAAAAAAATTAAAACATCTGCTAAATATCCTGAAAAAGCAAAAGATACTTATCTAAGTGAACTTTTATCTTTGACTGAAACATTGGGTTTGAATGCAATGACAATTTCGGATTTAACAGGAATACCAAGACCAACTGTAATTAGAAAACTAAACTTTTTAGTAAAAAATAAATTTATAGATAAAAATAAAAGTGGTTTATACGTTGTATCTAACTCTAGCAATGTAAAAGAGATTGATAAATATAGATTAGAAAATGTTAATAAAATTTCTGAGATGAGTTGCAAGTTATTTAACGCTGCAAGAATATATAAAAATTAAATTTTCAGAATGATGCAATTGCACCTGTAATCAAAACAGCTGATGCAATCAAACCAACAAAAAGAAGATTTTCTTTTTTTTCTTTTTTTTTCTCTTCTCTGACTCTGTCCATCAAAGTATTAATATCTACTTTTAATTTAGCATTTTTTGCTGAAGTTTCATCTTCTAAAGAGTCTGTATCTAGTATAAATTCAGGATTATTTTTTTTTGCCAAATTTTCTGTAGACATGCTAAAATAAAGCATGAGTTCAAAAATTTTACAATCTATAGGTTGTTCAATTTGAGGTTTCAAGCGAAATTTTAAGCTCTGAATGAGTTTCGCTTTTAAATTGATTTAAAATTATTTTGGTTCAAACTTTTTTTCTGTAACTCAGCAGCGTGTTTTTTTTTGGCTACTTCAACGAAAATATCTTTATTTTCAAGGTCTTTTATTGAGATTTTTCCGTCTATATATCCAAATGTTAAGTTTTTATTAAAACAGAAAGAATAATTACCAGATGTTGTCCTTCCGATAATTTCATTATTTAAATAAATTGGCTCGTCGTGCAATAAAAGAGGTTCTCCAGGTTTATTCTCTTTCAATGTTAACATTATAAGCTGCTTAGATGGAGATTTTTCTTTTGATTTTAGTAAAGCTTTCCTCCCTATAAAGTCTATATTTTTTTTATAGCTTATCGCAAAACTTAATCCTGCCTGATATTGGTTTTCCTCAGGAGAAATATCGTGTCCCCAATGTAAAAAACCACTTTCCATTCTCATTATATCCATGGCATGCATTCCACAGTGAGACAAACTAAAATTTTTTCCTTTTGAAACAATGGTATTATATAATTTTTTTGCATCTACGCTGTTTACATAAAGCTCGTAACCTAGTTCACCAACATAAGACAATCTTTGTGCCCATACCTCTATTTCTCCAATTTTAATTAATTTTGCAGTACCAAATTTAAAATTTTCATTAGTAAAATCGTCTTTACTTAGTTTTACTATCATATCTCTACTCTTTGGACCAAATAAACCAAAACAACAAATATCCTCGGTAACATCATTAAATTGTACTTTGTTGGATAAATATTTTTGGATATGTACTTTATCATGCTCTCTTGTTGAGGCTGAACTTACAACTCTAAAATAATTTTTATCAATACAAACAATACTTAAATCGGTTTCGATACCACCATCCTCATTTAGCATTTGAGTATACGTTGTTTTTCCTGGAATACATTTAACATTTGCAGTACTTATTTTTTGTAATTCATTGTGAACAGTTTCACCTTTAAGATCAAATTTTGAAAAAGATGATAAATCAAAAAGGCCTACATTTTTTCTTGCATTTATTGTTTCGTATTTGGCTGAAGGATACCAATTTTGATACTTATAACTGTAATCATATTTTGGATCTTTACCATTCAAAGAATACCACATAGGTCTTTCAAAACCTCCTGTCGCACCAAAGCAAGCTCCAGCATCTTTTAACTCATTGTGATATGGAAGAAGTTTTTGATTTCGTGAGGTGGAATGTTGTTTGTAAGGCCAATGCATACCATATAAATCACCTAATGTTTCAGTAATTCTATTTTTTATAAATTTAATTTCTGAATGAAATTTTTGAAATCTTTTTATATCATAATTAAATATATCTTCATTTATATGTCCATTCATCATCCATTCAGCTGTGACTTTTCCTACACCGCCAGCACTGGCTATACCAATGCTATTTAATCCACAACAAACAAAAAAATTTTTTACTTCAGGTACTTCGCCTAAAAGTGAATTTGTATCAGGGGTAAATGACTCTGGTCCTGCAAAGAATTTTCTAATTCCAGTTTTTTCCAGAATTGGAAATCTTTTCATGCATGCGTTTAAGTAAGGCTCAAAATGTTCTAAATTTTCAGGAAATTCTCCAAAAGAAAAATCTTCTGGAACCTTATTTGTTTCACCAAAAGCTGGGATTGATTTGCCCTCAAAAATACCTAACAATAATTTACCAGCATCCTCTTTAAAATAAGTTCTGCTATCAAAGTCTCTAATCACTGGTAAAGTTTTTGGAATTTCATTTATTGGCTCAGTGATGACATAAAAATGCTCAGCTGGATATAGCGGAATACTTACGCCGATTTTCTCTCCAATCTGTCTAGACCACATTCCAGTTGCTAAAACAATATATTCACACTCTATTTTTTTACCATTTACAATAACTCCTTCTATCCTTTTGTTTTTAACCAAAATGTCCTCCACTGGTGAATCTTCAAATATTTTTGCTCCTTCTAATTTTGCTGCTTTAGCAAGCAAGTGGGTAATTCCAGATGGATCTCCTGCACCATCTCCAGGCATAAATATTCCACCTAATAAATCATCATTTTTTATTAAAGGAACTTTTTCTTTAATTTCATCTTTATTTAAAATTTGTACATCAACATCGTAAAGTTGAGCAGTAGTTGCTTGTCTTTTCAATTCCTGCCATCTACCCTCTTCTTGAGCAACAGACATAGCACCATTTAAACGAAGCCCAGCTGAATGACCTACTTTTTTTTCAAGTTGCTTGTATAAATCTAGAGAGTATTTTCTAATTTTAGTTATTGTTGCAGATGGGCCTAATTGACTAACCAATCCAGCTGCATGCCAGGTAGTCCCTGATGTAAGTTTATCTCTTTCTAAAAGAATAACATCCTTCCAGCCAAATTTTGCAAGATGATAAGCACATGAACAACCAATCACTCCACCTCCAATTACAACTACTTTAGTGCTTTTTGGAAGTTCTTTTTTCATTTATTTAGAAAAAAATTAAATCATTTGTAATCCAACACCTGTCTTTGGATATGTATAAAGATTATAATTTGCAGTTAATTCATTGCCAGCTTTTATATCTTTAGCAGCAACCATAAAAAAATATTTTGCATCTGGTTTTTCTTGTAAATTAAAAAAAACATTTTCACCATCATTGTCATTTCCTGGGAACTTTTTTGTTGTAGCATCAATATCTAATACATCACCAAATTTAAGTTTTGGTAAAGAGTCAGTCACCATTCTAACTACTGTTGGATCATCAGAATGGTTATAAAATCCTCCCAATGGTGTTCTTATGTACTTGTTCTCAAATTGTTCATCTCTGATGTGAGTAACACCAATAAATGTATTTTTTTTTATATTAACATTAGTAAATAAACCTAATCCTTCAATAGGCGAGTTTTTAATTGTTAATCCATCTGGCAAAGGCCTATACATCTTTTACTCTCTTTAATTAATTTATTGCTTTATCAGGTGAAACATAGCTATGTCCAAAAACATCTGCTACTGCTTTATATGTCACATCACCTTTGCAAACATTTAATCCTGCAAGAAAATTTTTATCTTCACTGAGAGCTTTTTTATATCCATGTTTTGCAAGTTTATTTAAAAATGGTAATGTTGCTTTATTCAGTGCAAAAGTTGAGGTTCTTGGAACTCCACCAGGCATATTAGCTACACAATAATGAACAATATCATCAACTATATATGTTGGATTTGCATGAGTAGTCGGTTTACTAGTCTCTACACATCCACCTTGATCAATAGCAACATCAACAATTACCGAACCTCGTTTCATGTTTTTTAACATTTTTTTTGTAACTAATTTTGGTGCTTCTGCTCCAGGTATCAAAACTCCCCCTACTAATAAATCACACTCAGCAATTAATTTATTTAAATCACATTTATCACTTAGCTCAGGAATTATTTTGTCTCCAAACATATTTGTAAGTTGATCAAGTCTTTCTTGGGATTTGTCTACAACATGAACTTTTGCTCTCATTCCTGTTGCAATAACTGCCGCATTTTCCCCAACAACTCCACCTCCAAGTATTACAACATCAGCAGGATCACCTCCTGGAGCTCCTCCTAATAAGACACCTCTTCCCTTTTGATTTTTTTCTAAACAATGTGCGCCGGCTTGAACTGACATTCTTCCTGCAACAGCACTCATCGGTGCTAACAGCGGTAGTCTTCCATTGTTATCTGTAACCGTTTCATATGCAATACAAACGCCTTTTGATTTGATTAATCCATTAGTAAGTTCTTTTGCTGCTGCAAGATGTAGATATGTAAAAATAATTTGATCTTCTCTTATCATTTGAACTTCGCTTGATAAAGGTTCTTTAACTTTTACAATTATTTCAGAATCGTTGAATATATCTTCAGCTTTATTTACTATCTTAGCGCCAGCATCCTCATATTGCTTGTTCTCAAAGCCTGCTTCATAGCCACCATTATTTTCTACTAATACTTCATGACCATTTTTAATAAGATCTTTCACACTCTCAGGTGTAAGACCAATTCTATTTTCTTGTGGTTTTATTTCTTTAGGAACACCAATTTTCATATCCCTCCCAATGAAAATTAATTTTTTTTACTTTTTGAATAGTTTGTTATCCCTTTTCTTAGTTTTTCTATAATTTCATCAATGTGTTTTTTTTCTGAAATAAACATTGGTGCTATAATTAGACAATCTCCTGTAGCTTTAAAATTTACTCCTGCTTCATAGCAGTGTTTAAAAGTTGTAAGACCTGCGACACCAGGTTTTTTATCCATTTTAATATCAACTCCACCCATCATTCCATATCCTCTTATATTATCTACAACATCGATATCTTTTAATGAAAATAAACCTTCCTGAAAATAAGGAGACATTTCTTTAGCTCTTTTAAAAATATCATCCTTCTCAATAATATCTTGAACTGCTAATGCAGCTGCAACTGAAATAGGAATTCCAGAATAAGTATAACCATGAAATAATTCTATTGTACCCTTTGGAGCATTATCTACTATCCCATCGTAAATTTCATCTTTACATGCAACAACACCCATTGGACTTATTCCATTTGTTGTGGCTTTTGCCATTGTCATAATATCTGGTGTAACACCGAACTCTTGTGAACCAAATGCTGAGCCCATTCTTCCCCAGCCTGTAATTACCTCATCAAATATTAAAAGTATTCCATGCTTATCACAAATCTCTCTTAATCTTTGTAAATATCCTTTTGGTGGAACAAGCGTACCAGTGGATCCTGCAACTGGTTCCACTATACATGCAGCAATATTCTCTGCTCCAAAATTTGTACAAATTCTTTCTAAATCATCTGCCATTTCAGCACCAGTTTCAGGCTGACCGCTTACAAATCTATGCTCTGGCAAATGAGTATGCCTCATATGAAGCACGCCAGGCATTAAAACACTTGCAAAAGTTTTTACGTTATTAATCATTCCTCCAACAGATGTAGCTCCAATATTCATGCCATGGTAAGCTCTTTCTCTGCCAACAAATCTGTATCTATGTCCTTCTCCTCTTGCCTTATGATATGCTATTGCTATTTTAATTGCAGTTTCAACTGCAGTTGAACCGCAAATTGTATAAAATATTTTATTTAAATTTCCTGGTGTGTGTTTTGAAATTTTTGTTGCTAAATCAAATGATCCACCAAAACCTTGTTGGAAAGGTTGGCAATAATCAAGTACATTTAATTGATTTGTAATTGCTTCGATAATTTCTTTTCTTCCATGTCCTAAAGGATTGCAGAACAAGCCTGAACTTGCGTCTATCATCGTTTTGCCTTCATGATTTTTTAAATAACATCCTTTAGCTTCTGTAATTAATCTTGGTCTTTCTTTAAAATCTTTATTAGATGTAAATGGCATCCAATGCTCATTTAAAGAATTTGGAATTTTTGTTTTATTATCTGTGCTCATAAATTTTGTTGTTATTTAGTTTCTAGACTAATTATTAATTTTTCACTAGAAAATTTTCTTAACTTATCACTAGTATAAAATTATACAACCATAGATTGTTTAATCAAATCCTTAAGCTTAAATTAAACTAAATGATCATTTACATCAGCTAAATTTTGAACTTAAATATACTTATTAATAATAATGAAAAAGGGGAAAAATGAAAAAAATAATTAGTTTTCTTCTAGGTTGTTTTGTTGCTCTTAACTTAACTATTTCTGTTGCAAATTCTGCAGCAAACGAAGTAAGAGTTGCTTACTTTCTAGAATGGCCAAGTCCTAACCTTGAGGACATGCAAAAGAAAAGTTTTGCTAAAGCTTTAGGTGTACCAGTTAAATGGACTAACTTCACTAACGGTGGAGCAATGACTGATGCAATGCTTGCTGGCGACATTGATATTTCCTATTCACAGGGATTAGTACCTTTCATTAACGCAGTTAAATCTAAAGCACCAATTAAGCTTGTAGATATAGCTATGGAATATGGAATGGGCGGAACAACTTGTGTGACTTCGAATGCATCTGGTATTACAAAAGCTAATGCTACTGAACTAGAAGGTAAAAAAGTTGCTGTTCCTCTAGGAACAATGGCTGAGTATGTTTTTGATGAAAGTATGAAAGTTGTTGGCGCTGATAGAAGTAAAATGGATATAATTCAAATGGATCCTGAAGAAGGAGCTGCTGCATTAGTAAGCGGTGATGTTGTAATGTCATGTCTATTTGGAGGAAACTCTATTAAAGCAGCAACAGCAGTTGGATCTAGATTATTAACAGTACAAGAGGCTAGAGACGCTGGTATACTTGGTATAGATATTACTTCGGTAACTACAAAGTTTATGAAGGAAAATCCTGGTATGCTTAGAACTTTTATTGAAGTGACTCATGAAGCAAATGCAAGATATAGAGCAGGAAAAAGCGATATGAATTCTATGGCAAAAGCTTCAGAAATGAAAGTTGGTGATATGAAAGAAACTTTAAGCGGTTTTAAATTTCTAACGCCGGCTGAAACAGAAAAGTCTATGAAAAGTGGAAATCTTGATGCTTTTTTAAAAGGTATGGGAACTCCTAAAGGTAACGTAGATACAAGTTTTTTACCTTTATAATTTTTAAGGTATAAAAAAATTGATAGGCACCAGTTTAATAATTGGTGCCTATTTTTTTTATGAAAATTTAGGTATAAACTTTTCCTTATGAGTGATTTAGTTTCTCAAAATCTAAACATGATTTTTAAATCTCCAAAGGGAGAGACTGTTCATGCATTAAAAGATTTAAACTTTACAATCAAAAAAGGTGAGCTTTTAACAGTACTGGGTCCATCTGGATGTGGAAAAACTACATTACTAAATATTGCCGCTGGTTTTATTAGACCAACATCTGGAACTATAACTTTAGGTAATAATGAAATAAATGGACCAGGAGTAGATAGAGGAATGGTTTTCCAACAAGGGGCTTTGTTTGAATGGTTAACTGTTTCTGAAAATGTGAATTTTGGACTTAGGATGAAAAAAGAAAATCCTGAGACTACCGCAAAAAAAGTTGAGGAATGGTTAGATATAGTTGGGCTTAAAGGATTTGGAAATACGCCAACTTATCAATTATCCGGTGGTATGCAGCAAAGAGTTGCTCTTGCAAGATGTCTAATTAATGACCCAGACTTAATTCTTATGGACGAACCTTTGGGTGCGCTTGATGCGCTAACAAGAGAAAAGATGCAATCATTAGTTTTAAAAATTTGGAAAGAGACAGGAAAAACAATTATCTTAATCACTCACTCTGTTGAGGAGGCTTTGTTGCTTGGTGAAAGATTATATGTTATGGCGCCAAGACCAGGTCGAATACATAAAGAATACAATCTTCCTTTTGCAGAAATGGGTTTGAAAGAAGACTTGCGAGAAATTAAAAAAAACAAAGAATTTTCATCAAAAAGAGAAGAGATATTGTCCATGATATGGAACATGGAAGAGGAAATTATGGGGAAAGATAATTAAATGTTAACTCAAATATTAACTTTTCTAATATTCTTCGCTGTAGTTGGCTGTATTCTTTATGGGCGAAGATTAATAAGAACTGAAAAAGTAGATGCAGTATTTGGAAATCCAGAAAGAGCTTTGGGTGGTACTCACTGGGTAATTGTTGGAAGTAGCTTTTTACTTTTAATTTGGCTCTATTATTCTTGGGATATTGCTAAAGGATTTTATCCAAAATCTGCAAATGAGCTGTGCCAAGTTGCAAAAGTGAATGACTCTCTTCTCGGATTGAAATATCAATTTCCAATTAAGGAAAGAGAGTTCAAAAGCACTTCACAAATCAAAAAGGAGAATAAAAATTTAAAATTAATTCAAAATGAAATTCAAAATTCTGAGGAACTAAATAACCAACAAAAAACAATACTAATTAGTTACATAAGTAAAACTAATCAACTTATCCCATTACTTACAAATGAAGATTTATTAGAACTTGAGACCCAACTAAAAATAGATGATATCACTGGAAAAATTAATCTATTAACTGAAAATTTCCAAAAATCTGATTACCCGTTTGAAACCGAGCAAGAGCTCAATGAAAGACTGAAAGCTGTAAATGAAGAAGGTGGTTGGGGTATCACTAAGGTAGATGCAGGGTCAGGATCTATTGAAAATACATTAGAGGTACCTTTGGTTCCTGCAACATCTAGGGGTTTAAAGTTTCACACCGCCGCCCAAGAATTAAATTTAATAAGTGATGAATTTTTTAAGTTAAGAAATCATAACCCTCAATTTAAAAGCAGGATTAAAGAACTAAAAGAGGAAATTAAATCTTATAGAAAAAACTTAAGTGATAGTGAGGAAGTGACCTCAACATACGCAAAGAATATTGTTAAGATTGCTAGAAGAATTGAATTTGCAAGTATCTATCCTCCAAATTCATTAGATAAGATGCAGGCAGCAATTGTCAAATTTGATAATGCTCAAAAAAAAGAACAAGGTGGATTGAGATTAATAGATATTTTCTTATTTCCTGCAGGAACTATCGTTGCTAGTGGTCCTAGTTGTTCAGAACAAGGATCAGGTAGATGGCTACCTAAACCGTCCGATACTTTCAATAAATTCATATTAATGTCAAAACCAAGTGTGGGTTACAAAGATATTCCTCTATTGTGGATACAAATGGTTGATGTGAGCAAAATGATTGGCTTTATTTTGCCAGACTGGATTGCAGATGTTTTACCGGGTGAATATCCTGTTCACAATAAAGATGGAATAGTAAAACAGAACTTCAAAGGTGGAGTTCTAAAAATTGTAACTGGTGATTTTAATTTGTTTAAAGTACCTGTGCCTTATGGACATATTTGGGATTCTTTTTTAAGAGTTTTTCTCGGATTAGTTTTTGGAATATTAATTGGTGTACCTCTTGGTCTATTTATGGGATTAAATAGATTTGCAAAAGGATTTTTTGATCCTTTAATTGAACTTTACAGACCTGTTCCTCCACTCGCTTGGGCCCCACTTATTATTTCGGTTTTAGGAATTGATAACACTGGAAAAGTATTTTTATTATTTATGGTGTCTCTATCGATAATGATAATTTCAGCAAGAGCGGGAGCATCGGGGACTCAATTGTCTAAAATACATGCTGCTCACTCATTAGGTGCTTCAAAACAACAAATATTAAGACATGTAATTTTTCCAAATTCCCTTCCTGAAATTTTAACAGGTATACGAGTAGCAGTTGGTATGTGCTGGGGAACGTTGGTGGCAGCAGAATTTTTAGCTGGCACAACTGGAATTGGATTTGTGGAAAATGTTGCAAAAAAATATTTCCAGTATGAAGTTATATGGATAACAATTTTTATAATGGGTATGCTAGGACTCTTGTTTGATGTTACTTTAAGGAAAATAATAGATAAAACAATTCCATGGAGAGGAAAAGGATAAAAATTAAATCCCTTAATGAGAATTTTTGATTGTACTACATATTATGATGAAGAATTAATGATTGATATAAGGTTTAACACCTTAAATGATCAAGTCGAAAAATTTATAATTGTAGAATCATTATTTTCACATAGTGGTAATAAAAAAAAACTTAATTTCAATATTAATAATTATTCAAAGTTTAAAGATAAAATTATTTATATAGTAATAGAAAAAGAGCCAGATAATATTAAATTTCCTAAAAATGGTGAAGTAAATTCTTTAGATAAAAGAATGAATTCACTTAAGAGAATAGAACAATCATATGACTATATGTTCAATAGTTTAAAAGACGCTGATGATGATGATTTAATTTTGTTAAGCGATAATGATGAGATCCCTAATTTAAAATCTGATCAATTTTTAAAATCAAAAAGTAATGTTTTTATTTTTAAACAGATGATATTCTATTATAAATTTAACTTATACTATGAAAATTTAAACTGGTTTGGGTCTAAGGGTTGTAAGAAAAAACACTTAAAAAGTATGTCATGGTTAAGAAATTTAAAAAATAAAAAATATCCATGGTGGAGATTTGATACATTTTTTTCAAAATTAAAAAGACGAGATCTAGAAATTATAGATGATGGAGGCTGGCATTTTACTAATATCAAAAGTCCTGAAGCTCTATTTGAAAAATTTAAAAATTTTGGTCACCATGATGAATTTGATGAGAGTGGTATAGATATAGAATTTATTAAGTCAAAGATAAAGAATAAGGAAGTTTTTTATGATCATTTTACAGATAAAACGAGCTCAGAAAAATGGAAAGCAAGCTATAAATTAAAAAAAATTGATAATACGCTTTTACCTAAATATTTAAGAGATAATAGTAAAACGTTTCAAAATTGGTTTGATGAATAATGAAGATAAATAAATTAAAAAAAAAACTTACAGAAATTTTTATGAATTATAAACTAAGTAAAACACATGCAAAAATTTGTTCAGATGCTATTATAAATGCAGAGTTAGTGGGCGCTAGTTCTCATGGTATTTCAAGAGTAAAAATGTATTGTGATAGAATTAAAAAGAAAGTAATTAATCCAAAACCTAAAATAAGATTAAAAAAAATATCTAATTCAATTTTTCATGTAGATGCAGATAATAGCATTGGATTTGTAGCTGCAGATGTAGCAATTAAACAGGCGATTAAAAGTGCTAAAAAAACTGGATTAGGTTTTATTGGAATTAAAAATAGTGGTCACTATGGATTATCAGGATATTACGCAGAGCAAGCTGTTAAAAAAAATCTTATAGCACTATGCTTCACCAACGCACCTCCCGCATTAGCTCCATTTGGATCAAAAAAAGCATTATTTGGAACAAACCCAATTTGCTTTGGTGCTCCAACCTCATTAAAAGTCCCATTTATTTTTGATGCTTCTGTTTCAATAATCAATAGAGGTAAAATAAGATTAGCTGCAAAAACAAAAAGGAGCATACCAAAAGGAACTGCGCTTGATAAAAACGGTCAACTTACCACCGATGCTTTAAAGGCGTTAAAGGGTGTACAATTACCAATCGCAGGATTTAGAGGATCTGGTCTTGCTTGGATGGTAGATATTTTAAGTGGAGTTTTGACTGGAAGCAATCATGCAGGAAAAGTCAGAGATCCATTCGATGACTTTAGCGGACCACAGAATGTAGGTCATTTATTCATAGTATTTAAACCAAATTTATTTGTTGGAAACTATAGTCAAAGGATTAAGGAAAATATAAAAAGAGTTAAGAAATTACCTAAAACAAAGGGAACAAGTGATATTTTGTACCCTGGTCAAAATAAATACAAAAGATATAAAAAAAATATGAAAGGAAAAATTAAAATACCTCACGCTATTTTAAAAGATTTTGAAAATCTATGAGGAAAATTTTAATTTTTTTTTTATTTTTTTTTACAACCAACCCTTTAAAAGCTAGTGAATTCACTATAAGAAATATTGTTGATCTAAATGAGCCATGGGGATCAACGTTTATAAATAAAGAAGAATTACTTATTACTGAAAAATCAGGAAAGATTAAACTTATAAATCTTAAAAATAAAAATATAAAAACTATAGATCACAATCTTAATGTTTTAGAATATGGACAAGGAGGGTTATTAGATATTCTTTTCAAAGATAATATAGTTTGGGTTTCTTATACAGAAAATCGAGGTAACTATAAAACCAGCACTTCTATTGCAAGAGGTAACTTTAATAGAGGCAAAATCGAATTTAAAAATATTTTTCAAGCCTATCCACCAATTGATTCTCCATACCATTTTGGATCAAGGTTAGCTATACAGGGAGAATATTTGTTTGCGTCTGTTGGAGAAAGAGGACAAGGAATGATTGCGCAAGACGCCTCAAAGCATCCAGGTAGCATTATAAGAATTTATTTAAATGGTAAAATTCCAAAAGATAATCCAAAATTCTTAGATAAGAAAGATTGGTTGCCAGAAATTTATCAAATAGGAGTAAGAAATCCACAAGGACTTACTTTTTCAACCTTCGATGAAAAAATTTACATTAGTAATCACGGTGCAAAAGGTGGCGATTGGTTCGGTGAAGTTAAAAAAGGTGAAAATTATGGTTGGAAAATTTTAGGATGGGGAGGAACAAATTATAGTGGAACTAAAATTGGTCCAAAATGGAAACCTGGTTTTACAAAAGCAATACAATACTGGGTTCCTTCAATAGCAACTAGTGCAATAACAATTTATAAAGGAGAAGAATTCAAAGAATGGAATGGCCATGCATTAATTACCTCTTTAAAAGATATGTCTTTAAGAAAATTAGATTTTAATAATTTAGAAAGTGTAGAAGAAGATATTATTTTTCAAGGAAAAATCGGGAGAATAAGAGATATTCAAGTACATCCTAAAAATGGTAAGATTTATTTTTTAAGCAAAAAAAGTTTATGGATAATGGAAAAAATGTAATTTTATGAATTATGATTATTTAATTGTTGGTGCTGGATCCGCAGGATGTGTTCTTGCTAATAGATTGTCTGAAAATAGTAATCATAAAGTTGCGATATTTGAGGCAGGCGGATCAAGTGATATGTGGAAAGTAAAAATGCCTCTTGCTTTACTTTATACGATGCATGATCCAAAATATAATTGGAAATATTATTCAGAGCCAGAACCTTATTTAAATAATAGAAGAATTTTTTGCCCAAGGGGTAAAATGATAGGAGGCTGTTCTTCCCATAATGGAATGGTTTTTGTGAGGGGAAATAGAGACGATTATTCAAGATGGGAAAATTTTGGTTTAAAAAATTGGTCTTACGAAAAGGTTTTGCCATATTTTAAAAAAATAGAAACCTGGTCTGAAGGTGAAAATCAATATAGAGGATCTCTAGGTCCATTGCCAATAAATTTATCAAAAAACTCAAACCCATTATTTGAAGCTTTTATTAATGCAGCTGGACAGGCTGGTCACAAAACAAATATTGATATGAATGGTGAAGAACAAGAAGGTTTCGGTATGTTTGATACAACCATGCATAAAGGAGAAAGAGCTGGCGCGGGTAAGTATTATTTAAATCCAGTTAAAAATAGAAAAAATTTGAATATTTTAAAAAATTCGTATGTAGAAAAAATATTATTTGATGGAAAAAAAGCTATAGGTCTTCAGGTTAAAATTAAAAATGAAGTTAAAAAAATTTATGCAAATAAAGAAGTCATACTGAGTGGTGGCTCAATAAACTCTCCACAATTACTAATGTTATCAGGAATTGGTGACGCAAATCATCTAAAAGAAAAGGGTATTGAAGTAGTAAATGATGTAAAGGGAGTAGGAAAAAATTTACATGATCATTTAGAAACGTATATTCAACAAGAATGCAAAACGCCAAATACATTATACACATACACAAAACTAGTACCAAAAGTATTGGCAGGTATTCAATGGTTTATGTTTAAATCTGGACCATGCTCAAAATCTTTTTTAGAAGCAGGTGGATTTGCAAAATCATCAGCAGATAGAAAAGTTGCAAATATCCAATTTCACTTCTTTCCTTCATTTGTAATAAATCATGGACTAGTTGATCCTGATACTCATGGTTATCAATTACATGCAAGTCCTAATCACCCAAGAAGTAGAGGGCAAATTACTTTAAATACTTCTGATCCATATGAGTATCCAAAAATATTGTTTAATTACTTAAAAGATGAAGAAGACTTAAAACAAACAAGAGAATGTATTCATGTTGCAAGAAAAATATTATCTCAACCTGCTCTCTCAGAACATGCTGGCAAGGAAGTGGGGCCTGGCTCAGATGCTCAAACAGATGATGAATTAGATGAGTATATAAGATCTAAAGCTGACACTGCTTATCATCCATGTGGAACGTGTAAAATGGGGGTTGATAATATGGCAGTGGTTGATGAAAACTTAAAAGTAAAAGGCATAAAAAATTTAAGAGTTATCGATGCATCTGTGATACCAGAAATTCCTAGTGCTAATTTGAATGCACCTGTTCTTATGATTGCTGAAAAAGGATCAGAATTAGTTCTTAATTGATTTAACTTAAGCTTGATTAGAGCAGATATCTCTTATTACTGGGGTATTTGCACAATCACCACACTTAGTAACTTTTACAATACATCCATCATCAAGTTTTTTAACATCAACAACTCTATGACATTTTGAGCATGTTGCTGATATTGTTAAACCACATTTTCTACAATTATGAGTTTCTAGTTCCATGACATTAAAATAATAAAAAAAAATATTTTTTCAACATTTTAAAATTTTTTGATAATAAATCTCTGAACTAATGATAATCATTATCATAAAAAAAATGCATAAAATAGATAGAAAAAAATTTAGTTAGTAATGATTATCATTAACAAAAAGTAAAATGAAAAAAAAAGATACTTCAAAACCATTAATGCTATATTTACCTGAATCTATCTATTTACAATTAATTAAAATAAAAGAATCAGAACCTCAAATAACAAATATTGAACTTGTAGAAAGGTTTTTAGCATCTAAAGAATTTAATGAAATTAAAAAAGGTAATTTTCATGATAACCTTTTTGCTAAAATAAAAGAAAACAATTTTATTAATCTTGAAACTGGAAATAAAATACCGAAAGAAACGATAGATTTGCTTAACATACAAAAGAATACAGTAATGAAACAATTTAAAGAAGATAGTGAAACTTATTATGCAAAAAGTTCTTTTCCATTATCTAATTCACAAAACGCCTTTGGTTTAATTTGGAGAATGTGTGAAACTTACGAGCTTTGGTGTAAAGAAATTAAAAAAGAAAAATTAATCAAGCTTAAATTTGTAGATTAATTAGAGGGAATAAAAATTAAACAAAGACCATTATTACAGAATCTCTTTCCAGTTTCTGAAGGTCCATCATCAAATACATGACCATGGTGTGCACCACAATTGGCACAATGATATTCAGTTCGTTTCATCCCAAATGAATAATCAACTTTTGTTTTAAAAGCACCTGGGAGAGCTTCTGAAAATGATGGCCACCCTGTCCCACTGTCAAATTTAGAATTTGAAGAAAACAGTTTGGCGTTACAATTCGCACAATGATAAAAACCTTCTCTAGTTTCATAATTTAAACTACTTGTAAACGGCCTTTCTGTTCCCTCTTTAAACATTATTTTTTTTTGTTCTTTGGTTAGTGACTTATTTATAATTTTTTTTTCTATATTTGCGTACAAAGAGGATATAGGGACTAAAAAAAACGATGAAAAAATTGAGACTAGTAATTTAATAAATTTTCTTTTTTTCATTATTTTTTAAATTAAACTTATTCCGTTGACATAAAATATTACTGCCAAAATTAATATGAGTATTATATAAACTGCAAAATAGATTAAATATTTTATTTTTTTCTTCACAAGATTAAAATCCTAATTTTGACCAAATACTTTTTTCTTGTGTTTTGTTTACAAATTTTGTTATTTCTTTTTTTGAAGGTTTTCTAAATATAAACGAAATAAATAAGATTACCGTAATAACAGTTAGAGAGAATATAACAGGTACCATACTTTTAAATTAATAAATTATATTTAATCATATAATGGGAACAATTGTCCTAGCTAATATTTAAAAAGTCTCCATTCTACCTAGTATCTCTAGCTCTTTATTAACTACAATAATCTCTCCAGATGATGAACTGGTTTTCAACAAAGATGAAATTACTACAAAATGAGTTATGAGAATCAAATTTTTATCACTTTCCCAGCTTTCGATTAGTTTTTTAAGATTAACAATTTGCAATTCCTCATTTTTTGAAAATTTTGGATCATAAAAAGAGTTCAGCGCATCAAAAGTAATAAAATTTTCAAAAGCATGAAAAGCGGTATCTTTACATCTGCACCACTCACTGCTTAAAACTGCATCTATTTTAATTTTATTTTTTCTAAAAAAATTGCCTATTTTTTTTGACTGCTCTACACCTTTTTTGCCTAAGTTTCTTTGTGTAGAACAATCACTTATCGCAAAATTTTCTGGGTCCCCATTACCTGGGGCAATCGCGTGTCTTATAAATACTATTTTATTACCTTCTTTGAGAGAATTTAATATTTCACTGTTTGCAAGTGCTTTATTAAAAAAAAGAGATAATAAGATTAAAAAAGAAATAAAAAATTTCTTAAAACAAAACATAAATTAAAATGATAATTTGTAGAAAATTTATTATTACTGATATTGTGTGCAAGTACTTAAACTTATTTTCCTCTCCTCGATCCCTAGCATTATTAATCATTGGCATTAAAATAAACAACGAAATAGCAAACATTATTGCTACACATGCTAATAAGTAAAAATCAAAACTGATAAAACTTTTATAAAATAAAAATATACAAATTAATAAAATTAATATTAAATTTATTAAGTAATAGTAAGGAAATATTGTTCTAACAAACTTTCTTGCCTCATTCTCTTTAAGTACCTTAAAAATCACTGGTGCAACTGCAAAAGAAAAAAATAGCATTATACCTAGAACTACAGACGGTAAAATTATCTCGATTTGCATTCTTATTTGTATACCAATTTTTTTTTATCTAAATAGATGCAAAATGTCCGTAATTTAATTTTTATTCTTTATAAAAATAACAAAAAATATTGAAGTTATAAACATTATGAGAGCATATGCTGCCGTGGGTACAAGATATATAACATCATTAAAAATTTGAGATGCTACAAAAACTGCTAGAGTTCCATTTTGTAAACCGCATTCTAAAGAAATACATTTTCTTTGCTCTATTCCTGACGCAAATATCTTAGCTATAAAGTATCCAATAATCATCATCACTATATTTAAAACTAAGGTAATAACTCCTGCTTGTTTTAAATAAGATGTAATATTTTCCCACTCCTCAATCCAAATTGCTAAAAAAACAATAACAAATAGTAAAAGTGAAATTCTTTGAATTATTTTTTCATTAGATGAAATAAATATAGTTGCAAATTTTCTAATAATCATTCCAATAATTACAGGTAAAGTGACAACTAAAAACATCTTTATTGAAATCCCAATCATTGAAATTTCTTTACTTAAATAATTTACCTGTAGAACATCCGCCGATTTAAAAACTATAAAAGGAACTGAAATTATACTTACTAAACTTATTATGGCTGTTAATGAAACCGATAGTGCAACATCTCCTTTTGCGAATCTTGTTAGTACATTTGAGGTTACTCCACCTGGGGCTGCTGCTATAATCATGACTCCTAATGCTAGTTCTAATGGTGTTTTAAATATTTTTATTAATATAAAAGCAACAATTGGAAGAATAATTAGCTGACAAATAACTCCTAAAATAAAATCCTTTGGTTGATTAACGACTCTAGTAAAATCTCTAAATGTTAGTCCTAAACCTAAAGTTAGCATTATCAAAGCCAATGCGATTGGCGCTATTTTAGTTACAATTTCCATTTTATGCCATATTAACTTATTATATACACATCGTAAATATATGTAAAAATTACTTATGCTTTCAAATAAAGAAATAATTTGTCCTATTAATCTATTAAGTATTGCACATAAAAAAAAAGATATCCCAGCAGGGATTGTTAATGCTGGAAAAATGCTACCAATGCTTTCTGTAATAGATTCTGTGAAAGAAAATTTAATAAATCCTATTTTAATTGGTGACAAAAATGAGATTAAAAAATGCGCAGAAGAACTAAAATTTGATATTTCAAATTATAAAATTATTCATGAGTCTGATGAGAATTCGACAGCTAAAATAGCCACAAAACTTGCATCTCAGGGTAAAATAAAAATTATTGTTAAAGGTCATATCCATACAGATGTTTTAATGAAAGAAGTAATTAAAAAAGAATATAATTTATTAGGTAAAACTAGACTAAGTCATATCTGGCACATGACATTAGAAAAAAATGATCGACCTATAATTATTACTGATGGTGCTTTAAATGTTTCTCCAAACGTTAAAACAAAAATGCATATTCTAAAAAATGTTATTAATTTCTGTCAAAGAATTGGTATTGAAAGACCAAAAGTATCTGTACTTTCCGCAACAGAGGAAGTTTTAGAAAGCGTTCAAAGTTCTATTGACGCAAAAGAGATAACAGAGCTTGCTAAAAAAGAAAATCTTAAAGCAGATGTATTTGGACCATTAGCTTTTGATAATAGTGTTTCTAAAGTATCATCAGGAATTAAAGGTATTAAAAATTCAGTTGCTGGCCAGGCTGATGTATTATTAGTTCCTAATGTTGAAGCAGGTAACGCATTAGTGAAAATGATGATATATTTTATGGGTGCATGTGCAGCCGGAGTTGTAGTTGGTGGAAAAGTTCCAATAGTAATAACAAGTAGATCAGATGAAGCAACTGCAAGAATGGCATCTATAGCAGCAGCGGTGGTTGCATTAGATTAATAATCAAAATATAAATAAAGCCAAAATGGGAATTCAATATTTAAAAAAAGCAGTCAAAACTGCCTCGACGGATGACACAAAAACTCGAGATATAGTTCAAAAATTGTTATCTGAATTGGAAAAATCTAAAGAAGTTGGATGTAAAGAACTAACAAAAAAATTTGATAAATTTAATGGTGAGATAATAGTTTCTAAAGAAAAAATTGATCAAATAAATAAATCACTTGATCAAAAAACCAAAGATGACATTCAATTTTCATATGAAAGAGTAAGAAAATTTGCAGAAGCGCAATTAAAAAATTATGGTCAAGATTTTGAAGTCGAGTTATCAAAAGGACTTTATGCTGGACAAAAATTAATCCCTGTGAATACTGCAGGATGTTATATACCTGGAGGAAGATATGCTCACATAGCATCTGCTGTCATGAGTGTAACCACTGCAAAAGTAGCTGGTGTTAAAAATATAATTGCTTGTAGTCCTCCTAAAGAAAAATTAGGTGCACATCCTGCTATTATTTATACTGCAAATCTGTGTGGAGCAGATGTAATTTTAAATCTTGGTGGTGTTCCAGCTATTGCTGCAATGACTTATGGTTTGTTCGGAAATAAACCAGCAGATATATTAGTTGGTCCTGGTAACCAATTTGTAGCGGAAGCAAAAAGAATTCTATTTGGAAAGGTTGGTATAGATTTATTTGCTGGACCAACTGAAATTGCGATAATCGCAGACGAAACTGCAGACCCAGAAATCGTAGCAGTTGATTTAGTTGGGCAAGCTGAGCATGGATATAATTCACCTGCATGGCTTTATACAACAAGCAAAAAACTCGCTGAACAAGTTATGAAAAGAGTTCCAGAACTAATTTCTGAACTTCCAGAATTACCGAGAACAAGCGCTGAAGCAGCTTGGAGAGATTATGGTGAAGTAATTCTTTGTGATACTGATGAAGAGATGGCAAAAATCAGTGATGAATATGCTCCAGAACACTTAGAAGTGCAAACAAAAAATCTAAAATGGTTCCATGATCGACTAAAAAATTATGGATCATTATTTATTGGAGAAGAAACTACTGTTGCTTATGGAGATAAATGTTCAGGAACCAATCATATTTTACCTACAAAAGGGGCTGGTAAATATACAGGTGGTTTGTTTGTAGGAAAATTTATTAAAACATTAAGTTTTCAAAGAATGACTAAAGAATCTACAAAAGAGGTTGGCTCTGCGGCCGCAAGAATATCAAGATATGAAGGTATGGAAGCACACGCAAGAACCGGCGATGTTCGATTAAGAAAATACGGATATTTAAATTAAACCTAATATATATTGAGAAATAGAGTTAAAAAAATTATCAAATATCTTGTTACTGGAAGTTTTTTATTCTTTTTAATAAAGGGTTTAATTTGGTTAGCTGTGTTTGCTATGGCTTGGCTTGGTTTTATAAACTTTACTTAAGCTATAAAATTATACAAATCAGTTAAAATATAGATACATAAACAACTCATAAATATAATAATAAAGTTATTTATATACTTCCAAACTTTTTTACCTATTAAATATTTAGAAAAAAATTTTGATAAATATCCTAACAAAAAAAAGAAGATAAATGATGACGTTGCAGCTCCAAAACCAAAATAATATTTATTAAAAATTTCAAAATTTTTCGAAAAATTCCCAAGAAAGAAAACAGTATCAGAATAGACATGTGGATTTAAATAAGTAAAACCAACAGTTTTGATTATTACACCTTTAAAAGATAGGAATGTTTGTTGTTTATTGAGGCTAACATTTTGATAATTTGAACTGACTTTTTCAAATATGAAATAAATCAAGAATATTAACAATAGAATATTCAGAATGAATTCAATTATTCCTGATAAATAATTTTCAAAAAAATTAAAAAGAAAAATTCCTAAAAATATGAGGATTAAGTCTGAGATAGAACAAATTAAACAAACAATGAAAATGTAATTTTTTTTTAGACCTTGTTCGATAACAAAAATATTTTGTGCACCTAACGCTAATATTAAACTTAATCCTGTAAAAAAACCTAATAAGAAAAAACTCATAAATTATAATTCTATTTGGTACCTTTTATCTTAATTGACATAAATATCTTGCAATATTTTAAAAAATAATATCAACATTACTTATGATTGGAATTCTAGGTGGAATGGGAACCAGAGCAGGGTTAGATTTTTGTAACAAACTAGCCGTGATCAATAGAGGAAAAATTGATCAAAAATATCCTATGTTCATGCTTTATAATAAATCGAAAATCCCAAATAGAATTAAAAATCTAAAAAAATATAAAAATGTTCTTAAAAGCTTAGTTGCAGGGTGTAAACTTCTTCAAAAAAATAAATGCAAATTTATAGTGATGCCCTGTAATACAGCACATTATTGGCATAAAGATATTCAAAAAAATATTAAAATTCCAATATTAAGCATGCCAAAAGAAGTATTTTTGCATACAAAAAAGAAATGTAAAAATAATTCTAAAATTGGAATTCTTTGCACTGAAGCAACACTTGAAACAAAAGTTTATAACAAATACTTTGACAAAAACTTCAGTTTAATAAGTCCAAGCAAATCAATTCAAAAGAAAAATGTAAATAAATCAATCAACCTTGTGAAAATGGGTAAAGTAAAAGATGCAGAAAGAGCATTACGACCTGCAGTAAATTATCTTCTCAAAATGAAGTGTAAAAAAATAATATTAGGATGCACTGAAATACCAATTGCAATATTTGCTTATAAATCTTTCAAAAGAGTTAAAGAGTCAAAAATATTTATTGATCCTAATTTGTTGTTAGCAGAAATATCTATGAAAAAGTATAGATAAAACCAACAACCTTATTTCTAAGATTGTTGATTTTATTTAAATTTACTTATTTGGATCTGGAACTTTTCTTAAATATGGTTTTACAGTTTCCCATCCATCAGGATATATTTTTTTTGCTTCTTCGTTAGTTACTTTAGGAACAATAATAACATCCTCACCTGGTTTCCAGTCTGCAGGGGTTGCTATTTTATGTTTGGCAGTCCTTTGCATTGAGTCAATTGCTCTTAGTATTTCAGCAAAGTTTCTTCCAGTTGTCATTGGATATGTTAAGAATAGACCAATTCTCTTATCTGGTCTAATTATATAAACAGTTCTTACTGTTTCATTATCTACAGCTGTTCTTCCCATTGAAGTAACACCAGCATCGCCTTCTAACATATTGTAAAGTTTTGCAACTTCCAATTTTTCATCTGCAATAATTGGATAAGTTGGTTTCATTCCGCAAACATCTTTAATATCTTCTAACCATTTTACATGGTCAGAAACAGGATCAACGCTTAAACCTAATACTTTTACATTCCTTGCATCAAATTCTGGTTTCATTTTAGCTAACGATCCCAATTCAGTTGTACAAACTGGAGTGAAATCTTTTGGGTGAGAAAATAAAACTCCCCAACTGTCTCCTAACCACTCATGAAAAGATATATCACCCTCTTGAGTTTTTGCTTTAAAGTCTGGAGCAAGACTATTTATTTTTAATGTCATTATATTTACCCTTCAATTAATTTATTTTTTAGAATTATTATAAGTTATTAAGCTTATATTTCAATGATATTCAAATTAAGTACTCAACTTATAAGATGTATATTATCTATTTAATTTAAATGCTATGATTTTTGTATGGAAAAATCAAATCACTCTAACGTATTAATAGTAGGAGGTGGGTGCGCAGGAATAGCTGTTGCCTCAAGAATAAATAGTTTAAAATCAGATTTAACAATATCAATTGTAGAGCCTTCGGAAAAATCTTTATATCAAGCTGCTTGGACTTTGGTCGGCGCTGGGGCTTACAATGTAAACGATACAATAAAACCAATGTCTTCAGTTATGCCAAGTTATGTAAAATGGATAAAGGAGTACGCTGAAGAATTTCTACCAGATTCAAATTCATTAAAAACTAATGGAGGAACATACACTTATGATTATCTTGTTGTTTGTCCTGGTTTAAAATTAAACTATGACGGTGTTGCAGGTTTAAAAGAAAATTTAGGAAAAAATAATGTTTGTACAAATTATTCGGCTGAGATGGCTACTTACACTTGGGACTGTTTGAAACAATTAGACGGTGGAACTTTATTATTTACTGAACCACCAATGCCAATAAAATGTGCAGGTGCTCCACAAAAAATAGCTTATTTAGCAGCAGATCATTTAAAGAAAAAAGGAAAGCTTAGTGATAGTAATTTAGAATTTTTATGTGCTAAGCCAGTTATATTTGGAGTGCCTCATTTTCAAGGACCTTTAAACGAAATTTGTGACTCTTATGGAATAAAAAGAAGTTTCCAACATAATTTAATATCCGTTGATGGACAGTCAAAAGAAGCTGTGTTTAAACAATCAGATAAAGACGGTAATTCAAAAGAAGTTACCAAAAAGTTTGATTTTATTCATGTAACACCTCCTCAAACATCGCCAGATTTTGTAAAAAATAGTCCACTTGCTGATGCTGGTGGTTGGGTTGATGTTGATCATAAGGTTGGTACATTAAGACACACTAAATATGAAAATGTTTATAGTCTGGGAGATGTTATGAATGCTCCAAATGCTAAAACTGGAGCTGCAGTTAGAAAACAAGCTCCTATTGTTGCACATAATATTGTTAAAGATTATAAAAAATCCTCTGAAAGTTACAGACATTACGATGGTTATGGTGCATGTCCTTTAACTGTTGCGTATGGAAAAGTAATGCTAGCAGAATTTTGTTATGCAGGAAAGGTCACACCAAGCTTTCCTTTCGATCCAACAAAACCGAGTTCTTTGTACTGGCAAATGAAATCAAAACTGTTTCCTTGGTTACAATGGAATGTAATGTTTAAAGGAAAAGAATGGGCAAAACCAAATCATAAAGCACTTGAAAAATAATTTAAGGTAAATAATATATCAATATTATTACCTTATGATTTTTGAACAACTTTTTGATACTAAATCTTCAACTTACACTTACGTAATATCTAGCGGTGAAGGTAGAGAAGCTTTAATTATTGACCCAGTAATTGAGCATACTGATGAATATTTAAAAATTTTAGAAAAATTAAAGTTAAAATTAGTAAAAGTAATTGACACCCATATTCATGCGGATCACATTACTGCACTAAACGAACTTAATAAAAGAACAAGCTGTACAAGAATAATGGGTGAAAATTCAAAATCAGAAGTAATTGATTTAAAAATTAAAGATAATGAAAAAATAAATATTGAAAATATCGAACTTGTGGCAATGTACACCCCTGGTCATACTGACTGTTCTTATAGTTACTTAATGAAAGATAGAGTTTTTACAGGCGATACTTTGCTGATTAATGGAACTGGAAGAACAGACTTTCAAAATGGTAGTTCATATGATGCGTACGACTCCTTATTTAATAAACTATTAAAGTTGCCTGAAAATACACTTGTTTATCCTGCGCACGATTACAATGGTAAAAAATTTTCCACAATTGAAAAAGAAAAAAACAATAATCCAAGGCTTCAAGTTGGTTCAAAAGAACAATACGCAGAAATAATGGAAAATCTAAATCTAGCAAATCCTAAAATGATGGATGTTGCAGTCCCTGCAAACGTAAAAGGTCTTACTTTAGAACAGTTATAATCAGCGATAAATTAAAGTATTGTAATTAATCAATAAATATTTATATCTTTCTTATGGCATGCAATAACCCTAAATGCATATGTGCAAACTGCTCTAATGACGCTTGCGCTTGCGAAAGCGGCAGAGAGTGTTTATGTAAACCAGAAGACACTTCTTGCTGTTGCTAGAAGTAGTTTTTAGTTAATCCTAAAAAATAAAATTTTATGAACGAATTTTTAGAGTCTATTATTGAAAGAGATCCAGCAGCTAAATCAAAACTAGCTGTAATTTTAACTTATCCAGGTGTAAAGGCTGTGTTTATGCATAAGATTGCAAATTTTTTTGCAATTGCAAAATTCGATTTAATAGCGAGAATAATTTCACAATTTTCAAGATTTATGACTGGAATAGAAATACATCCTAAAGCAAGGATTGGTAAAAATTTATTTATTGATCATGGTATGGGAGTTGTAATAGGAGAGACTTCAGACATTGGAGATAATGTCACAATTTATCATATGGTAACCCTTGGTGGAATTTCACCAAGTATAAATTCCAACGACCAAAGAGAAGTCAAAAGACACCCTACTCTTCAAGACAATGTTGTAGTTGGGTCTGGCGCGCAAGTATTAGGACCAATTACAGTAGGAAAAAATGCAAAGATAGGTGCAAATGCTGTTGTAACAAAAGATGTCCCGGAGAATGGAGTTATGGTAGGTATACCTGCTAAGAATGTTGGCACAACAACTGAAGAATTTAAACCCTATGGTATAAACAACGACGAAAAAAATGAAGAATTTTCAGAATAATTTTATTTCAGGAATTGGAAATACTCCTTTAGTTAAATTAAAAGCAGCGTCAGAAATAACTGGTTGTAACATTTACGGCAAAGCAGAATATTTAAACCCCGGTGGATCAGTAAAAGATAGAGCAGCCTTAGCATTAATTAAAGATGCTGAGGAGAAAAAACTCATATCTAAAGGTGGAACTATAGTTGAGGGAACAGCTGGAAATACAGGTATTGGACTGTGTTTAATTGGAAATTCAGTTGGTTATAAAACAGTTATTGTAATGAATGATAATCAAACACAAGAAAAAAAAGATATGCTTAAAAATATTGGTGCAGATTTAAGATTAGTGCCACCAAAACCCTATAAAGACGATGGCAATTACGTAAAAGTTGCAGGAAGACTTGCTGATGAATTAAAAAGTTCAAACAATCATGGCGTGGTTTGGGCTAACCAATTTGATAATACTGCTAATTCGAAAGGACATTACGAATCTACTGGACCTGAAATTTGGGATCAAACTGAAGGTAAGGTTGATGCATTTGTTTGCGCATCAGGTACAGGTGGAACAATAGCGGGTGTTAGTAGTTATTTAAAAGAAAAAAGTAAAGATGTAAAAATTTATTTATCAGATCCTGCTGGATCTTCTTTATACAATTATATAGAAAATGGAGAACTTAAAGGTGATGGTAATTCAATTACAGAAGGAATTGGCTCAAGTAGAGTAACAGCAAATTTTGCAGAAGCCAAAATTGATGGTGCATTTTCTATAAGTGATCAAGAGTCATTACCAATTTTGTACGATCTAATTCAAAATGAAGGTTTAAGTTTGGGTACAAGCTGCGGAGTAAATATAGCTGGAGCTATAAGACTGGGTAAAAAGTTAGGACCTGGAAAAACTATTGTAACAATTCTTTGCGATCGATCAGATAAATACAACTCCAAGCTGTTTAATAAGAAATTTCTTCAAGAAAAAGGCTTACCATTTCCTAACTGGATATAAGACCGCATACCTGCATTGTAATAAAATCTATACATTTTCTTGATATTCTAAGTTTAAATATACTATTGAAAGGAAGCAATATGAAAGACTATTTAGCAACACACGTTTTTAAATCAGAAGAAATGAAAAAAAAATTTCATGAGGTTGTCGGTTCAACTTCTCCTGAAGATTTAAAAAAAGGAGTAAATGGAGAAAAAGCTGTATGTCATATGACTATGATGTGTGCAGGCGACTCAATGAACATGTATTGTAAATGGCAAGCAGAAAGTCCTCAAGCCATTATTGATCAATTAGGAGATATGAACAATTTTTTTGATACTACTTCTGAAGAATGTTCGCAGGTTATGGACTTTTCAAAAATGTAAATCAAACAATACAAAAATATAAACAAAAGGAGGAAAAATGGACGTTAAAGAACAAACAAGAAAAGCTTACGAGCTTTTTGGTAAAGGCGATATGGAAACTTTTTTTAATGATATGATTGATGACAATATTGTATGGACATTTCCAGGTAAAGAAGGAGTTCACCCATTATCAGGAGTTCACAAAGGTAAACAAGCTATGATGGCTGCAATGTCTAAAATTCCAGCTACATGGCCAAATTTTCATTTAAAAATTTTAGATATGATCAGTGAAGGTAATAAAGTATTTGTTAGAGTACATGCAACTGCTGACAACATGGATACGATGTTTGGTCATTATTTTGAAGTTAGTGATGATGGAAAAACTAAAATTATGATGACTTTTGATGATACTTTAAGCATGTTTAATGCGATGAAAAAATAAATCAGTTATAAATTATAAAAAGGGAGGAAAAATAAAATGGAAAAAGAAATGTTAGCTTTAGTAAATCTCAAAGAAGGTAAACTAGAAACTTTTATGGGATGGATGCAATCTGATGAAGGTATGGAAGTAAGGAAAAGTGTTGCTTATCCAGAAAAAACTATTGGAGGAATGAAACCCGATAAAAGCGGTATTCTATTTAAAGTTTCAGTTCATAACGAGGCAGGAATGAAAGAATTCGTTGCTGGAAATAACCCAAAGGCTAAAGCGATTTATGCAGAATGTGTAGATAATGTACAATTATGGGAATTATCTAAAGTAGAGGTTTAATTATGAAAAAATTATTTTTAATTTTGTTTAGTATCGTATTTATTAACTCTGCAAATGCAGGAGATTTAAGCAAGAAAGATATGGAAAAAGCATGGGATTGTGTTGGTATATATATGGCTAACTACTTTTTGCCTTCAGGAGAAACTTTCGAATACAGTATGAAAGAAAAGTCCATATCTTCTGTCAAGGTATGGAAAACTTATGCTTTAGAGATTGGTATAAAAGAGAAAGATTGGGATGAAGGAACTAATAAAGCAGTAGATAAACATTATGGTTCTAAATATAATAAAGAATTAACTGATGGTTGCCATGCTTTTTTAGAAAAAACCATTCCAGATGGAAAAGGAAGAGTAGAAAAAGTTGTGCAAACTTTATACTAAAAAGGAGGATAAATGGCAAAATTTTACTTAATAGGTAAGATAAGTGGAGAGTTAATGAAGAGAATGCAGAATGAACCAACTGCAGACAGATTTGCTTCTACAAAAAAGGTAACTGAAGCTGCAGGATTAAAACTCATTAGTTATGAGTGGGTTAGAGGAAGGTTTGATGTAATATCGTGCGTGGAAGGTGAGTACGAGCAAGCCGTAGCCTTAAAAATAGCTTTTAAAAATTCTGGCCTTATGGATGATTTAATGGTTCATGAGGTAATTGATTATAATAAAGCATTTACAAATGCAGCAAATGCTGCAAATACGGTTATTAAACCTGGCAAGTAATGGCTGGTTACGTTATTGCTCAAATAAATCTCAAACACAAAGAAGGTTATAGAGAATATGCAGAAAAGGTTCCTAAATCTGTTGCTTCATTTGGGGGAAAGTATCTTGTCAGAGCTGGAGAATTTAAGCATTTAGAGGGAAAATGGGATTACTCAAGAAATGTGGTAATTAAGTTTCCAACTTATGAAAAAGCTTTGGAGTGGTACAATTCAGAAGAGTATGGGTTAATTAAGCATTTGCGCTTAAATAACTCTGAAGGTAACCTAATAATAATAAAAGGAGATTCTCATGATTGAAAAATTCAATAATATTTTTTATTTAATTATTTACTTGGTTCATTTTGGAATAGTGGGCGCTTATGCTTACCAATTAGTATTTGATACTAAGAACTTTCTTAAAGGTCGAGGAGTAGATAAATCTGCAACTTTGTTAACTCGATTTGGTGGTTCATTTATGGTTGCAACAGTGATTATGGCTATCTACGTGGCTTTTGTTAGATCGGGTGGTTTAGAAGCAACTTGGGCTTTCTTCAATTTAATTTTTATAATTAATGCATCAATCTTAGTTATAAATTTCTACTCACTTAAAATTGATAAGACGGGCATAAACAAAAAAACGCGTGATGATGGAATATACGCTCCATTAGTTTTAACAATTCTGAGTGCAATTTTATGCTATGGTTTAGCTGATAAAATTTACGTTTAACAATTAATAAAGGAGATAAAATGTCTATATTAGAAAACTACAGTAATGCTATAAAAAATAAAGATGAAGCATTAATGAATCAGCTTTTGCATGATGATTTTAAATTTACTATGCATAAATCTGGAAATACTTTGGGAAAAGCAGATGTAATTAAATGGGCAATGAGTGGAGATATTAAACAAGACAAGTCAAGAATAGTTTATGAAAATAATGAAGTTGGTGTCCACCATGCTATTGTGACTTTTGATGATGGAAATGTAGAGGCAGTAATGGCAGTTTATAAATATAAAGATGGAAAAATTATAAGCTTAGAGACTGGCGCTACCCCTATGTCAAAATAAGTGAAAAAAATATTTTTAATATTTATTATATTTTTATTTTCCTCTGGCACATTTGCGCAAAATGAAACTGCTGTGGAATTGGATCAGTTATTTAGTCAGTTAAAAAAAACAAATAATCCAATGTCAGCAAGAAAAATTGAGGGAAAAATTTGGAAACTTTGGACTACTCATCCAACTCAGGATAGCTTGACTAATCTATTAGCAAAAGGTTCTGAGTATATGGCGCAAAACGAATTAACTAGCGCACATAATGTTTTTTCAAAAGCAATCGAATTAGATCCTAATTGGGCTGAAGCTTGGAATAAAAGAGCGACAGTACTATATTTAATGGGTAATCTAGAATTATCTCAAAGCGATATTGATATGGTTTTAAAATTAGAAAAAAGACATTTTGGAGCTTTGTCAGGCCAAGGACTTGTTCAAACCGCTATGAAAAATTATCAAAAAGCTATCGATAGTTATATAGAGGCTCATAAAGTATATCCTGCTATGGAAACACCTCTAATGATGATTGAAAGATTAAAAGACATAATCAAAAAAGAAAGTATATGATAAGAAATGGATCAATTGCTTTTTCTTTGTATAATAATTACTGCTCTTGATATTTTTTTAATCATTTACGCATTTACAATTCCTTTATATCCAACAAAATGGAGAAACCAGGTTAATAAAAAATATAAAAACGAAACTGCTACAGGCATTACTTTAATTTTTGTAACAATGGCAGCTTGTTTCTTTTGGATAATTTATTTTTATTTTTTAATATTTCATTTATAGTTCATAAATGAGTAACATTTTACCCTATATAATTCTTGTTATTGCTGTAGCGCTAGGAACTGCTGCAAATGGGTTTGCTAAAAGCGCACAAGGTTTCACGTTGCTGTTTCCAAGTTTAATGACTGCAATCACTATTGTAGGGTGTATGTATACATTATCTTTAGTAATGAAAACTATCCCCGTTGGTGTAACTTATGCTTCGTTTGCTGGTCTATGTATTATCGCTACAATCGTAATTGGAATTCTTAAATTTAACCAGTTACCTGATCTTTATACAATTTTAGGAATGGTATTAATTATCTCAGGTGTTTTGATTGTAAATTTACTTGGCAAAACTTCTTCATGATTCCCAAAAAATACTCAAATTTAATTTATATTTTAATTATGGGCTTTGGAATGAGTCTTTTAATGACATTAATTATTACTTTCATTAATACTGGCTATGATAATGAGTATTTTAAGAGGTTTTTAAAGGCATGGTCCGTGGGTTTGCCTATTGCAATTATTGTCTCATTAGTTGTGGGACCTATTGCAAAACGATTTGTAGATAATATAAGCAACTGAAATGTATAAAGTTATAATTACCTATGAACTAATATTTTTAGCGTTTTGGAATGTATTATATTTATCTAACTCTGATGTTGAAAATTGGTTTACTGAAAAATTTCTAACAGCGATATTTGTATTTTTTTCAACAATGGCTCTTGGTGCAACTTTAGTTTATATAGTTTATATCAGCATAAAATTATCTGGATTAGCTGGAGTGCTTCAAAGTCTTAAAGATCCCAGAAAAAAAGGAAATTAATAATTTCTAAAACCACAACTGAAAATGTTTGAACCTAATAGAGATTTTGCTAATAAAAAATTAATAGATTTTATTGAAAATAAGTTGGTTGAATATTCTAAGCTGAGAAACTTCGATTATGGTCCAGATAAAAGAACTAATATTTCTTGTCTGTCACCATACATAACACATGGAGTTTTAACTGAACAAGAGGTGATGAAGCTTTCTTTAAAAAAACATTCTTTTATAAAAATAGAAAAATTTATTCAGGAAGTTTTATGGCGTGTTTACTGGAAGGGCTGGTTGGAGCTTAGGCCTAAGGTATGGACAGATTACATAATAGATTTAAATAAACTTAAGCAAAAATTTAAAGATAATAAGGATTACTTGAATGCAATTGAAGGTAAGACTAACATTGAATGCTTTAACACTTGGGTTAATGAATTAAAAAATCATAACTATCTTCATAATCATGCAAGAATGTGGTTTGCAAGTATCTGGATTTTTACTCTTGGATTGCCTTGGCAGTTGGGTGCTGAGTTTTTCATGAAATACCTTTTTGATGGTGATAGTGCCTCAAATACTTTGGGATGGAGATGGGTAGCTGGTGTTCAAACTAAAGGTAAAAATTATGTTGCATCTGAATGGAACATCAAAAAATTTACCAATAATAGATTTAGCAATATAAAACTTAATGCAAACCCTGTTCCAATAACTGATGATAAAAATTATTCAATAGTAAATAATAGTTTTCAAAATGTAGATAGATCAAATGATCAAGATTTATTAATATTTGAAAACAATTTATCCTTCGATCAAACAGATTTTAAAGATCAATCTTTTAAAAATATTTATTTTGTATTTAATGGAAATGAAACAAGACAAATTAAACTTGATGAAAAAATTTTAGAATTTAAGAAATCTTTAATAAATAATCAAATAGAAAATTTAAAAAATAAATCTTTGAACTGTAAAATGATCACTATCGATAATTTAAAAGATATAAAAGGAAATTTATTAGCTTTATATCCTTCTGTTGGTGAAAATCTCGACTATATAAACTCAAATAATTTAAAGAATATCGATTTTTTATACAGAAAAATTGATCAGTATTCTTGGAAATATTGTAATAAAGGCTTTTTTAATTTTAAAAATTATATACCAAAGATAGTTCAAGAATTTATTTAGAAGAACATCTTTTAGAGCAATACTTTACCCGATCCCAGTTCAGCCTCCACTTTTTTCTCCAAATAAAAGGTCTTTTGCAAACTGGACAAATTTTAGACGGCAAATTTTGTTTTTTCATTTAAGTTGATTTTTATTTTTCAAAAATAAAAAATAGGCAACTACTTCATAACCGTAATGAAATAAAATATATAATGGCTTAATTGAAAATATTTTTGCAAGAAAATTATATTTTGGGATTTTTGACCAAATTATAATAAATGCTTTTGCTCCTCCTATTACTTTTCCATCTTCAATTACATGAAGTCTTCTTAATAATTCTGCTTGAGATTTAGATGTTAATTTTAATGCTTCATCATTATTGGTAATATCAATCCACTCAAGATTGCTATCTGCAATTTTTTTGTAGTGGTTTATCTCCAATCTACAAACATTGCATGAATCGTTAAAAAATACTTTAATTGCCATATGTGTTCTTATTTATAAATTTTTCAGCTTCTGACAATATTAATTTTTTTCTTTCTGGTTTCATTTTATCAAATATTCTTACCATCATTGAAAGTCTTGGATTTTTTAAAAAGAAAGATCTATTTCTGTTAATGAACCTCCAGTATAAACCATCCATGGTATTACACCATTCACCTTTTTTAAAATCCATCATTTTCATAAAATAACTTGATCCACAAATATAAGGTTTGGTTGCAAAAATTCCTCCATCGCTGAATAAACCCATACCATAAACATTGGGTACCATTACCCAATCGGATGAGTCGACAAACATTTCCATAAACCATTTATAAACGATTTTAGGTTTAAGTTCGCACAAGTTCATAATATTTGAAAGTATCATTAGTCTTTCAATATGATGGGACCATCCATGATTTAATGCGTTTTTAATTGCGTGGTCCAAAGGTGGTAAACCTGTTGTACCTTCATACCATGAGTCTGTCATTTTTCTATTTTGTTTAAAGAAATTTCTTGTTTCCATTTCATTACTATACCTTTGATAAACGCCTCGCATGAATTCTCGCCAACCAATAACCTGTCTTACATAACCCTCTAGAGAATTAAGTCTAATTTTATTTTTTTTATGGAACTCTAAAGTTTTAGAAATAATAAATTCAGGAGTTATTAGTCCTAAGTTTATATATGGGCTTAAAGCACTATGAAATAAGATGTTGTTTCCTTGATCAACTGCGTCTTCATAATCACCAAATAAATTTGACTTTTCTTTTAGGAAAAAACTTAAAAGTTTTAAGACATCATTATACTCTGTTGCAAACCAAAAATTTCGCGTACTACCTGGATGATCTTTAAATATTTTTTCAATAATAGGTTTTAAAATTTTTGTATGTTTTGTTTCAGTCATGTTTGGAAATTTTGGAACTTTTGTATTTTTAGGAAGTTTCTTTCTATTATCTTCATCAAAACTCCATTTTCCACCCTCGGGCGTTCCATCTTTCTTCATCAAGATGTTAAGCTTTTGTCTAGTACCTTTGTAAAAAGTTGCCATAAATGGTCTTTTGTT
>CACHWQ010000008.1 GCA_902583645.1 uncultured Pelagibacteraceae bacterium | reverse complement strand
GAAAAATTACTCAAAAAAAGTAAAAGTAAAAAATTTCGAAATGACGGTGTTTTAGTTAAGTTTCCCAAAAAAAAACAAGACCTTAGAGTTGACTTACCTACCATTGGATTAAAAACGTTTAAACAAAGTAAGGCAGCTGGATTAAAAGGCATTGCTGTTAAAAGTAAACAACATGTATTTTTAGACAAGAATAAATGTATTAGCTTTGCTAATAAAAATAAGATGTTTATCTCTGTGAAATGAAAAAAATTTTTATATTAACTGGTGAACCTTCAGGAGATAAACTAGCATCAACTGTAGTTACTAAACTCCAGCAAAATCATTCAAACATAGAATATTTAAGTGTTGGAGGTTCTCATTTAAACAAAATTGGGATCAAATCAATATATGATCTTAAAGAGATAACCTATATTGGTTTTACCAGTGTTATCTTAAATTTATTTAAAATTAGAGATAAAATAAATGAAACTGTAAACAAAATAATTGAATTTAATCCTGATATTCTATTTAGTGTAGATAGCCCAGATTTTACCCTTAGGGTTGCTAAAAAAGTAAAAAGTATAAATCCTAATATTAAAACAATTCATTATGTTGCACCACAAGTATGGATATGGAGAGAGGGAAGGGTTAAGAATTTTAAAAAGTTTTTAGACCATGTTTTATTATTATTTAATTTTGAAAAAAAATATTTTGATAAAGAAAATATAAATAACACTTTCGTTGGCCATCCATTAGTTGAAAATAAAGAAAATATTAAAACAAATTTATCAAATATAATTGATGAGAATAAAAAAATTATATCATTATTTGCAGGTAGCCGAACATCTGAAACGAATATTCTTTTACCAATTTTAATAGATTTTATTAAATTAATGAATGAAAAATTTAACGAATATAATTTTATTTTTCATACGACCGATCAAAATAAAGATTTAATAAAAGATGAGATTAAAAAAACGAACTTCAATAATGTTGATGTTATATCAGATGAGAATATAAAATCAAAAATACTATCAAGCTCTATATTTGCTGTGGCTAAATCTGGAACTGTTTCTCTAGAAATCTGTAATGCAAAAGTTCCATCTATCATAATTTATAAAATGAATTTTATTAATTTTTTGATTGTAAAATTTTTAGTAAAAACAAAATTTGCTAATATAATTAATATAATTAACCAAAAAGAGATAATTCCAGAATTAATTCAAAATGAATGTAATTCAAAAGAAATTTTTAGATCTGTGGTATATTTTTTAAAAAACCCAGAGCTGATGAAAAAACAAATTCTTGATGTAAATAATACGTTAAATGAAATTAAATCTAAAACATCTTCATCTACAGAAGCCTCAGCAGTAGTTTCAAGCTATCTTAGCACTTAATCTTTTTTGAACTTCTTCTTTTCCTAAGGATAAAATAATATCATATATTCCAGGTCCAAACTTTGAACCAGTTAGTGCAATCCTTAATGGTTGTCCAACTCCCTTAAAATTAGTGTTATGAGATTTTATAAGCTCATTTACTATTGGTTCTAAAATTTCTCGAGAAAGTAGATCTATTTCTTTAAATTTAATATTAAAATCAGAAATTACTTTTCTTGCTGCATCATCAATTAATTTAATATCATCCTTATTAAAATTAACCTCATCTTTAATTATATATTGACCATTATTAAATATATCTTCTAAAGTTTTTGCTTTATTCTTTAAGAAAGTAAGTGATTTTTTAATCTTCTCTTTTTTATCTGATTTAATTTCACTTTTATATAATTTACAATACTCTGTTAATTGATTGAATAAATCATTCTCATTAATATTTTTAATATAGTGCTCATTCATTGATAAAATTCTACTCATATCAAGTTTAGAAGGAGATTTTCCAATACCATCCAAATTAAAAAATTTTATACTTTCATCTAATGTAAATATTTCCTTATCTTTATAAGACCACCCCAATCTTAAAAGATAATTTCTTAGAGCGTCTGGCATAATACCAATTTTGGAATAGTCATCTAATGTAGAAGCTTGATCTCGCTTGGATAATTTTTTTCCTTCAATTGTGTGTATCAATGGTATATGGGCAAATAATGGTAAGTCCCATCTCATAGCTTCGTAAATTTGTATTTGTTTAAAGGTATTAATTTTATGATCATCACCTCTAATAATGTGCGTCATATTCATTTGATGGTCATCTACAGATGCTGATAAATTATATGTTGGAGTTCCATCATTTCTTAAAATAATAAAGTCTTCAATTGTATTATTTTCAATTTCAACATCACCTTGAACTAAATCTTTTAATACCGATGTTCCATCTATCTTACTTTTAAACCTTATGACAGGCTTTATATCTTTAGGAGCGTCAGTTTCTTTTTTGTCTCTCCATTTTCTATCATAAATATAAGGAATTTTTTTTTGTTTTGCTCTTTTTTTTTGTTCCTCGATTTCTTCGCTTGAACAATAACATTTATATGCATGACCATTTTTAAGAAGCTCATTTGCAATTTTTATGTGATATTCTACTTTCTCTGATTGAAGATATTCTTCTCCATCATAATTTATACCAATCCATTTAAGTGATTGTATTATTTGATCTTTATATTCATCTTTAGATCTTTCTTTGTCTGTATCTTCTACTCTTAAATAGAATTTACCGTTTTGATTTTTTGAATATAACCAATTAAATAAGGCGGTTCTGACCCCTCCAATATGTAATGGACCAGTAGGAGATGGAGCAAATCTTGTTGCTACTTTTGACATTTAAGATTTTTAGACTATTTATTTAGAAACTTCTATATAAAGATACAAGCACACCTTGAACTTTTACTCTATCTGGCCCAAATATTTTAGTCTCATAATTTCTATTTGCGCTTTCTAGAGCTATAGTTTTGCCTTTTCTTCTTATTCTTTTAAGCATTGCTTCATGATCATCAATTAGAGCAACTACAATTTTTCCGTTATCTGCTGTGTCTGTTTTTTTTATAACAACTGTATCACCATCATTAATTCCTGCCTCAACCATAGAATCACCTTGAACTTTCAATCCAAAATATTCACCTTTTTTCTCAATATTTTCAGGTAAAGGAATCCTAGCCACTTCATTTTGTATTGCTTCAACTGGTGTTCCAGCAGCAATTTTACCCAAGACAGGTATTTCTGTGTCACTTGTTTTATTCGCTGTTTCATCTAATCCACCTTTTATTACACTTGGTGAAAAGCTGTTATAAATATCGTTTGCAGACGCAGTTTCAGGCAATTTAACAACTTCTAATGCTCTTGCCTTATGAGCAAGCCTTTTTATAAAGCCTCTTTCCTCTAAAGCACTGATTAATCTATGTATTCCTGATTTAGATTTCAAATTCAGAGATTCCTTCATTTCTTCATAAGATGGTGAAATTCCAGATGATCTCAACTTTTTGTTTATAAAAAGTAATAAATTTTTTTGTTTTTTAGTTAGCATAAGAACAAATATCGTACAAATAATGTTCTATAAAAGTTCTTATAATTAAACAACAGCAAAAAAACCACGAAAACAAAGAGTTATTTGACTAAAGAACTGAAAAAATTGAATTATTTTTCAAATTTTTAAGAAGTGATTCACCAATTAAAAATGTTTTAATTGAAGTTTTGTTTTTTAAATTTAATAGTTCTTCTTTACTTTTTATACCACTTTCAGAAATAAGTGGTCCTCTATGATTTACTAATACATTATGAATATCGTAAGTTGTATTAATGTTTGTTTCAAGGGTTTTAAGATTTCTATTATTAATACCTATTAGAGCATCATCAAATTTTAATGCTTTTTTAGCCTCATCTACTGTATGAACCTCAACAATAATTGACATTTTGTATTTTAGCGCTTCATTATATAATTCATCTGCTAAATCTTCTTTTACACCAGCCAAAATAATTAAAATAGCATCTGCTCCATAACTTTTAGCAAGAGAGATTTGAAATTTATCAACAAAAAAATCTTTACAAAGAATTGGCAGTTTAATTTTTTGTTTAATCTGACTGATATGATCTAATTTGCCTAAAAAAAATTCTTCTTCAGTTAAGACAGATAAGCATGTTGCATTATTTTTATCATAAATATTTGCTATTTCTAAAGGATTGTAATCCTCAATTATAACACCAGCCGAAGGACTTGCTTTTTTTATTTCAGCAATTATTGAAATTTTATTATTTTTTATATTTTGATTAATTTTATTTTTAAAGTCTACAAAAGATGTATTTTTTTCAATTAAATCTTTTAAAATATTTTGATCTAAAGATTTTTTTAATTTCTCTATATTAATAGTTTTCCTTTTAATTATTTTTTCAAGAATATTTTCAGCCATTTTGTATTTTAGTTAAATGATCATGTACAGAACCTGATTTAATAAAATCTCTAGCAATATTGTAAGCTTTTCCATAATCTTCATATTTTCCTGAAACTATTAATCCAGCAGCTGCATTTAAGCATACAGCTTTAGAGAAATCGTTATCTTTACCTTTAAATATTTCTATAATTTTTTCAGAATTAAATTTTGAATCCTGACCAATAAGATTTTTGAAATTATCAGCATTCACATTTAAATCATTAGGATCTATTATGATTTCTGAAATTTTACCATCTTTAAGTTGTACTATATTGGTTTTTGCATATGGCGAGATTTCATCTAAACCATCCTCACTATTCACAATCCAAGCAAACTTTAATTTTAGATTGTGTAAAGCATTTGCAAAAATATTTAATAATTTTTTATCAAAAACACCTACAACCTGTCTATCTACTAATGCAGGGCTACTTAATGGGCCAATCATATTAAATATCGTTCTTTTTCCAATCTTTTTTCTTGTTGGACCAACAAATCTCATTGCACTATGATAATTAGGTGCAAACATAAAACCAAAATTATTTTTATTTATTTGCTGTTCAACATCATTTGGTTCAAGATTTATATTTATATTTAAAGCCTCCAATACATCACCCGATCCACATTTGGATGAAACCGCTTTATTTCCATGTTTTGCTACTTTTACATTTAAACTTGCCAGAAGTATTGCTGAAGCTGTTGAAATATTAAGAGTATTTTTTCCATCACCACCTGTGCCACAAGTATCTATGCAATTTTCTACATCTACTCTTTTAGATTTATCTCTTAATACATAAACACCACCTGCGATTTCATCAGATGTTTCACCTTTTGATGATAATCCAGTTAAAAAATCAAAAATTTCATTTTCCTCAGCTTTACCATCCATTAAAACTTCAAAAGCAGACTTACTTTCTTCAAACGTTAAGTTTTGTTTTTTTTGAATTTTTTCAATATGATTCTTCATTATTTTATAAAATTAACAAAATTTTTTAAAATTTTGATTCCTAATTTAGTTTTAATACTTTCTGGATGAAATTGTACACCATGCACATTATATTTTTTATGTTTAATGCCCATTATAAGGCCATCTTTAGTTTCTGCGGTAATTAAAAGGTCCTTTGATAAGGTTTTTTTGTCAATTATTAAACTATGATATCTAGTTGCTTCAAATTTTATAGGTAAATTTTTTAAAACTCCTGACTTATTCGATAATATTTCACTAGTTTTCCCGTGCATAAGGTTTTGTGCTTGGATTATCCTTGATCCAAAAACCTGACCAATTATCTGATGACCCAAGCATACTCCAAAAATTGGAATTTTTTTATAAAGAGACCTTACTATATTGATGCAATTTCCAGCTTGGTTTGGATTGCCGGGTCCAGGTGATATAACTATTCCATCATATTTTTTTTTAAGTATTTGATTTGCATTAATCTTATCATTCCTAATTACATCAACCTTTATTTTTAATGACGATAAATAATGAAATAAATTAAATGTAAAACTGTCATAGTTATCAATTAAAATTATTTTCATTATTTTAATGCGCTAATTAAAGCCTTAGCTTTATTAATTGTTTCCTCATATTCTTTATTTGGTTTACTGTCTGCAACAATTCCCGCTCCAGCCTGTACATAAAATTTATTTTTCATAGTCACAGCTGTTCTTAGAGCTATACAAGTATCAAAATCTCCATTTGCAGAAAAATAACCTATACCACCAGCATATACTTTCCTTTTTGATTTCTCTAATTCGTCAATAATCTCCATTGCTCTAATTTTCGGAGCTCCAGACACAGTTCCCGCTGGAAATCCAGATAGTAGTGAATTAAATTTGGACAATTTTTTATTATGGGTACCTACAACGTTAGACACAATATGCATTACATGTGAATATTTTTCTATTGAAAATTTTTCTGTTACCTTAACGCTATTAACTTTGGCAACTTTACCAACATCATTTCTCCCCAAATCTAACAGCATCAAGTGTTCTGCAAGCTCTTTCTTATCTTTTAAAAGATCTTTGGCATAAAATTTATCTTGTTTTTTTGTTTTTCCTCTAGGACGCGTCCCAGCAATTGGTCTTATAGTAATTTTACTATCACGTAATCTTACTAAAATTTCAGGACTTGCACCTATTATTTGAAAATCTTTAAAATTAAAAAAAAACATAAAAGGTGATGGATTAGTAATTCTAAGTTTTTTGTAAATATCTAAAGGATTTTTTGTAAGTTTAGCTTCAAATCTTTGGCTTAAAACAACTTGAAAAATATCCCCAATTTTAATGAATTTTTTTGCTTTTTTAACCATATTAGTAAATTGACCTTTTGAGGTATTGGATCTTACTTTAATTTTTTTTTCAAATTTTAGATTTTCTTCATTAAATGACTTAAATTTTGACTCGTGGATCATTATTTGAATTTGTTTTTTTATATCATCATATTTTTTTCTATAATTTTTAATTTTTTGATCTTTAAAAACATTCATTATATAGAAAATTTTTCTTTTTAAATTATCATGAATTATTAAAACTGTAGGTCTTAACAGTCTAACATCAGGCATGTTTAAATCATTATCACACTTATCTGGAATTTTTTCTTTATATCTGATTGTGTCGTAAGAAAAATAACCAGATATTAACGAACAAATCGGAGGAAGTCCTTTCGGTGTTTGAAATTTAAAGTTTTCAAGAATATTTTCGATAATGTTCTGAGGTTTTCCTTTAATAGTAATTTTTTTATCATTTTGAATTTTATAAGACATTTTATTATTGAACTCCCAAATTTTGTCAGGTTTTTTGCCAAAAATTGTATATCTTCCTTTAATCTTTCCTTTTTCAACAGACTCAAATATAAAACTATTTTTTTCTGATAAAAAATTATCTATTAGATTTAGTATTTCACTGTTTTTTTTAATTTTCTTTTCAACATATAAAACTTGATTAATCTTGTTTTGATGTTGAAACTTAAATTGTTGAAAGTTTCTATTTAACATTATCTAAAGTAGTTTTTAACTCTATCTAGAGTTTTTTCATTTATTTTTATACTGTATTTTGAGTTTAAATAAATATCGTAAGATTGAAATATTTTATTCTTAATTTCATTATTAGATTTAATGCTATAAATATTAATAAGTTCATTGTTTTTAGATATTTTATCAATTTTATGGCTTAAAATTTTTATCAAATAAACATTTTTTTTTTTGTCTACAACAAGAGAGAAACTCTTTAACGGTAGCGAGTAAATTACCTCAAGAGAATCAGTGGTAAACTTTTTATTATCATTTTTAGAATTGATTAAAAGCTTTTCGATTTTTCCATTATCCAAACCAATCTTTTTAAAATCACTATCTAAAAATTTACCACTGTTTATTTTTTTAAGAATCTTTTTGTTAAATTCAAATTTATTTTTATTAAAAACTAAGTCTTTAATTTGATTTTCAAAATTATTATCATCAAGAGTTGGGATCTTATTATCAACATTTTTAATTTCATATACTATAAAGAAGTCACCTTCATCTAAAACGCCAATTTTTTCAATATTCCTCTGGTTGTAAATTTTAGACTCTATAGTTACTTCTTCAGATTTTGGGATAAAATTATTTCTTGAAATACTCTTAAGATTATAAGATTTTATAACATCAATAAAATTAGCATTATTGAGCAAATTTATTTCAATTTCATCTATTTTATTAAAAAATTCATCATTATATTCATCTAATCCTATTAAATCTTTTGGTGTAACTTTTGAATAAGAAAAATCTATAAAATCTTTTTTTAATTTATCTATATTTTCACTTATGTAATTTTTAATGCTTTGTTTTTTAATAGAATCTTTTTGTAAGTAACTTTTTTCTAAGTTAATAAATTCAACCTCTATTTTTTTATTTTCATTTTCATAAACATTATTAATTAAAAAATTAGGTGAACTTATTCCTCCACCTAAATAATTAAATAATTCTTCTTGAAATTCATTTTCTTTAAAATTTTTTTCAAATTCATTCGCAGTTAAATTGTTTGAAAGCAAGAATTTTTCATATTTAGTTCTAGAAAATTTTCCATTATCATCAATAAAATTTGTGTTTAACTTTATTCTTTCAGCTAAAATTTTATCTGATATGATTAATTTTGCTTCTTTGATTTCAAGCTCTATCAGCTTATTTGAAATTAATCTTCCAAGAATCTCTTCTAAAATATTATCATCGATTCTGTCTTTTATTTCATTTTGATCAATATTTAATTTATTAATATATTCAATAAAATCCTGTGTTGACAAATTTTTTTTATTTATTTTAGCTAGAGTATTTGTATTTCCACTAGTGAATACATCTCCCATTCCCCAAAATACAAAGGGTATTGCAACAATGAATAAAAATATTTTTGCAATAAACGTTTTTGAAAAATTTCTAATACTATTTAGCATGCTTTTTTTTAAATTATTGAACTATAATTGACAAACCTATAGATTAAATAATTAAATATGACAAATAAATTAAAATATTTTGTTGCAAATTGGAAAATGTATGGGCATTTAAAAAGCCTAAAATCCTTGGATAAAGTTGTAAAATTTCAAAAAAAAAATAAAAAGGCTAAAAAAATAAAAATAGTTTACTGCCCACCTTTTACTCTTCTATACCCCTTTGTTCAAAAGCTAAAAAATTCAAATATTAAAACTGGTGCTCAAAATTGCAGTTTTGAGTCTAAATATGGTCCACCCACTGGATCGATTAACGCCAAGATGATAAAATCATTAAAGTGTGAATATGTGATTATTGGTCATTCAGAAAAAAGAGCAAAAGGTGAGAGTGATCAAATAATAAATAAAAAAATTCAATCAGCATTAAAAAATAAACTAAAAGTTATTTTATGTATTGGTGAAACTTTATCTCAAAGAAAAAAAAGAAAGACAAAAAAAATTTTATTCAATCAATTAAACAGGTGTCTAAAGAAAATTGAAAATAAAAATAAAATAATTGTTGCTTATGAACCTATCTGGTCCATTGGATCAGGGCTAATACCAAAATCAAAGGATTTAGAAAAGACATTAAATCATATAGAAATTTTTTTAATTAATAAAATGAGGTTTAAAAATCCAATAATTTTATACGGAGGATCTGTAAACCCTAAAAACATAATGTTATTAAAAAAAGTCTCATATCTAGATGGATTTTTAATAGGAGGGGCCTCTCAAAATAGTAATAAATTTATTGATATAATAAAAAAAACGTTTAATTAAACTACATGGAAAATATTCTTTTAGTAGTAAACGTTATACTCGCAATAATACTTGTAATAGTAGTTTTATTGCAAAAATCTGAGGGTGGAGCTCTAGGTATTGGTGTTTCTCAAGAAAATTTTATGTTTTCCAGAACAGCAGGTGATTTTTTTACAAAAGCAACAGCAATAATTGCAACTTTATTTATTATTTGCAGCCTTTCCTTAACAATCATATCAAGGGGTGACCTTGTATCAGAGAGTTCGGTTATTGATAAAATCGACGAAAATTCAGAAGAAGTGCCAAAAATTCCAGAAAATAATAATTAAGTATTTTCATTTCAAAAATAATTCGCTATAACATAATTCCATGGCGCGATATATATTCGTAACCGGCGGCGTGGTTTCATCTTTAGGTAAAGGTTTATCATCAGCATCGTTGGCTTATTTACTTAAATCTCAGGGCTACAAGGTAAGATTAAGAAAAATGGATCCATATTTAAATGTAGATCCAGGTACAATGAGTCCTTTCCAACATGGAGAAGTTTTTGTTACTGATGATGGTGCTGAAACAGACTTGGACTTAGGTCATTATGAAAGATTTTCAAATATTTCGGCAAAAAAAACTGATAATATTACTACTGGTAAAATTTACAGTGACATTATTAAAAAAGAAAGAACAGGAAAATATTTGGGAAAAACAGTTCAAGTTATACCACATGTTACAGACAGAATTAAAGAATTTATAAAAGGTGATATTACAAACGAAGATTTTGTGATTTGTGAAATTGGTGGAACAGTTGGAGATATTGAAAGTTTGCCCTTTGTTGAAGCAATAAGACAGTTTACAAACGATGTAGGAAAAAAAAGAAGTTTATTTATTCATCTAACTCTTGTTCCTTTTTTAAAATCATCTGATGAAATTAAAACTAAACCAACACAACACTCAGTAAAAGAGCTTAGAAGCTTAGGTATTCAACCAGATATAGTAATATGTAGATCTCAGAAATCTATTCCGATAGACCAAAGAAAAAAAATATCTTTGTTCTGCAACGTACCAATAGATAATGTTATTGAAACTGTTGATGTAAGAACTATATACGAAGCCCCCATTAGTTTTCATCGAGAAAAATTAAATAAACAGGTATTAAAATATTTTAATATAAAGCCAAAAAAAAATGCAAATTTAACACCGTGGAAAAGGATAACTAATACAGTTTTAAATTCAAAGAGAGAGGTAAATATTGCAATTATTGGCAAATATGTAAACTTAAAGGACGCTTATAAATCTCTAGATGAAGCCCTTATACATGGTGGAATATCTAATAAAGTAAAAGTTAATTTATTAAGAATTGAGTCTGATAATTTAAAATCAAAAGATGTAAAGAAATTACTTAAAAATGTTTCAGGAATTCTTATACCAGGTGGTTTTGGAAAAAGAGGTACAGAGGGTAAAATAGCAGCAATTAATTTTGCAAGAAAAAACAAAGTTCCTTTCTTCGGTATATGTTTTGGTATGCAAATGGCTGTAATCGAATTTGCTAGAAATAAGCTGAAAATTAAACATGCTGGATCCACTGAGTTAGATAAAAAATGTTTCCCTGTTGTTGGACTTATGAGTGAATGGGATAAAGATGGTAAAATAATTAAAGGTACTAATAAAGAGCTGGGTGGCACCATGAGATTGGGTCTTTATAAAGCAAAATTAAGACATAATTCTCTAGTAAGAAAAATATATAATTCAAATAACATTAACGAAAGACATAGACATAGATACGAGGTTAATAAATATTTGCAAAGTAGATTTGAAAATAAAGGTATGATTTTTTCAGGTATGTCACCAAATAACAACTTACCTGAGATTATTGAATTAAAGAATCATCCATGGTTTATAGGCGTACAATTTCATCCTGAATTTAAATCTAGACCTTTGAACCCTCATCCTTTATTCTCTTCGTTTATTAAGGCTGCAAAATCAAAATAATGGAAAATAAAATTATTAATTGCAACGGAATAAAAATATCTAATAAACATGCGTTAACATTAATTGCTGGACCATGCCAACTAGAATCTGAGCAACATTCAATTGATATGGCTGGAAAAATAAAAGAAATAGCTGATAAATTTAGTATAGGTTTTATTTATAAAACTTCTTTCGATAAAGCCAATCGAACAAGTTTAAAGGGAAAAAGAGGTGCTGGATTAGAAAAATCTTTACCTGTTTTCGATAAAATCAAAAAAGATTTAAAAATTCCAGTCTTAACAGACATACATAATGAAGAACAATGCTTATTGATATCAAATCATGTAGATGTTTTACAAATCCCAGCATTTCTTTGTAGACAAACTGATTTATTAATTGCTGCTGCAAAGACAAATAAAATTATTAATGTTAAAAAAGGTCAGTTTTTAGCACCATGGGATATGGCAAATGTTACAAAAAAAATTTCGGACTCTGGAAACAGTAATATTTTAGTTACTGAAAGAGGTGCAAGCTTTGGTTACAATACACTCGTATCAGACATGAGATCATTGCCAATAATGTCGAAGTTAGGATATCCCGTTATATTTGATGCTACGCATTCAGTGCAGCAACCAGGAGGAATGGGTGACAAGAGCGGTGGTCAAAGAGAATTTGTAGAATATTTAGCTAGAGCTGCAGTTGCGGTAGGGGTAGCAGGTGTTTTTATTGAAACACATCAAGATCCTGACAACGCACCTTCTGATGGCCCAAATATGCTACCAATTGATAAGTTAGAACAACTATTAAATCAATTATTTGAAATAGATAAACTTGTTAAAAGTAAATGAATATAATTACTAGAGTCAAGGCTAGACAGGTATTTGATAGTAGGGGAAACCCAACAATTGAGGCTGAAGTATTCTGTAAAGAAAAAAGTTCAAGGGCGATTTGTCCATCTGGTGCTTCCACAGGAAGTTTTGAAGCATATGAAAAAAGAGACAAAAAAAATAAAAAATATCTTGGAAAAAGTGTTTTTGGTCCTGTTAAATTTATAAATTCAAAAATATCAAAAAAATTAATAAACAAAAATATTCATAATCAAGAACTCATAGATTCAATTTTAATAAACTTAGATGGCACAAAACATAAAACTAAAATTGGAGCAAATGCTATTTTAGCTGTATCAATGGCTGTCAAAAAGCTTTCTTCAAAAATTAGAAAGATGCCTCTATATAAAAATTTTTTAATAAAAAAAAATTTTTTACTTCCATATCCAATGATGAATATAATTAATGGTGGAGCACATGCTAATAATAAACTAAGAATACAAGAGTTTATGATTCGGCCAGATGGAGCTAAAAATTTTTCAGAAGCAATAAGAATGTGTTTTTTAGTAATACAGTGTCTTAAAAAGATTATTTCTCAAAGGGGAATGTCAATTTCTGTTGGAGATGAGGGTGGTTTTGCTCCTATGATATCTAGTAATGAGGAAGCATTAAAACTTATTGTAAAATCTATTGAAAAAGCAGGTTTTAAAAATGGCAAACATATTTCTATATGTTTAGATGTTGCTGCAAATGAACTTTATAAAAACAAAAAATATTCAATTCACTCCAACAAATATCTAAATGCAGATCAAACGATTAGTAAATATCTAAAGTTAGTTAAAAAATTTAAAATAAAATCAATCGAAGATCCTTTCGCTGAAAATGATTGGATGGCATGGAGTAAATTTAATAAGTTTTCTAAAAAATTACAGATTGTTGGTGATGATTTATATGTAACGAATTTAGAGAGACTCAAAAAAGGTTTTTTATTCGAGTCATCAAATTCAATTCTTATTAAATTAAATCAAATCGGTACAGTGTCAGAAACCTTAGATGTCATAAGATTTGCAAAAAGTATAGGATACAGTACAATTATTTCACACAGATCAGGTGATAGTGAAGATACTTTTATTGCTGATCTGGCGGTTGGTACTAACTCAAATCAAATAAAGACCGGCTCTTTATCTAGATCCGAAAGAGTATCTAAATATAATCAGTTAATTCGTATAGAGGAAGATTTAGCCCAAAAAGCAAAAATGAATAAATTATGAAAATTTTATACAAACTACAAAAAAATTATAAGATAATTATATTATCTGTAATCTTTTTGTATATTTTGATCAATTTGTTTGGAGGTCAAAGAGGCATGTTTTCATATTTTGAAAAAAAAGAAATTTTAAATAATTTACAAATTGAGCAAAACCTAATGCATGAAAAAATTATAGATATTGAATTAAAAAATACTCTTTTGAGTGATAAACTTGATTATGATTATATAGACATGCTTATAAGAGACAAATTGATGCTTGGTAAAAAAGGAGAAACAACATATATAATTAGTGATAATGAAAGTTAGACATCCAGAAAAAGTAAATAAACCAATTAATCCAATTAAAAGAAAACCACATTGGATAAAATCTAAAATAATAAATAGTAAAGAATTTTTTATAACAAAAAGCTTAATAAACAAAAGTAAATTAGTTACCGTATGCCAAGAAGCAAACTGTCCAAACATAACCGAATGCTGGAGCAAAAGACATGCAACTTTTATGATAATGGGTGATACATGCACAAGAGCATGTGCGTTTTGCGATGTAAGCACTGGCAAACCACAACCACTTGATCCCTTTGAGCCATATAAAATATCTAATGCTGTCAAAAAGTTAAATTTAAACCATGTTGTTATTACATCAGTTGATCGAGACGATCTCCCAGATGGTGGATCAAACCATTTTCATGATGTTATTTTAGCTACAAAAAAAATTAATCCCAACACATCGGTTGAAGTATTAACTCCAGATTTTCTTAGAAAAGGTAACGCTTATAAAAAAGTAGTTAACGCTAATCCAGATGTTTTTAATCATAATATTGAAACAGTTCCAAGCCTTTATAGGACGATAAGACCGGGCGCTAGATATTTTGCTTCATTAGAACTTTTAAAAAAAACTAAAGATTTAAATAAAAATATTTTTACAAAATCTGGGATAATGGTAGGCTTGGGTGAAAGTAAGGAAGAAATTTCACAGGTTATGGATGATTTAATTTCTGCCAAAGTAGACTTTCTAACTATTGGTCAATATTTACAACCATCAATTAAACACCATCCCCTTGAAAAATACTATCATCCTGATGAATTTAAAGAGCTTGGTGAAATTGCAAAATCAAAAGGATTTTTACTAGTATCTTCAACTCCTTTGACAAGATCCTCTTATCATGCAGATGAAGATTTTAAAAAATTAAAAACTCAGCGATTAAAGTTAAATGCCTCAAGCATCAGTCAAAAGATTAATTGAAACTGAAAAAAAAAATTTAGTAGATTTAGTTTTAGATATAGACAAATACTCTAATTTTATTCCTTATTGTATGGACTCTAAGGTATATGAACGCAATGATAAAGGAGATAATATTTTTATTATTGCAGATCTTACTATTGGAAAAGGAATTTTTAAAGATACTTACAAAAGCGATGTAAGATATAATAAAAAAGATGACACAATCTATGTTACTAACATTGATGGTCCTTTAAAATACCTTGAAAATAAATGGAATTTTACCCAAAAAAAAAATATTACTGAAGTGTGTTTTGAAGTTGATTTTGAACTAAAAAATAAATTTCTTAATATATTAATGATTAAATCATTTACATATGGTCTTAATAGGATTGCAGACGCTTTTCAAAAAAGAGCTGAAGATTTATTTGTTAATACTCAAAACAAGGTTTAAAGCTTTTTTTACTGTCGCTTTTTGAATTGAATTTCTATTTTTATTTTTAAAAAGATATTTTTTAATTAATGTTTTATTACCTTTTTTAATACCTATAAAAACTAAACCAACGGGTTTTTTCTTTGTACCACCTTTAGGCCCAGCAACACCAGTTATAGAAATGGAAATATTGCTCATACTAATTTTGCTTAAATTTTTAACCATTGATAAGCATGTTTCATTACTTACAGCACCGTATTTCAATATAATTCTTTTTTGAACTCTGAGAATTTTAATTTTTGCTTGGTTTGAATAAGTTACCAATCCCAACGTAAAAATTTTAGAAGATCCGCTTACTGAGGTAATTGAACTTGCAAGTAAACCACCTGTACAAGATTCTGCAAATGAAATTTTAAGTTTTTTTTTCTTTAATAATTCAACAACTTTTTTTGAAAGTTTTTTCATGTAGTAAAAACCATATATAAAACTAAAACTGCAACTACATAAAGTCCAGCACAAACATCATCCATAATTACACCAATACTGTTTTTAAAATTTTTATCATAATAATTAACTGGGTAGGGTTTTGTAATATCAAAAATTCTAAATAGAATAAACATTATAAAATAGAAAGTTAAAACTTCATTTGTCTCTTTAGCACCCTCATGTGCAACTTCATATAAACATATAGGAATTGATTGCCCAATAAATTCATCAATAACTACTTCTTTTGGATCTTTGTTATCCATGTTTTTTATAAAAATATTTACTAAATAAAGAGATAATAAAAATACTATAATGATTCCAATTAAAATTATGTTAGGTGAAATATTTAATATTTGAAATAAAAAAAATAAAAAAATTGTAGTAAAAAGCGATGCAATGCTGCCCGGTATTTTACTAATTTTTCCAATACCAAATAAAGTTACAAATAAAAAATTAAATTTATTAATCATATTTGGAAACTGAAGCTATTACTTCACATGCAATTGCTTTTTCTTTTCCTATCAATCCCAACTTTTCAGTAGTTTTTCCTTTTATATTTATTTGATTTTCAGATATTTTACAAATATTGCAAATTGATTTAATTAATTTCTTTTTTAATTTATAAATTTTAGGCGTTTGAGTAATAATATTTATATCAAGATTATTTAAAAAAAAATTACTTTGATTAATTTCATTAATTATTCTTTTCAAAAGTATTGTTGATCTTATATTTTTAAATCTTTTATCTTTATCAGAAAACTTTTGACCTATATCGCCTTTCCCGCAAGCACCAAGAATTGCATCTGTTATAGCATGTAAAACAGGATCTCCGTCAGAGTGACCTAATGTACCTAATTTAGATTTAACTTGAATACCACCTAAGTATAACTTTCTCCCTTTAACTAATCGATGAACATCGAAACCTATTCCGTAATAGTGAAAATTTCCTTTTATATCATTTAAATAAGTGATTTTATAATTGTTTAATTCGCCTTTAATAAACTTAACTTTAATATTGTTTTGAATGAATAGTGTGGATTCATCATAGATATTTTTAGTATTAAATTTAGCATAATTATAAAGATCCTCGAATTTAAAACCTTGAGGAGTTTGTGTTAACAAAGTATTTTCTCTTTTTAAATTATAAATAGAATTTTTAAAATTATACTTGATTGCATCAATTGAATTAACGTAAGGAACAACTGCCTTATTTTTTTTTAAACTCAATAAAATTTTTTTTACTAATTTTAATGAGAAATTTGGTCTTGCTGCGTCATGTATTAAAATGTTTTTAGGTTTAAATTTTTTAACACAATTCAATGCTATTAATGAGGAGTCTGATCTCTCTTTTCCTCCTTTAACTACCTTGATTCTTCTAAGATATTTTTTTTTAACAAAACTTAATTTATTGGTAACTAAAATAATATGTCTAAAAAGCTTAGATTTTATAATTTTATCTAATGAATGCTCAAAAATAGGTTTGTTTTTAAAAGAAATGTATTGTTTAGGGATATTAGATTTAAATCTTTTGCTTTGTCCTGCGGCTAGTATTATAAAACAATTATTCATGTCGATATATATAAGATATTGAAATTATTACACAATGACTGAATTTATCAAAAAAAATATATTTATAATTTTAATTTTTTTTGTCACATTATTTGTTGGTTTTATTACTTTTTTAACATTTATTGACAAAAGCTTCATTGAATTAAATGATAAAAATTTACAAATCTTACTATTTGGAAATATAGTTTTACTACTATTTTTTTTTATTTTCGTGTTTTTTGAGATAAAAAAATCTATAAGAAATGAAATTGATGTAAAAGGTTCAAAATCAAACAAAAAGTATATTACTTTTTTTGCATTATTTACACTTATACCCTCAATACTAATTTCAATTTTTTCACTTTTTTTATTTTCTTTTGCTTTAGAAAAATATTTTGATAAAAAAATTACAACAGCAGTAAACAATTCATATGAACTTGCTAAAAATTATGTTCAAGATGTAAGAAATAAAATTGAGAGCGATATAGTTATGATTGCTTTTGACATAAATAAGAGTGGAAATTTTTACCAAAGTGATCCTATTGATTTTAGAAAATTTCTTCTAAATCAAAAAATTTTACGTGATGTTGATGAAATCCATATAATCAATAACCAAAACAAAATAATTATGTCAACTTTGAATGACCTAAAAAAATTTGTTCCACCTGGAAAAAAAGCTTTGGACTTAGTACTTGAGGATAATAGACCTCTTAAAATTATTAATGCTTTTGAGAATAAGTCAGCAGCTATACTCAAGTTACAAAATTACAAAAATACTTACGTATATGTTGTAAAATATTTAAAAGAAGATATTTCAAAATATTTAACAGAGTCACAAGAAGCATTGAATTTTTACTATAAAGTTGAAAATAAAAGAACAGGAATTCAGGTATCTTTTATTATAATATATTTAATTGTTGTGTCGCTTATGCTTTTTTTAAGTGTTTCAATAGCTATAAGATTTTCATCAAGATTTTTTAGATCAATTAACAATTTAATAAATGCATCTATGAATATAGGTAAAGGTAAATTAGATACTAAAGTTCCTGAAATTCAAACTGATAAGGAACTTGAGTCACTTAATAAAAATTTTAATTTAATGATTGAAAAACTTAAATCACAGCAAGATAAGTTATTACTTTCCGAAAGACATGAGGCATGGGAAAATGTCGCAAGAAAATTAGCCCATGAGATAAAAAACCCTCTTACACCAATTCAACTGATTATAGACAGATTAAATTCAAAATTTTCAAACCTTTTGAATTCTGATGATAAGAAGAATTTTAATGATAATTTAAAAGTTATAAATAAACAAATTAAACAAATAGAGAATCTCATCAATGAATTTTCTGATTTTGCAAGAATGCCCAAACCTATTCTTAAACTACATAATATAATTACATTAATTAATGATAATATTTCATTAATGAAAGAATTGGATAATTCAATAAATATTAAGGTTAAATCATATAATAGTAATATATTTATAAAATGTGACTCTGATCAATTCAGCAGAATGTTTATAAATCTTTTTAAAAATTCAATTGAGAGTCTTAATGAAAAATTTGAAAAAAACCCTAATTTTTCAAAGAAAATTGATATAGAAATTACCAAAAAAGATGATTATATAGAAATTATTTTAAATGATAATGGATTAGGTTTTAAAAAAGATGATTTGCATGATCTGCTCAAGCCTTATTTTACGACAAAAAAAAGTGGTACCGGTCTTGGGTTGCCTATAATTAACAAGATAATTAATGATCATAATGGATCTTTAAAATTGTTGCCTAAAAATAGTGGAGCAGAAATAAAAATACAACTACCTTTATAATTAATGTCTACAGAAATTTTGATAATTGACGACAATCCAGATATTAGGAATATTTTAAACGATTTAATTTTAGACGCAGGTTATAAAACACGAATGGCAGCAAACTACAATCAGGCTTTAAAAGAGATTGACAAAAAATTACCTGAAGTCGCAATTATAGATGTCAAACTAGATAAAGGTGATAATGATGGCATAGAACTACTAAATCATATCAAACAAAAAAATAAAGATATTCCTGTTATTATAATATCTGGTCATGCAAACATAGAAATGGCTGTTAAGTCACTAAAATCAGGGGCATTTGAATTTATTCAGAAACCATTTGATAAAGAAAGATTAATGAATTTTGTTAAAAGAGCTTCAGAAAATTATGAACTACTTAAACAGAATAATTATTTACAAACTAAACTTTTTCATTCTTTTGAGTTAATAGGATCCAGTAATAACATAACTAAAATTAATGAACAAATTCAAAAAGTTTCACCTACTGACTCAAGAGTTTTTATTTGTGGCCCAACTGGTTCAGGAAAAGAACTTATTGCACGCAAAATTCACAAGGCATCAAATAGAAAAAATAAACCATTTATTATTCTAAATGGTGCATTATTAGATGTAAAAAAATATGAACAAGAATTATTTGGAGAAGAAAAAAATGATGGATCTATTTCTTATGGAGCATTAGAAAAAGCAACAGGTGGGGTTTTGTTAATAGATGAAGTTTCAGAGATACCACTTGAAACACAATCCAAAATTTTGAGAGTATTAATCGACCAGAAATTTAAGCGTATCAATGGAAATCATGATATTATAGTAGATGTAAGAATTTTATGTTCTACATCTAAGGTAATACTTGAAGAAATTAAAAATGGAAATTTCAGGGAAGATCTATTTCATAGGCTTAATGTTTTTCAAATCAATATAGATTCTCTAAGTAATAGAGTCCAAGATATACCTTTATTGATAAAATATTTTTCAGAAAAAATTTCAGAAAATTATAATTTAAAATATTTTAATATAGATCCTGAAAATCACCATCTAATTGATTATAGTTGGCCTGGAAATGTTAGAGAATTAAGAAATTTAATTGAGAGAATTGCAATTCTAGAGCCCCAAGATCCAGAAAAAATTTCCAATATAATTAAAGAATCATTAAAAACTAACAATTCTGAAAATGTTAATTATTATAAATCTCTTTCCATCCCATTAAAAGAAGCAAGAGAAAATTTTGAAAAAGAATATTTAACTTCACAACTTAAAAAATTTGGTGGAAATATATCTAAGATGGCTAAATTTGTTGGAATGGAGCGTTCTGCGTTACACCGAAAGCTTAAAGGATTGAATATAAAAGATTTAAACTAATGAATATCATAATATGTGGTGCTGGAAGAGTAGGCTTTACAATAGCCAAGTTATTGAGTGAGCAAAATCATTCTATAACCGTTATAGATCAATCAAGTGAAGATATACAAAAAATTAAGGACTCCTTGGATGTAAATGCTATTGTTGGAAAAGCAACATACCCTTCCATTTTAGAAAAAGCTAATGGTGCTGATACTGACATGATAATCGCCGTCACAAGAAATGATGAGATTAATATGTTAATATGTCAAATTGCTTATACCACATTTAACATTTCCAAAAAAATAGCTAGAATTAGATCTCAAAACTATTTAGATCCAAAATTTTCTAAACTATATAATAAGGAAAATCTTCCAATTGATGTGATTATTTCACCCGAACTTGAAATAGCAAAATCACTGCAAAGAAAATTGGAGGCTCCAGGCGCTCTAGATAATATTCCATTTGCTGATAATAAAATTAGATTACTTGAAATATTAATTAAAAATGATTGTCCAATTAAAAATATAAAGTTAAATGAGTTAACTAAAAAATTCCCAAATCTTGAAGCTAATATTTTTGGTGTAATACGAAATGAAAAATTTATTATTTTAAAAAAAAATGATGTTATGGAAAAGGATGATAAAGCTTATGTAATAATTAATTCTTCTCAAATGGCAAAAACACTTATTGCGTTTGGGCACAACGAAAAAATCTCAAGTAAAATCTTAATTATTGGTGGAGGCAATATAGGTTTTAATTTAGCCAAAAACATAGAAGAGTCTTTTGAATCTGCAAGAATTAAGATTATCGAAAAAAATAAAGATAGAGCTGAGTATATAGCAAGTGAACTAAACAATACAATAGTGATAAATGGTAATGGCTTAGAGGAAGATGTTTTATCCGAGGCAAATCTAGAAGAAATTGAAACAGTCTTAGCTTTAACTAATGATGACGAGGACAACTTAATGATAAGTGTTCTTGTTGAAAAATTTTCAAAAAACAAAAGAACAATGGCTCTAACAAATAAATCAAACTATTCATTATTACAGTCTTCATTAAAGATTGATGATTTGATTGATCCTAGAATGAGCACTGTATCAAGTATTTTAAAACATGTTCATAAGGGCACTATAGAAACAGCATATAGCATATTAAATGGCGAATACGAGGTTATAGAAGCTGAAATAATTGAGACCTCAGAGCTAATTAATAAAGAATTAAAAAATACAAATTTACCAGAGGAAATAAGAATTGGAGCAATATTAAGAGGAAATGATATTATAATTCCAAGGTCAAATTTTATTTTTCAAAAAGATGATAGAGTGGTTTTTCTTGCAAAAAATGATCAAATTCAATTAGTTGAGAATATTTTTCGTATAAGCTCAATTTAATGCTTAATTTTTATTTTTATTATTTTAGGTTTTTTTCAACTTTAATAAGTATTTTATGCTTTTTAAATATTCTTTACTCATATTATTTTGATTTATATTTAAATGTAGATAGTTATTTTTACACTCTATTAATATCAATTATTCCACTTATAAGTTTTTTTTTTAAAAAAAAAGATACAAAAATAGATATTTATACAAAAATAATTACAGTAATTTTAGGCTATGTAACTCTGCCTATTTTAATAGCATTGCCTTATTTTCTCAGTATTTATAACATTTCTTTTTTAAATTCATATTTTGAGGCGGTTTCAGGGTTTACATCTACAGGTTTTTCAATCTTTAATAATATTAAACATTTAGATGAAAGCTTAATTTTATGGAGATCTTCATCTCAGTGGATTGGAGGCTTATATTTCCTTTTTTCTATAATTTTATTAATTGATATTTTTGATGACAATTTAAAAAAAACTTTAACTAATTTTTTAGCTTTTAACTCGGCAGAAATTTTTAAACAATCATTAAAAATATTCATAATTTACTCGATATTTACTTTATTAATTTTTATTATTTTGAACATATTCGAATTTAGATCATTCATATCTCTTAATTTATCAATGAGTATAATATCATCAGGTGGCTTTTTACCTGTAAATAATTTAGATATATTGCTTAACTCACAAACTAAAATAATTGTTTTTTCGATCTTAATGCTAACATCATTTTTTAGTTTATTTTTTCTCTATAATCTTCTTTATAAGAAAAAAAGAATTAAATTTATACAAGAAGATATTTACTTAATAATTTATTTTCTGATATTAATTTTTTTCTTTTTTTTATTAACTGATAAATCAGTGAACTTTGCAATAATTTTTTTATCAATTACTAGTAGTATTTCTAATATTGGTGTTTCTTTAAATAATATACCAAACTACCTATCATTTATATTTTTAATATTAATAATTATAGGCGGCTCATTTTTTTCTACTAGCTCAGGTCTTAGATTTTTAAAATTATTATCTTTATTCAAGTTTTCTATAAAAGAAATTATATCTAATGCAAAACCCAAAAATGTATTTACTAATAAATTATGGTTTTCAGATAAATCAATGGTCACCACAGATTTTTATAAATATTTTTTTTCAATTGTTATTTTTATTCTGTCATTAATAAGCTTGTCCTTTTTATTATCTATTTTTAATTTAAGTATGGAAAATTCTTTTAAATTATCCATTCTAACTTTGATGAATACTGTAAACTCCTCAATGACAGGTTTAGCATTATTTGACTTTGAAGAGCTATCTGTACTTGCTAAGCAAAGTATAATAGTGTTTATGATTATCGGTAGAGTTGAATTAATATCAATATTAATTATTTTGAAAAAATTTCTTTTTAAAAATTAAATTAAATATATATATTAAAACTAGGCGCCCTTAGCTCAGTTGGATAGAGCAACGGTTTTCTAAACCGTGGGTCGGAGGTTCGAATCCTTCAGGGCGCGCCAAAGAAAAAAATGAAAAATTTAATTTATTGGTCACCTTTTATCAGCAATGTTGGAACAGTTAAATCATGTTTAAATTCTGCTTTAGCTTTTAACAAGTTTTCTAAAAAAAATTTTAATGTAAAAATTATAAATGTATTTGGTGAATGGAATCCTCATTTAGATTTAATTAAAAAAAACAACATTGAGGTTATAAATTTTTACCCAAATATTGCAAAATTTATTCCATCCTCTGGATACATAAAAAGTAGACTAGCGTATGTATTTATTTTTTTAATTTCCTTCTTTCCATTACTTAACCTTTTGAAAAAGGAAAAAAATTCTTTTTTCATAGCACATTTAATTACTTCTTTACCTCTATTTTTGAATTTAATTTTTAATTTTAATTGTAAAATAATTTTAAGAATTTCTGGATTTCCAAAATTAAATATTCTAAGAAAATTTTTTTGGAAAATTACATCAAAAAAAATCTTTTTGACAACGTGCCCTACAGAAGAACTTAAAGAAAAACTAATTAATTCCAAATTATTTGATAATTCTAAATTAAAATTTTTACCTGATGCTATAATTAATATTCAAGATTTTATAAATAAAAAAAATATTAAATATAATATACCAACTAAAAAAAAATTTATCTTATCTGTTGGTAGATTAACTAGACAAAAAAATTATGAGTATTTGATAAATGAATTAAGTTTATTTTTAAAAAAAAATTTAGATTATGATTTTTTAATTCTTGGAGATGGAGAAGACAAAAAGATGTTAAAAAATTTAATAAATGATTTAAATTTAAATGATAGAATATTTCTTCTTGGACATGTTGATAATCCTTTTTATTTTATGAAAAAAGCCTCTATTTTTATTTTAGCATCTTTATGGGAGGAAGTTGGTTTTGTTATCGTTGAAGCTGCCTTGTCAAATTTATTAATTGTATCCTCTGATTGCCCTAATGGACCTAAAGAGTTTTTAGGCAATGGTTCAGGTGGATTTTTATTCAAAACAAATATAAAAAATTCATTAAACAAAATTTTAAACGATTTAAATTATAATCAACTAAGTGATAAAAGAATCTTAGCCAAAAAAAATGTCTTAAAATACACAAGGTTTAGACATCACTTAGAATTCAAAAAATTGCTATCATTCTGATTTATTGATCGTATTTATGTATCATAATGAGTTTTATTCTATATTTTTTTGAATAAATAAGACATTTTTCTTATTGATGAGTTATTTATATCGTGATTAACTATTATAAATTCAAAATATTTTTTGAATTATTTGTTAACAAATAAACTTAAAACAAGAGGAAGAATATGTTTAATGTTATAAAAAAATTGACTTCTTTCATTGCTATGGTTGCAGTGCTTTTTGCATTTACAACTGAAGCAATGGCTAAAAAGTCAAAGACACTTAAAAACACTCAAAAGAAGGGTTTTGTAAGATGTGGTGTTTCTCAAGGTCTTCCAGGATTTTCTAACGCTGATGCGTCAGGAAATTGGACTGGTGTTGACGTTGACGTTTGTAGAGCAGTTGCTGCTGCAGTTCTTGGTGATGCAAATAAAGTAAAATTTACTCCACTAAGTGCTAAAGAAAGATTTACAGCTCTTACATCTGGTGAAATAGATATATTATCTAGAAACACGACTTGGACACTTTCAAGAGATGCTGATATTGGTCTTACTTTCGTTGGAGTAAATTTTTACGATGGACAAGGTTTCATGGTAAGAAAAAACTCTGGCATAACTTCAGTTAACCAATTCAAAAACGGTATTTCTGCTTGTACAAATATAGGTACAACAACTGAGCTTAATATGAGAGACTTCTTTAATTCAAGAGGAATTTCGTACGAGCCTGTAGCTTTTGAAAAAGCTGATGAAGTTGTTGCTGCTTATGATGCAGGTAGATGTGATACTTACACAACTGATAAATCAGGATTAGCAGCTCAAAGAACAAAAATGAAAAATCCAGATGAACACATGGTATTACCAGAAACTATTTCTAAAGAGCCTTTAGGACCAGTTGTAAGACAAGGTGATGCTGTTTGGGAAGACATTGTTCGTTGGTCATTAAACACTATGATCGAAGCTGAAGAGTATGGAATTACTTCTTCAAATGCTGACTCTATGAAAACTTCAGATAACCCGGCAATCAAAAGACTTGTTGGAGCAGAAGGTGAATTAGGTGCAGCTTTTGGTCTAGATAATGACTGGAGCTTAAGAATTATTAAGCAAGTAGGAAACTACGGAGAAAGCTATAAGAGAAATATTGCTGATCCAGGTATCTTACCTGACAGAGGTCCAAATCAACTTTGGACTAAAGGTGGAATATTATACGTACCACCAGCAAGATAATTCTTGATTTAAATACTTAAAAAGGGCTAGATTTTTCTAGCCCTTTTTTTTATATTCGCGATCTAATGAACAACAAAATCAAAAAAATTCTGCCTCAGATAATCACTGTTCTATTTGTATTAGGTATATTTGGTTTTTTTACATTCAATGCACAAATCAATATGGATAATAGAGGTATTGATTTTGGTTTTGGTTTTTTAAATCAAGAATCTTCGTTTGATGTACAATTTTCTCTTATTGAATATAGTGGTTCACATTCATACGCACGAGCCTATTTAGTTGGACTACTAAATACCTTGCTTGTATCTTTTATAAGTATTATTTTTTGTACAATTTTAGGTGTAGTAATTGGTGTAGCAAGATTATCCTCTAATTTCCTTATAAGAAATTCTGCTGCTTGGTATGTTGAATTTTTTAGAAATATCCCTTTATTGTTACAAATATTTTTTTGGTATTATGCCGCCCTTAGAGCATTGCCCCTTCCTGAAAAGGCAGAACCATGGTTTGGCGTTACATATATGACAATCAAAGGATATTATATTCCTGCATTTATTTGGAATAATCTTGATATTTTTTTATACTCAATTTTAGCAGTAGTAATAAGTATCATTTTAATAACTACATATGCAAAAAAAGTTCAAGATAATCAAGGTAAACAAATACCAGTTTTTTTAATTTCATTAGGATTAATATTTATTATTCCGGGATTAACTTTTTTAATAGGTGGAGTCACTTTAGATTTTGGAATTCCAGTATTGAAAAAGTTATCAAAAACTTCTTATATTTATGAGGGCGGTATAGGACTACCGCCAGAGTTAATAGCTTTGGTTTTAGCTTTATCCTTATATACATCTACTTTTGTAGCAGAGTGTGTTAGGGCAGGTATTCAGGGTATTAGCAAAGGCCAAAAAGAAGCCGCAGCATCTGTAGGTTTAACACCTAATCAAATATTAAAATTAGTTGTTATGCCACAAGCTTTAAGAATTATAATTCCACCAACTACCAATCAATATCTTAATTTAACAAAAAATTCATCTTTAGCAGCTGCCATAGCATATCCTGATCTAGTTTTAGTTTTTGCTGGCACTGCATTAATGCAGACTGGAAAGGCAATCGAAATAGTATCGATAACAATGCTTACTTATCTATCTATAAGTTTAGCAATTGCTGCAATAATGAATTGGTATAACAAAAAAATTGAAATCAAGGAAAAATAATGAGTAGTCTACAATTAATTAAATCTAATAAACAAAACTTTTATTATTTTCTTTATTTAGGTCTTTTCCTATTTTCTATTAGTATTTTAGATGTAACTTTAAATGCTTTTTTAAAAATAAACATTACTGCTTTTTTACCAAATATTTTAAGTATTTTTCTACCACTAATAATTGGTTTTATAGGGCTAAATTTTATAAGGACAGAATATTCTGGAATAAAAAGTTTAGATTTAATTAATAAAAATATTAATACGAATAACTTTAATTCAATATTAACCTTGCTAATAATTTTTGCACTTATTAAAGCCACGCCTCCATCTTTGAGCTGGATGATATTTGATGCAAATATTTCTGGTGATTCAAAGGAAGCTTGTACAGGTACAGGTGCTTGTTGGACTTATGTTAAAGTTTGGTTAAGAAGATTTATGTATGGAATGTATCCTAATGATTTACATTGGAGAATTAACTTAGCATTTATTCTTGTAATTGCTCTAGGATTTTTTGGTTTTTTCTTAAGAAATAATTTAAAAAAATATTTAGCATTATATTATGTAATTATTTATCCAATAATTGCTTTTTTGGTAATATACTACTTAATTTCTGGCGGTTCTTTCGGATTGGTTTGGGTCGAAACAGGTGCATGGGGAGGTCTATCTTTAACATTTATTGTTTCTTTTTTCTGTTTAATTTTCTGTTTTCCTCTAGGAATGGTTTTAGCGTTAGGTAGGCGATCAAGTCTCCCAATGATACGATATATATCAATTGGCTACATTGAATTTTGGAGAGGGGTCCCTCTTATTACAGTTTTATTTATGTCCTCAGTTATGTTTCCTATGTTTTTACCTGAAGATTTCTTTATGGATAAACTTGTAAGAGTAATTATAGCTATTACACTTTTCGAAGGAGCTTATTGTGCTGAGGTTATAAGAGGTGGTTTGCAAGCACTTCCAAGAGGTCAGTATGATGCTGCTAAATCTTTGGGAATGGGATATTGGAAGATGCATATTTTTGTAATTTTACCTCAAGCTTTAAAATTAGTAATACCTGGAATTTGCAATACATTTTTAGCACTTGTTAAAGATACTCCTTTAATTTTTGTTGTTGGATTAGCTGAATTAGCTGGAATGTTAGCTTTAGCAAAAACAAATCCTAAATGGTTAGGATTTGCTATGGAAGGGTATGTATTTGCAGCTATAATTTTCTGGATAATTTGCTATGCTATGAGCAAATATAGTTATAACTTAGAAGCAAAATATAAAACTGAAAGATAAAATGTCTGAACCAATAATTAAAATTGAAAATGTAAACAAATGGTTTGGAGATTTTCAAGTTTTAAAAGATATAAATTTAGACGTATCAGCTAAACAAAAAATTGTAGTTTGTGGTCCATCTGGATCTGGAAAATCAACTCTAATAAGATGTATTAATAGGTTAGAGGAACATCAAAAAGGCACTATAGTAGTTGATGGTACTGAACTTTCTGAAAATACAAAAAATATTGAGCAAGTTAGAGCAGAAGTAGGTATGGTTTTCCAACAATTTAACTTATTTCCACATTTATCTATTTTAGATAACTGTACGTTAGCACCAATTTGGGTAAAAAAAATGGCTAAAAAAGAAGCGCAAGATTTAGCAATGAAACAATTGGAACAAGTTCAAATTGCCGATCAAGCAAATAAGTTTCCAGGTCAATTATCTGGCGGCCAACAACAAAGATCTGCTATTGCAAGAGCATTGTGTATGCAACCAAAAATAATGCTTTTTGACGAACCTACTTCAGCGTTAGATCCTGAGATGATTAAAGAAGTATTAGATGCTATGGTTAATCTAGCTAAGGGTGGTATGACAATGATCGTTGTCACTCACGAAATGGGTTTTGCAAAAGAAGTTGCTGATGAGGTTATTTTTATGGACGAGGGGATGATTGTAGAAAAAGCCGAGACCAAAGAATTTTTTGCAAATCCAAAAAGCGATAGAACTAAGCTATTTTTAAGCCAAATTTTATAATTAGTCTAAATTAGTTTACTTTATTTATAAATCACGTTTAGTCTTTTTTTCCTCCTGTCAAGCCAATAAATAGGCTAAAAAAAAAATATTTTAGGGCTTGCATAAACCTTCAGGATAGAGTTCAATCTTTCTTTTTAAGAGGGGTCTTAATGGAAGAAAATTTTAATAAACACTTAGGTAATAAACTTAAGCTAAGAAGATTGGCACTTGGCTTAACTCAAACAAAAGTAGCAAAAGCAATTAATGTTACATTTCAGCAAATACAAAAATACGAAAAGGGAACAAATGGAGTAAGTTCAATTAGACTGCTTCAATTATCAAACTATCTTAAAGTTCCAATAAACTATTTTTTCGAGGATTTTTCAGAATATGCGATTAATGCTGATAAAATAAAAGAAAACCATATGACAGTGAACTATAATTTCTTAACTAAGCTATACGCTGAATTAACGCAAGATCAGAAAGTTAAATTTAGTAAAAATTTACAAGTTGCACAAATTGGTATTACAAAAACGGGGTAGTTTTGGCTCCTCGGGCAGGACTCGAACCTGCGACCAATTGATTAACAGTCAACTGCTCTACCAACTGAGCTACCGAGGAATATAAAGTCAAAACTTACTTTTTTTTAAATTTAAAACAACTCTTTTTTTGGAGGTAACGCCCGGAATCGAACCGGGATACAAGGATTTGCAATCCTCTGCGTAACCATTCCGCCACGTTACCGTTTAAAAGGATAATAAATCAATTTAATACATGTTTATATAATTGTTTTTAAGAATTAGTCTATAAATTTCCACTAAAAATTGATTATTGTTTATTCAGGTGATTAATTTATAAACTAAAAAGGCATATGAGTTCAGATAAATATAATCATACAGAAGTAGAAAATCGTATTTATTCATATTGGGTAAAAAACGAATTATTTAAGCCTAAAAAAAACAAAAAAAAATTTTCAATTGTAATACCACCACCAAATGTAACTGGAAGTTTACATATGGGTCATGCTTTAAATAATTCAATTCAAGATCTTTTAACCAGGTATCATAGAATGAATAATTTTGAAACCTTATGGCAACCAGGAACTGACCATGCTGGAATAGCTACCCAAGCATTAGTAGAAAAAAAGTTAGAAAATGACGGTATAAATAAAAACGATCTTGGTAGAGATAAATTCATCCAAAAAGTGTGGGAATGGAAAAGTCAATATGGAGATATAATTTTAAATCAACTTAAAAAACTTGGTTGTTCTTGTGATTGGTCTAGAAACGCATTCACTATGGACAAAAATCTATCAAATAGTGTTTTAAGGGTATTCGTAGAGCTTTATAAAAAGAAGATTATTTATAAATCTAAAAAACTTGTAAATTGGGATACTGTTTTAAAAACTGCTATTTCTGATCTGGAAGTTGATCAAAGAGAAGTAAATTCGAAATTATACTATATTAAATACCCACTTCATGGCACTAACGAATTTATAACAATAGCAACAACTCGACCTGAGACAATGCTTGGTGACACGGCAGTAGCTGTTAATCCTAAAGATAAAAGATATAAAAAGTATAAAAATAAAGATGTATTTTTACCTTTGGTAGGTAGAAAAATTAAAATTATATTTGATAATTATGCTGATCCAGAACAAGGAACCGGTGCTGTTAAAATTACACCAGCACATGATTTTAATGACTATGATGTTGGTCAAAGAAACAAACTTCAAATAATAAACATTTTTACTGAAGATGGCAAAATTAATAATAATTGTCCTGAAAAGTATCAAGGCCAAGATAGATTTGATGCAAGAAAACTAATAATTGAAGATTTAAAAAATCTTAATTTATTTGTCAAAGAAGAAAGTATTAAAAATAAAGTTCCATATGGTGATAGATCTAATTCTGTAATTGAACCATATTTAACAGAACAATGGTTTGCTGATGCAAAAAAACTTTCTGTAAAAGCAAAGAAAATAGTTAAATCAAAAAAAACAAATTTCTTTCCTGAAAATTGGTCAAAAACATATTTTCAGTGGATGAATAATATTGAACCATGGTGTATTTCAAGACAACTTTGGTGGGGTCATCAAATACCAGCATGGTATGGTCCTGATAAAAAAATCTTTGTTGCACTTAATGAAAAAGAGGCAAAACAAAATGCAAAGAAATTTTATAAAAAAGATGTTAAATTAAAAAGAGATCCTGATGTTTTAGATACTTGGTTTTCATCTGGTTTATGGCCATTTGCTACATTAGGTTGGAATTCTAAAGATCCATATCTTAAGAAATTTTATCCAACATCTGTATTAGTTACTGGTTTTGATATTATTTTCTTTTGGGTTGCTAGAATGATCATGTTTGGAATGGAGTTTATTAAAAAAGAACCCTTTAAAGATATTTATGTTCATGCTTTAGTTAGGGATGAAAAGGGTCAAAAAATGTCAAAATCAAAAGGTAATGTTATTGATCCTTTAGAGCTAATTGAGAAATATAGTGCCGATGCATTAAGATTTACACTTTTATCAATGGCGTCACCGGGAAGAGATGTTAAACTTTCTGAAGATAGAGTAAAAGGTAATAGAAATTTTCTTAACAAATTATGGAATGTAAACAATTTTTTAATTCATAATAAATGTGATATTAAAAATTCTAAAAAATCACCCAAAGCTAAAATTAATATTAATAAGTGGATATATTCTGAATTAGTTCAAACAAAATTTATTGTTGAAAATAACATAAAAGGCTATCGATTTGATGAAGCAGCTAGGAATGTATACCAGTTTGTATGGCATTCCTATTGCGATTGGTACTTAGAGTTAAGTAAAACAATTTTAAATTCAAATAACAAAAAAAATATCAAAGAAACTAAAGAAATTGCTAGTTATATATTTAAAGAAATTTTAGTTTTATTACACCCATTCATACCTTTTATTACTGAGGAGATATGGCTTAAAAACAAGTTAGACAACTCAAATAAAGATTACTTGATGTATTCTAATTGGGTTTCTGGCAAGCCTAAAAAAGAAAAATTTGCTGATGTTGAAAATATTATTGATTTTATTACTGAAATTAGGTCATTTAAGAATGAACTTAGTATAAGTCCTGGCTCATATGTCGATATTTCGCTTAGCGGTATTAGTAATAAAAACAAGTCCTTCTTTGTAAAGAATAATACAGTAATAAAAAGACTTGGAAGGATAACAAATTTCACCGATAAAGATCAAAATAAGCCATCTGCTTCTTTAGTTATAAAAGGAAGTGTTTTTAAACTTTATTTTGAGCAAAATGTTGATTTAAATCTGATTAAAGAAAATCTTTTAAGTAAACAGACTAAATATCAAGCTGAAATGGATAAAATTTCTTCAAGATTAAAGAATAAAGACTTTGTAAAGCGTGCTCCAAAACATATTGTTGACCAAGAAAAAAGTAATTATAATAATTTAGAAAATGATATAAAAAAATTATCAGTTACAGTAAAAAACTTATAATGCCAAAATTTAATAAAAAAAAATTACCAAGCAGACATACCTCATTAGGTCCTGATAAAGCACCACAACGATCCTTTTACTATGCAATGGATCTTACTGAAAAAGATGTCGCGAAACCATTTGTGGGTGTAGTTTCAACGTGGAACGAGGCTGCTCCATGTAATATTGCGCTTATGAGACAAGCACAATCTGTTAAAAAAGGTGTCCATCAAGCAGGTGGAACACCAAGAGAATTTTGCACTATTACTGTAACAGATGGTATAGCAATGGGTCACGAAGGTATGAAATCATCATTGATTTCAAGAGATGTAATTGCAGATTCTACTGAATTAACAGTTAGAGGACATTGTTATGATGCTTTGGTTGGTGTAGCTGGTTGCGATAAATCATTACCAGGTTTGATGATGGCTATGGTTCGATTAAATGTTCCAAGTGTTTTTATTTATGGTGGATCTATTCTACCAGGAAGATTTAATGGCAAAGACGTAACTGTTGTCGATGTATTCGAAGGTGTTGGTAAATTTTCTGCAGGCAAAATGTCAGCCCATGCTTTAAGAAAATTAGAATTAAAAGCCTGTCCAAGTGCAGGAGCATGTGGGGGTCAATTTACGGCCAACACTATGGCCTGTGTATCTGAAGCAATTGGATTAGCTTTACCATATTCTGCTGGAACACCTGCACCTTATACTCAAAGAGATTCTTATGCATTAAAAAGCGGCAAAGCAGTAATGAATTTATTAGAAAAGAAAATTAGACCAAGAGATATTGTTACAAAAAAATCTTTAGAAAATGCAGCCACTATTGTTGCTGCAACAGGCGGGTCTACAAACGCAGCACTACATTTACCAGCACTTGCAAATGAAGCTGGAATTAAGTTTGATTTAATGGATGTTGCAAGAATATTCAAAAAAACACCTTATCTTGCAGATCTTAAACCTGGTGGAAAGTATGTAGCAAAAGATATGTGGAAAGCTGGTGGTGTTCCCATGCTTTTAAAAACACTTTTAGATGGTGGATATATCCATGGTGATTGCATGACTGTTACAGGTAAAACTATGAGACAGAATTTAAAAAATGTTAAGTTTAATAAAAATCAAAAAGTTATGAGGTCATATAATCAACCATTATCTCCAGATGGTGGTGTAGTTGGTTTAAAAGGAAATTTAGCACCTGATGGAGCTATTGTTAAAGTAGCTGGTTTAAAAAGATTACAATTTACTGGTAAGGCAAGATGTTTTGATACAGAAGAAGCCGCTTACAAAGCTGTTAAAAATAAAAAGTATAAAGATGGTGATATCATTATAATTAGATACGAAGGTCCTAAAGGTGGTCCAGGTATGAGAGAAATGCTTCAAACCACAGGAGCAATATACGGACAAGGGAAGGGTGAAAAAGTTGCACTAATTACAGATGGAAGATTTTCAGGAGCAACAAGAGGATTTTGTATTGGGCATGTTGGGCCAGAAGCATCAGTTGGAGGACCAATAGCTCTATTAAGAAATGGAGATATTATTGATCTAGATGCAAAGAAAGGAACAATAAATGTTCGTTTGTCTAAAAAAGAATTAGCAAAAAGACGAAAAAAATGGAAACCTAAGAAAATTAATTTTGGTAATGGAACACTGTGGAAGTATGCTCAGACCGTTGGACCCGCTTATCTTGGCGCACCTACACACCCGGGAGCAAAAGAAGAAGTTAGGACATACGCAGATATTTAATGAAAATAAGACCTGTTATTCTATGTGGGGGCTCCGGAACGAGACTTTGGCCTAAACAAAAAAAACATCAGGCTAAACAATTTATTGATTTTGGAAACTGGACTTTGTTAGGCAAAACGCTTGAAAGAATAAAATCATCAATTTACGATTATCCAATTATCAGCACTAATTCTAAATACTTAAAACAAGTTAAACAACATCTCAAAAAACATAAATTCAGACAATTTAAGATTGTTTTAGAGCCCACAAAAAGAAACACTGCACCAGCAATATTAAGTGCAGCGTTAATAAAAGATATTCCTACCCAACAGCCTCTAATGTTTTTAGCTGCAGACCATTTAATAGAGAAGATCGGAATATTTAATAAAGCTATCAAAAAAAATCAAAAGAAACTTACTCAAAATAATATCTTTATTTTTGGTATTAAACCCAAAATGCCCTCTAGTGAATTTGGTTATTTTTTAACAAAAAATAACGAAGTAACTAGATTTATTGAAAAACCAAAAGAAGCTAAAGCTAAACAAATTATAAAGAATAAAGGCTATTGGAATTCTGGTATGTTTTATCTTCGAAAAGATTCTATTATTAATAACTTTAAAAAATATCAGCCCAAAATTTACAGAAATTGTTTAAATGCAGTTAATAAAGCAAAATATAAGGGAAACACTTATTACTTAAATAAAGCTTCATTTATAAAAGCGACTGCTAAATCTTTTGATTATGCAATTCTAGAAAAAACTAAACAAACTAATGCTATCAAACTAAATATTCCTTGGTCAGATCTTGGTAGTTGGAAAGAAATTCTGAAAATGTATGACAAAAATAAAAACAAATATATTAAGAAAAAAAATGTGTATTACCGTCCATGGGGCAGATATACAAATCTATTTGAGGGAAAAGGGTTTTTAATTAAAGAGTTATATGTAAAACCAAAAGGCATTTTAAGTTTGCAAAAACACCATCACCGAGCTGAACATTGGTTAGTGACACAAGGAAATGCTAAAATAACTCTTAACAAAGATATAATTGTTAAAAAACCAGGTGAACATATATTCATTCCATTAGAAGCAATCCACAGAGTTCAAAATCCGGGAAAAAAACCTGTTAAAATTGTTGAAGTTCAGGTTGGCTCAATTTTAAAGGAAAGCGATATTGTAAGATATCAAGATGTATATGGTCGTGTAAGTTAGTTTTAATTTATTATTACTTTTAAAAAATAATTATTAATAAACCTTTAAATCACAACTTTTTTTAAAAGATCATTATAAATTTTTTCAAAATTTAAATTATTAATTTCTTTATTCAAATGTTTAGAAATCTTAGTCTTTATTTTGTTTCTTTCATTTGGATTTGAAAATCTGGTTCCTTCAAATTTAGCTTTAATTAATTTTAAACTATATTTTTTTGAATTATATTTTACACAGTTGTTAATTAATTCCTTATTTGAAATCTTATAATTGATAAACTTACATATTTCAAAAAAAGCTTTATTACTTTTTGTTGTAAGAATTTTGTAATCAATGAATAAAACTTTTTTTTTATTTAGCTTTGAATATTTTATCCAAAAATCATAATATCCTTTAAGGTAATTTAAAGATTCTTTGATCATAATCACATTTACTTTTTTTTTATCAACATATTTTTTTTTTTCATACCTTGTGTACTGTGAAATCATCCAATCATACGGTTCTCTAAAAAGAACAATAAATTTTGAATTATTAAAATTGTGCAAATCAATTTTTGAATTTTTGTAAGGATACCTAGTAAAAAATATAGCATTTTTGTAAAATTCTTTCTTAGAAAAATACTTATTTGTATTATTTTTATTTAAAGACTCATCAATTATTATTGAGTTAAACAAATCTGAACTTAGAATTGGTGATCCGCTGAACATCCATTCATTAGTTATATTATTGTACTTAGGTATTCCATTACCAATACCATAATAAATTTCAAAATAACTACTTAGCATACATCTTACAAATGTACTTCCACTTCCAGGCGGTGAAACAAGAAATTTTAAATTTTTTTTAGAATATTTTTGTTGTTCAATTATATTTTGTGAAATAATTTTTTTAATTTTTTTAGATTTTTCGTTAAATATGAAATTGAAAATAATTTTATGGGAATAAATACTTAAATTAAATTTTTTAGGATATAAGTTTATTTTAATTATTTTGGATAATTTTATTAATTTCCATCTAAGGCCTGACCGTAAAAATGAAACTAATCTTTTTTTTATTTCCATATTAATATTTTTATCAGAAGAATTTTATATTTATAATGTTTAACTTCACAAATCTATTTAATTATAAGTAACATATTTGAGATATTTCAGTTTTACATTGATTTTAATTATATTTATAGGATAGATATAAAATATATTATCAAGTAATTAAATATTAATAATTAAAAAAAGTATTGTATAAATTAAATATTTATTTTTTAGTGAACAATGGATAAAAAAAAAGGAATTTTATTTTGGTTAACAGGTCTTTCTGGTTCAGGAAAAACTACTTTAGCTAAATCAATTCATAAAAATTTAATTAAGTTGTATGGACCAACCTTACTAATAAGTGGTGATGATTTAAGAAGAATATTCAACTTTAAAGGATACTCTCTAAAAGAAAGAGAAATACTTTCAGAAAAATATTGTAAATTAGCAAAATTTATTACCAACCAAAATATAAATTTGATTTTTGCGACTGTAGCTATGATGGATAAACCTAGGATGTGGAATAAAAAAAATATTAAAAATTATGTAGAGATTTTCATAAAAAGTAATGTGAAAACAATAATAAAATCAAAAAAGAAAAAAAAATTATATCAAAATAAAATAAAAAAAAACTTAGTTGGTATAAATATTAAGCCTGAATATCCTAAAAACCCTGACATTATAATAGTAAATAATTTTGATAAATCCATAAAAGATTTATCAAAACAATTGTTAAATAAAATTAATAAATTAATTAAATGAAAATATTAGCGCTTTTATGTATAAAAATTATATAGTGAGAATTAATTATGAAAAAAAAAATAGTTTATGTTGGTTTATCTGCTGATATTTTACATAAAGGGCACATCAATATATTAAAGACAGCGAGTTTATATGGTGACGTTTATGTGGGACTTTTAACAGATAAAGCTATAGCCAGTTATAAAAACATTCCTTATCTTAACTTTGAAAAAAGAAAAGTAGTCGTTGAAAATATTAAATTCGTAAAAAAAGTAATTCCACAAAATACACTTGATTATGTTGAAAACCTTAATTTAATAAAACCAAATTTTGTAGTTCATGGAGACGATTGGAAAAAAGGTGTTCAAAAAAAAACTAGAGAGAGAGTAATTAAAGCACTTAAAAAATGGTCAGGAAAACTTATAGAACCAAAATATACTAAAAATATTTCATCAACCTTAATTAAAAAAGAGATGTCTAATATCATTACATCTCCTGAAAACCGTGTTTCTAGATTAAAAAGATTAATGAACTCTAAAGATATTGTGCGTATTCTGGAATCACACAATTCACTAACAGGTCTAATTATTGAGAAAACAAATATAATTAAAAATAAAAAAAATCTTAGAATTTGATGGAATGTGGTCTTCAAGCTTGACTGACTCAGCAACCAAAGGTCTTCCTGATAATTCATCATTATCTTTTTCAGCTCGTATTTCATCTTTAAATGATTTGATGGATGTTACGACTAAACCAATAGTTTTTGATGCAGATAATGGTGGTTTGATAGAACATTTACCTTTTTTAGTAAGATCTTTAGAGCGATCTGGCGTGTCTGCAATAATTATGGAAGATAAAATTGGTCTTAAAAAAAATTCATTATTTAAAAATCAGACAGGCACTAAGCAAGATAAACCAAAATTATTTGCAAATAAAATTAAAAAAGTATGTAATACAAGACAGTCACAGGATTTTATGGTTATAGCTAGAATTGAAAGTTTTATAGTTGGCAAAGGACTTAAAGATGCCTTACACCGAGCTGAAATTTATTCTAAAGTAGGAGCTGATGCTATTTTAATTCATAGTAAAGAAAAAACCCCTGCAGAAATTTTTTCTTTTGCAAGGGAATTTAGGAAAAGTAAAAATTTTATACCTTTAGTTTCGGTTCCATCCACTTATTCTAAAGTTTATGAAAAAGATTTAATTAAAAATGGATTTAAACTAGTAATTTACGCAAATCAATTACTAAGGTCAGCTTATCCAGCCATGCAAAATACAGCCAGAACTATATTAAAAAATAGTAGAGCACTTGAAGCGGATAAAAAAATAATTCCAATAAAAAAAATAATTAATCTTATAAAAAATGATTAAAGTTAATACTTTAATTAACTTATTAAAAAAAAATAACACTAATTTTTTTACTGGTGTACCTGATAGTGTTTTAAAAGAATTATCTTCTTATTTAAAAAATCAAAGAAATCATATTATTGCAACTAGCGAAGGCTCCGCAGTTTCAATTGCAATAGGTCATTATCTTTCAACAAAAAAAATTCCATGCATCTACATGCAAAATTCAGGACTTTCTAATGCTTTAAATCCGTTAATATCCATAGCTCATAAGAAAGTATACTCAATTCCTTTAATATTAATTATAGGGTGGAGAGGTTCACCAAGAGTTAAAGATGAACCGCAGCATAATGTAAAAGGTAAAATTACTAGAGAGATTTTAAAACTATTAAATATTAAATATACCATTTTAAGATCAAATAAAGATATTAAAAAATTTGATAAGCAAATTAAATATGCAAAAAAAAATCAATCCATAGTCGCTTGTTTAATTGAACAGGGCACTCTTCACAAAAATAGTAAATCAAGCTTTAAAAAAGACTTTTATAGTTTAGACAAAGAATATTTTCTCAAAACTTTAATTAAAGAAATTCCATCTAAATCAAAAGTCATTTCTAGTACTGGATATAATTCAAGAGAATTAATGTACTTGAGAAAAAAATTTAATTTAAACAAAAGTAAAGATTTCTATATGGTTGGTGGCATGGGTCATACTTCATCGGTTGCTTTGGGCTATTCATTAGCCTCTAAAAATAAAACTTTTTGTATAGATGGCGATGGTTCATTTTTAATGCATTTAGGCTCGATTATGACAGCTGGTAATTTTGCCAATAAAAATTTTAAATATATTTTATTAAATAACAACTCACATGACTCTGTAGGCGGACAAAGCACTAATGCTAACAATATAGATTTTGAAAAACTATCTAAAAGTTTAGGTTTTAAAAAATTTTATTCAATTAAAAATAAGCAAAATTTATTAAAAATAACTAACAATTTTATTAAAATAAATGGACCTGCTTTTTTTGAGGTTAAAGTAACTAATAGTAAAATTAAAAAACTACCTAGACCAGACAATTTGATTAAAATAAAGAATCAATTTATGAAAAAATGATTAATTCAAGTGAAGATATCTTAAAATACATAAACGACAAAAGTTTTAAAAAAATTTTTGTTTTATGTGGCAAAAAATCTTTTGTTAATTCTGGTGCTGAAAATCTACTTAAAAATATTGTTAACAAGGAGATAAAGTTATTTTATAAAAAATCAGAAATTCCAATTCTTGAAGAGTTGATTGAAATTATTAAAGATATCAAAAATTTTAAACCTGATTTATTTTTGGCTATTGGTGGAGGTGCTGTAATCGATTACGCTAAAATAGCTAATGTAGTTGAAATTAGACCCGATCTTGCTGAGTTAATTGTAAATTACACTTATCCGTTTAAAAATAAATATACAAAATTAGCAGTTGTACCTACAACAGCAGGCTCTGGTGCGGAAGTGACTTCTAATGCAGTTATTTATGTTAATGGAATTAAACACTCTTTTGAAAGTGAATTATTAATTCCAGATCATTTTTTCCTAATTCCTGAATTTTTAATATCTGCGCCAAACAAAATAAAAGCATCATCAGGCTTTGATGCTATAGCTCAAGCCTTAGAGTCTTTAGTGTCAAAAAAATCTAACGATAAAAGCGTTGAATATGCTTCAAAGTCTTTAAGAGTTTCTGTTAACAGTTTTATATCTTTTATTAACGATCCAAACATGAAAAATGCAACAGAGATGAGTATTGCTTCAAATCTAGCAGGTAAAGCAATTAGCATATCTAAAACTACTGCCCCACATGCTGCATCTTATCCATTTACATCTCTATTTAATATTAGTCACGGACATGCAGTTAGCTTATTTTTTGAGAAATTTTTTAAATTTAACTTCGATAATTTAGATAAATCCGTAACTTCTTTTGATTTAAAAAAAAGATTTGATTTAATATTTAATTTATTTGATGTTCAGGACATTAATAGTTTCAATTCTAAAATTTCTTTAATAAAAAAAAAAGCAAATTTAGAGGATGATTTAACAAAGTTTAATATAGATATAATTAAAAGTTCTGAGGATGTTTTAAAAGGTATAAATTTGTTAAGATTAGGCAATAATCCAGTAAAGATAGATGGTAAGGATATATTAAATATTATATCTAAAAATTAATAAATAAATCAGATATAATCGAATAATTATTTTACAAGAAAATTCATTTTTTTATTTGACTGATTTAAATGAATTTTTTTATATGAACCAAAATTATCCCCGTCAATTTGAACAGGTATTAAATCATTTCCTTCAATAGTGATATTTTGAGAATAAGTAGTAATAACATTTTTGTTTTTACTTAAGTCGCCATTAAGGATTATTAAAAATATGGAATATAATAAATTGATTCTAGTCAAATCCTTAAATATATAAGTAACTAATTTATCTTCAAAAATATTTGTTTTATTTATTTTATGATGGCCAGCGTAATATTTGGTATTTGAGGATAATATCCAGTCTGCTTGATAAAATTGTCCATCAAAAGTAACATTTAATTTTTTATTATTCATAAATAAGAAATACTGAAAACCCTTGATGCCGAATATAATTTTACCAAGAATCTTTTTAATTTTTGAATTAATTGAATGAACAATTTTTGCATCCCATCCTATACCAGCCATTAAAAAGAAATAACTTTCGTTAATTTTTACAAGATTAGAGGTTTTATAATTGTTTGAAATCAATACATTAACTATATCATCAACTTTTTTATTCATTGATAATTCAGCTTGAAGTAAATTTGCTGTACCAGCGGGTATATAACCTATGGCAAAATCGTGTTTAAAGTTAAAATCATTTTTAATTAGTTCATTAATTGCAAAAGATACCGATCCATCGCCACCAGCTATTATTAGTCGATCGTATTTTTTTTGATTAAAATTTCTAAAAATTTCTTTAGCTTGATTTGTTGTTTTTGTCTCAAAGTAGTCTACAGAATTATTTTCTTTTAACTTAGATAAAACTCTATTTATGAATTGTGATTTTCTTCCTGAAGAAGAGTTTAGATTATAAATTAAACAATATAACATAATTATTTCTTAAATAATTTTTAACAAATTTGTAACATTTGAATGAGATAAGAATTACATGATTCGTGTTACAGTTGTGTTAAAAAAAAGATTTTTAAATGCCTAATATATTAAAATATAAGAGTATATTTATTTCTGATTTGCATTTAGGTACCAAAGGTTGTCAGGCGAATAAAATTTTAGAGTTTTTTAAAAATTCAAGATCTGAAAATCTTTATCTTGTAGGAGACATTATTGATATCTGGGCAATGCAAAAAAGTTTTTTTTGGCCTCAAGAACATAATGATGTAATCCAAAAAATTTTAAGAAAAGCAAGACATGGGACTAAAGTGTTCTACATAATGGGTAATCATGACGAGATGTTAAGGAAATTTATTCCAATGCATTTTGGTGATATTCATATGTTAAATAGAGTAATTCATGAAACAAATAATGGAAAAAAATATGTTGTTGTCCATGGTGATGCTTGGGATGGAGTAATGAAACATGCTAAATGGTTATCTAAAATTGGATCAATAGCATATAATTTATTGTTACAATTTAATGTAATAATTAACTTTTTTAGAAGGTTGAGAGGAAAAGAATATTGGTCCCTTGCAAAATTTTTAAAGTATAAAGTCAAAAACGCAGTCAAATATATTGGTGAATATGAAAAAACAGTTTCAGATTATGCAAAAAGAAAAAAGTTTGATGGAATAATTTGTGGTCACATCCATCATGCTGAGGATAGAGATTTTAATGGTGTCAATTATTTAAATTGTGGAGACTGGGTTGAATCTTGTACTGCATTAGCTGAAAATTATGATGGTAGTTTTGAAATATTATATTGGGATAAAATAAGAGAACAATATTTAGACACTAAAGATATAATTAAACCTATTAAAACTGAAGACTTAAAAAAAGCTTCATAGTTAATGAAAATTTTAATTGCTACAGATGCATATTTTCCACAAGTAAATGGTGTCGTAAGAACCTTGCATGAAACAGGTAATATCTTAAAAGAACAAGGTCATACTATAGAATATATTACTCCAAATTTATTTTTAACCTTTCCGATGCCTAAATATAATGAAATAAGGTTATCTATAAATGTATGGCCAAGAGTTGGTAGTTTAATAAAGAAAATCAAACCTGATGCAATTCATATCGCTACCGAAGGTCCCATTGGGATTATGGCAAGAAGATATTGTTTAAAAAATAATCTAAAATTTACTACGAGTTTTCATACAAGGTTTGATAAATATCTTAAACTATACTTTCCAATTATACCTGCAAAATGGGCTGAAAAATTCTTAGCAAACTTTCATAATAAGGCTGAGAGAATTTTAGTAACAACAGAATCTATGAGAAAAGAATTAATCGATATAGGTATAGATAATAATAAAATGATTACTTGGACCAGAGGAGGAAATCACGGAGCTTTTAAAAAACCTCAAAAAATTAATTTACCCCACAAAAGACCAATTTGGATTTATGTTGGAAGAGTTGCTGTTGAGAAAAATATAAGAGCTTTTTTAGAATGTGATTTAGAAGGTACAAAAATAATAATAGGAAAAGGACCCGATTTAAAAAAATTAAAAGAAGAATTCCCTAGAGATATATTTTTAGGAGAAAAAACAAATGGTGTACTTGCATCATATTTTGCATCTTCTGATGTTTTTGTATTCCCTAGTAAAACAGATACATTTGGAATTGTAGTTACTGAGGCTTTAAATTGCGGTACGCCTGTTGCTGCGTATCCCGTTCCAGGTCCTAAAGATATTTTTGAAGGCTCCAAAATAGATTGTCTAGATAATGATCTTAAAGTTTCAGCTTATAAAGCTTTAAAAGTTGATCGAAATGATTGTCTTGAATTTGCAAAAAAATTCACATGGGAAGAAACAGCAAAAATATTTTTTAATAATATTTCACCAAATCGTTAGCTAATTTTTCTTAATTTGTTTGCATTAAAAAGTGTAATGATGCAAAATTAACCTATCTAAATTTATGGAATATTTCGTCATTCTACTTATAGTTGTTATAATTTATCTTCTATATCTACTTAATCAAAAAAAAAAACAAACCAATAAATACCGCCACAATAATTAACAAAAGAGAAGAAAAAACAAAAAGAGTAATTATCGATGAGCTTGAGGATCAGTTTTTTGCATTAAATAAATTTAACATAATTAAATATGCTAATCCAAGTGCATTAAAAAGATTTGGTAGTAGTTTAATTGATAAAAACATATCATCTGTAATTCGAAAACCAGAATTAATAGAAAATATTGAAAAAGCTATAGTTGAAAATAAAACAAAAAATATTGATATTGAAATAGGCTTGCCATCATATCAATTTTATAAAATTTATATTATTCCTGGTCCAACTCATTTATTTACTGAACCAGATTCTGTTGTGTTATTTTTAAAAGACTTTACTGAAATTACAAAAGCACAAAAAATTTAAAACTGATTTTGTCGCCAATGTAAGCCATGAATTAAGAACACCCTTGATGGCTATCAAAGGATCTTTAGAAACTATTGAAGGTCCAGCGGCAGAAGACGATAAAGCAAAAAAAAAATTTATGAAAATAATGACTGATCAATCAAATAGAATGGAAAATTTAATTAATGATCTTTTAATACTCACAAGAATTGAATTAGAAGAACACATAAGGCCAAACTCTTTAGTTAATATAAATGATCTTTTCAAAACAATCATCAGTAATTTTGAGATTGTTTTAAAAAAAAAGAAATTAAATATTAATTTATCTCTCACAAATCCAACAATTGTTATTGGAGATGAAAAAAAATTACAAACTGTTTTTTCTAATCTTTTAGATAATGCAATTAAGTATTCAAAGGAAAATAAGTCTATTTTTATATCAAGTGAAATTAGTGATGGTAAATTGTTAGAAAAAAATTTTATGATCAGTGTTAAAGACGAAGGTGTTGGCATTCCTCAAAGATATATTTCTAGAATTACAGAAAGATTTTTTAGAGTAGATCTTGAACAAAGTAATAAGGTTGGTGGAACTGGTTTAGGATTAGCTATTGTTAAACATATAGTTACTCAACATCGTGGACACTATGAGATTCTAAGTGAGGAAAACCAAGGAACTGAAATTCAAATTTATTTACCAGCGAAAACTTAAATTTAAAAAGTATTATATTGTAATAGTTTTAGAAGGTTTTTTTAACAATTCTTTACTTGATTAATGTTAATCTTTTAATTAATTTTTTATATGGTTAAAATATTCAAAAATATTTTGATTTTTGCTTTTTTGTTAAGTTCTATAACAACAAGTGTTTTTTCTAAAGATATCACAACATTATTAAGAAATCAGCAACTTACAGTTTTTGATATTGGAATTTTTAGATTAGAAGCAGATTTAAAAACCTCATATCCTTCTATAAAAGATCATTTAGAAGTTACTGAAGATGAATTTTATACAGACGTAGTTACCTCGTATTCTAAAAATTCAATTGATTTAATTGTTTCTGTTCCTATGAATGAAAATCTCAAGAAGGAAAATTATTTTTCAGATTCTTTTAGATGTAAAAATATTTTTAATTCTGTAAGAGATTTTTTATTGAGGAATGAAAATTTGAGTAATTACAGATATACTATGGCTACAAGTTATTTAACCTCTATATTTTCAACCCCAAGTTCATGGCCAAGCTGGAGATATGATGAAGAAATTAGAGAAGAATTAGTAAACTTAGTAAAACTAGAAATAACTTTACGTCCAAGCAATGAACTAGCTCTTAATGAACAGGTAAACCCTGTTTCATGTATTGGTGGCCTAGAAAGTGATATTGATCAGATAATTATATCAAAAAAATACAACTAAAAAGTTACCTTTTTAACAAAAGTGTAACAATTCTGTAATATTAAAGATTCAATAAATTTATACTTGTCAGCAATCTTTTAAATTAAAAATAAAGAAAGGATTAAAGATAATGAAAAAACTAACTATAGTAATTGCTTCATTAGTTGCTTTATCAATAGCAACTGTTGCTCAAGCAAGAGATCAAATTAAGATAGTTGGTTCTTCTACGGTATTCCCTTACGCAACAGTTGTTGCTGAAAGATTTGGTGGTTCAGGATTTAAAACTCCTGTAATCGAATCTACTGGTACTGGTGGTGGAGCTAAACTATTCTGTGCTGGTGTAGGTGAACAACATCCTGATATTACAAATGCATCAAGAGCTATGAAAGATAAAGAAAAAGCTCTTTGTAAGAAAAATGGTGTAAATGAAATCGTTGAGATCGTAATTGGTAACGATGGTATTACATTAGCTTACAGCAAAGATGCAAAACCAGTAAACTTTACTAAAGAACATTTGTATTTAGCACTAGCTGCTCATACAGTTGTTGACGGTAAATTAGTTCCAAATATTTATAAAACTTGGGACCAAATTGACCCTAGCTTACCAAAACAAAAAATTTCAGTGATGATCCCACCAGGAACATCAGGAACTAGAGATGCTTGGAATTCTTTAGTTATGAAAAAAGGTATGACCAAAGAAGCTAAAGCTCTTTATAAAGCTGGTTTTGAAGCTGGAAATAAAAAATACAAAAAACCTCAAAAACTTTACAGAGAAGATGGTGCTGCTATTGAAGTTGGAGAAAATGATAGTTTAATCATCCAAAAGTTAACTCAAGATAAAGATATGTTTGGTTTCTTTGGTTTCAGTTATTTCTTAGCTGCAAAAGATAAATTGCAAGCAGCAAGTATTGATGGTGGACAACCATCATTGAAGTCTATTCAAGACTACAGTTATGCTGTTGCTAGACCTTTATTCTTCTACGTGAAAAAAGCTCACGTTGGAGTAATTCCAGGTTTACATGAGTTTGTGAAAGAATTCACAACGAAGAAAGCTATTGGAAAAGGTGGTTACCTAGCAGACATTGGTTTAGTGCCATTAGACTCTAAGTTGTATAAAACAACTAGAACTAATGCTACCAAACTAGTTGCTATGGGTAATTAATTATTCCTCAGTTAACAAATGATTAAAAAAGGGGGTCTTTTTTAGACCCCTTTTTTTTAAATTAAGAGTACAGTCCTCAATAAAGGAGATTCTTTGAACTTAATATTATTTATATTTATTGTTCTTCTAGGTTTCACAAGTTATTATTTTGGACGCAAAAAAGCATATACAATTCAATCTACAAAAAAAAGATTAACTGCATTACCACAATTTTATGGTTATTATCTTGCAATTTGGTGTGCAATACCAGCCTTTATAATTTTTTCTTTATGGGCAATTTTTGAGCCCACAATTGTAAAACTATTAATATTAAGTGATTATTCAAATCAAGGTTATCTTGATGATGAATTAAATTTAATATACGAAAAGACAAAAGCATTATCTCGAGGTCAATTCACCGGAGAAATTACACCTTTCATTGATGCTTCTGCTGAAAAATATTTAAGTCTTCGATCAATAGCACAAAGTTCAAAAGTTGTTATAGTATTATCTGCAATTATTGCCTCTGTTGCTTATGCGTATAAAAGAATTTCATCTAATTCTAGAACAAGAGAACCAGTTGAAAAATTTTTGAACGCAGTTTTATTTACAGCTTCTTTAGCTGCAATATTAACTACTGTTGGAATAGTTTTCTCACTTATATTTCAAACTATAGATTTTTTTAAAGTAATTCCATTATTTGATTTTGTCTTTGGAACTCACTGGTATCCAGCAAAAGCTTTTGTTAGAGATTCTTCTGAGGCTTTAGATCCGACAATGTATTCAGATACTTTTGGAGCAGTTCCTATTTTTGCAGGTACTTTTTTTATTGCATTTATTGCTATGTGTGTTGCTATACCAATTGGATTAATGAGTGGAATTTATTTAGCTGAATATGCATCAGCTAAAGTTAGACAATATGCAAAACCATTAATTGAAATTTTAGCTGGTATACCAACAGTTGTTTATGGTTTTTTTGCTGCCCTAACTGTTGGCCCATTTTTAAAAGAATTAGGAACCTCAATGGGTCTCGAAGTTTCAGCTGAAAGTGCTTTAGCAGCAGGAGGGGTAATGGGCATTATGATCATACCATTTATTTCAAGTTTAAGTGACGATGTAATTACAAGTGTACCTCAAAGTTTAAGAGATGGAAGTTATGCTATGGGAGCAACTAAATCAGAAACAATCAAGAGAGTTATTTTTCCTGCAGCATTGCCGGGGATAGTTGGATCTATTTTGCTTGGTGTTTCAAGAGCTATTGGAGAAACAATGATAGTTGTTATGGCCTCTGGTTTAGCTGCTAATTTAACTTTAAATCCATTAGAATCTACTTCAACAATTACAGCTCAAATTGTAGTTATTCTAATTGGTGACCAAGCTTTTGGTGACCCAAAAACGCAAGCTGCTTTTGCTTTAGGTATGTCATTATTTTTAGTAACGCTTTGTTTAAACATTGTGGCCTTAAGAGTTGTTAAAAAATATAGAGAGAAATATGAATAAAAATAAAGAACAATTATTAAATAAAAGATACAAGGCTGAGCAGAGATTTCGCTTATACGGTCAAAGTGCAATTTTTATGGCACTTTTATTTTTAACAATTTTTATTTTCAAAATTTTTTCAACTGGCTATTCAGCTTTTCAAAAAACTTGGCTCATTGTTCCAGTAACTTTTGATCCCGAACTAATGATGTTAGAACAAAACCCTTCTAAAGAAGATATACAAGATGCCGATTATTACGATATAGCATTAAAATCAATGGCTGATTTAGATCTAAATGCCAATGAGGATCAAGAAAATGAATTGAAGAGAATGGTGTCTTATTTCTTCGAAAAAGAAATTAAAAATGAGCTTTTAAATGACCCTAATTTAATAGGAAAAACAAAAGAAGTTTATCTAACTGCTTCAGATGATTTAGACCAAGTCTTTAAAGGAAATTATCCAAGAGATTTACCTGAAGACCAAAGAAGAGTAAGCGATTATCAATTAAAAATTTTTGATCAACTTGTTGTAAATGGTAAGGTTGAAAGTAAATTTAATATTAGTTTTTTTACAAATGCAGACTCAAGAGAAGCTGAACTAGCTGGTATAGCTAGTTCATTTATGGGCTCAATTTTTTCTATACTTGTTTGTTTAATGATAGCTTTTCCTGTTGCGGTTCTAGCTGCAATCTATCTTGAAGAATTTGCCCCTAAAAATAGATTTACTGATTTTATTGAAGTAAATATAAATAACTTAGCAGCAGTTCCATCTATAGTTTTTGGTCTATTAGGGTTAGGAGTTTTATTGGCTATATTTCAATTACCAAGATCTACACCATTAGTTGGAGGTATCACTTTGTCCTTAATGACCTTACCAACAATAATTATAGCTGCTAGAGCATCATTAAAAGCGGTTCCACCAAGTATAAGAGAGGCAGCACTTGCTATGGGAGCAAGTCGAATGCAAACCACAATGCATCATACAGTTCCTCTTTCTATGCCTGGTACGTTATCAGGAACAATAATTGGTTTAGCTCAAGCTTTAGGAGAAACCGCACCCCTCATTTTAATTGGAATGGTTGCTTTTGTTAACACGATACCTGGATCACCTATGGATCCTGCTGCAAGTTTACCAGTTCAAATTTATATTTGGGCTGAAAGTGCTGAAAGGGGATTTGTAGAAAAAGTCTCGGCGTGTATAATGGTCTTACTTGGTTTTTTAATAACAATGAATTTATTTGCCCAAATAATTAGACATAAGTTTGAAAAAAAAATGGAGTTAAAATGATAAAGATTAAAGCAAAAGATGTTGATGTTTTTTATGGAAAAAAACAAGCGCTCTTTAATATAAGTTTAGATATTGATGAAAATCAAGTAACAGCATTAATTGGTCCATCTGGTTGTGGTAAATCAACTTTCCTAAGATGTCTTAATAGAATGAATGATGTAATTGATATTTGTAGTGTTAAAGGAGAAATTTTAATTAATGACTTTAATATCAATGATAAAAGTTGTGATGTAGTAAGACTAAGAGAAAAAATTGGTATGGTTTTTCAAAAACCTAATCCTTTTCCAAAAACTTTATATGAAAATGTATCTTACGGTCCAACAATTCATGGTATGGCTCAATCAAAACAAGAAATGGATGAAATTGTTGAAACTAGTTTGAAAAAGGCTGCACTATGGGAAGAAGTAAAAGATAGATTACATGAACCTGGAACTGGATTATCTGGAGGACAACAGCAAAGACTTTGTATTGCTAGAGCGATTTCTGTAAGACCAGAAGTTATATTAATGGATGAGCCTTGTTCAGCATTAGATCCTATAGCAACAGCGCAAATTGAAGAATTGATTGACGAGTTAAAAAAAGAGCACACAATAATAATTGTAACTCATTCTATGGCTCAAGCAGCACGTGTTTCTCAAAATACAGGTTTTTTTCATTTAGGACAATTGATTGAACATGGATCTACTGATAAAATATTTAAGAATCCTGATAATAAAAAAAACGCAAGATTATATAACAGGGAGGTTTGGATAATGTCTGAAGCACCACATACAGTTAAATCTTACGAAGAAGAACTAAAAAATCTGAATGCTAATATAGTTAAGATGGGAAGTGCATGTGAGGATGCTTTAGGTAAAGCAATTCAAGCCATTACAACAAGAAATAGTGATATTGCTGAAAATGTAATTCAAGATGATGAAAAAATAGATAAATATGAAGCCTTGATTGAACAACAAGTTGTAAATTTAATTGCTTTAAGACAACCTATGGCAATTGATTTAAGGGAGACAGTAACGGCTTTGAAAATGTCTTCAGATTTAGAAAGAATAGGTGATTTAGCAAAAAATATATCCAAGAGAACACTTTTGCTTAATGAAAATCTTCCAAAGAATTTGGTAGATTCACTAAATAGAGTATCTACCAATGTTCAAAAACAATTAAAATCAACATTAGACGCTTATCTAGAAAGATCTGCGCCAATAGCAGTAAATGTTTGGGAAGGTGATGAGCAAATAGATGATCTAACAAATCTTTGTATGCAAGATGTTATAAAATATCTTAAAGACAATGAAAAAAATTTAGAGGATGGAACTCACTTGTTGTTTGTGACCAAAAACGTTGAGCGTATTGGTGATCATACTACAAATGTTGCAGAACAAATTTATTACTTAGTTAAAGGTGAATATTTAGAAGGTGACAGACCAAAGGGCACCGAGCCAATTGTAACAGGAGAAAAATGATTTATGTCAGCTCATGTTTTCATAGCTGAAGATGAAGCATCAATTGTTAGTTTGTTAAAGTACAATCTTGAAAAAGAAGGTTATAAAGTCAGTCATTCAGAAAATGGAGAAGATGCTCTTAAACAAATAAAATCAAAACAGCCAGATTTAATATTAATGGATTGGATGTTACCAGAATTATCTGGTGTTGAAATTTGTAAAAACTTAAAAAAAGATAATAAGTTTAATGATATTCCCGTCATTATGTTAACTGCAAAAGGGGAGGAAGAAGACAAATTAAAAGCATTTGATACAGGTGCAGATGATTATGTAACTAAACCTTTTAGTCAAAAAGAATTGAATGCTAGAATAAAATCTTTATTGAGAAGATCTAAACCTCAATCATCATCAGACATTGTAGAATTTACTGATTTAAAAATAGATCGGATTACAAAAAGAGTTTATAGAAAAGATAAAGAAATTACTTTGGGTCCAACTGAATTTAAACTCTTAGATTTTTTTATCAAAAATCCAAAAAGAGTTTATTCAAGAGAACAACTTCTAAATAATGTTTGGGGGGAAGATATATATGTTGAGTCTAGAACAGTAGATGTTCATATTAGAAGATTAAGACAAGCAATTAACATACAAAATACAAAACCTTTAATTAGAACAGTGAGATCAGCTGGTTATTCTTTAGAATCTTGAAGATCTTTGGGTCTTATAAATTCTTTTAAAACTCCTTTTTTCTCAATTTCATTCCAGGATTTAATATCAAACTCAATTTTTGCAAATGCTGCTGTTGGGAATTTATAATTCATTAGTTTAAAATTATTCGTATTATGATTTTTTGTAAGATTTCGTACTAAATTTTTCACTGATGGTTCATGGTTTATAATCAAAATCGATTTATATTCACTGGATATTTCTTTAATTTTTTTTGTAATTGCATTCTCATCAACTAAATATAAATCTTTTGAAAAATTAACTTTTTTTGGCTTATTAATTTTCTTGGATAAAATTTGAAAAGTTTTTTTTGTTCTTTTTGATGATGAAATTAATGCATAATCAAATTTAAATTTTTTTTTAACAAAAAATTCACAAATCATTTTTGCATTTTTCTTGCCTCTTTTACTAAGTGGTCTATCAAAATCATTAATACTTAAATCATCCCAACTAGATTTTGCGTGTCTCATGACGTATAATTGATACATAAAATCTAAATATATGACTGCTTTAAAAAAACAACATAAAGAAGAGCTAAAATCTAAATATATTAATAGAGAGCTTTCTTGGTTAAAATTCAACGACAGAGTACTTTTAGAGGCGCAAAATATCGAAAATCCTCTTTATGAAAGAGTAAAGTTTTTATCAATTGCTGGGTCTAATCTAGATGAATTTTTTATGGTCCGTGTTGCTGGGTTATATAGTCAAATAAAACAAGAAGTTGAATCATTAAGTTCTGATGGTTTGACACCTGAAGAGCAAATGGATGAAGTAGTGCTTGAAACTAAGAATTTATTAAAAAAACAGAATAAAATTTTTATTAAACTGATTATGGAATTAAAAAAAAATAATATCAGTTTAGTTAAACCAGTTAATTTAAATACTAAGGATAAAAAAAAACTTCTAGAAATATTTAAAGAAGAGATTTACCCTTTATTAACACCATCAGCAATTGATCCTGCACACCCATTTCCATTTATAATCAATCAAGGAAGAGCAATTGTAATGAAGTTAAGAAAAAAAAATAAAAAAAAGGATTTTAAACTCAATAATTGTAATACCAAAAGCATTATCTAGATTTATTGAAATAGAGTCTTCAAAAAATCATAAGAAGTTTGTTATTCTAGATGACGTAATAAGTTTTTTTGCTAATGAAATTTTTCCAGATCATGATTTAGAAAAGAAAATGATTTTTAGAGTAATAAGAGACAGCGATGTAGAGATTCAAGAGGAAGCAGAAGATTTAGTTAGATCTTTTGAATTGGCTTTAAAAAGACGTAGAACTGGTGATATTGTTCGTTTAGAGGTTCTTGAAAATAGCGATAAAGAATTGGTAAGATTTATAACTAATAAATTAGATATAAATCCTGACTATATTTATGATGTATCTGGCCTTGTTGGAATTCAAGATATAGATCAAATATGTAAAGTAAAAAATCCAAAATTAAGATTTAAGCATTTTACCCCTAGAGAAGTTGAAAGATTAAAAGAATATAATGATAATTTTTTTGAAACTATTAAAAAGAAAGATTTAGTTGTTCATCATCCTTTTGAAACATTTGACTCAGTAATTGAATTTTTAAACCAAGCAGCAAATGATAAAAAAGTTATAGCTATTAAACAAACTTTATATAGAACAACTCTAGACTCACCAATTGTTAAAGCTTTAATAACAGCTGCAGAAAACGGAAAAACAGTTACCGCTTTAATTGAAATTAAAGCTAGATTTGATGAGGAAGCTAATATTCAACTATCAAGAAGTTTAGAAAAAGTAGGTGTCCAAATTGTTTATGGTTTTGCTAAATATAAAACCCATGCAAAATCATCATTAGTTTTAAGAAGAGAACAAGGAAAAATACAAACTTATTTTCATTTAGGAACCGGCAATTATCATCCAGTAAATGCTAAAATTTACACTGATTTATCTTTATTTAGTTGTGATAAAAAAATGGCCTCTGATGTTGAGAAATTTTTTAATTATGTAACTGGATACGCTAAACCAAAAAATCTTAATAAAATTTCTATTTCGCCAATTAATATGAGGCAAACGTTAAATAAAAATATTGATGCTGAAATTAGAAATTCTAAAAATGGAAAATTTGCAGCTATTTGGGCAAAAATGAATTCATTAGTAGATCCAGAAATTATTGATAAATTTTATGAAGCTTCAAATGCTGGTGTAAAAATTCATTTATTTGTGAGAGGTGTTTGTTGTTTAAGACCAGGAGTTAAAAATAGATCAGAAAACATAGTGGTAAAAAGCATCATAGGAAGATTTTTAGAGCATTCTAGAATTTACTGCTTTAGTAACGGTACAAAAAAAATGCCTGATAGAAATGCAAAAGTATATATTTCTTCAGCTGATTTAATGCCGAGAAATTTGAATAGAAGAGTAGAACTTCTAGTGCCAATTGAAAATGAAACCGTTCATGAGCAAATTTTAGATCAAATAATGTTAGCAAATTATCTTGATACTAATCAGAGCTGGGAGCTCAATGCTGATGGTAATTATAAAAAAATTAAATATAGTAATAACGATTCCTTTTCAGCTCATGAATATTTTATGAATAATCCGAGCTTATCTGGAAGAGGCAAGGCTAAATTAAAAATGCAGCCTAAACAACTGCACTTAAGATTGATTAAAAGTGGAAGTAATTAAAAGCAAAAATAGTTTAAAATTAAAACAGGCAAAATTAGCTATAATAGACATTGGATCAAACTCTATAAGAATGCTAATTTATGAAGATTTCAGTTCTTCTCGTGTGCCTTTTTTTAATGAAAAAGCTGTTTGTGAACTTGGAAAAAATTTAGATAAATCGAAAAAACTTCACAGATCTGGTACTGAATATGCTTTAAAAGTTTTAAAAAGATTTTCTGAAATTTTAAATATTTCAAAAATCACAAATCTAAAGATTATTGCAACAGCAGTTATAAGAGAAGCAACTGATACAAAACCTTTTATTGATGAAGTTGAAAAACTTTTTAAAACTAAGATTAATATATTATCAGGCGAAGAAGAAGCTACATGCTCAGCTGAGGGAGTAAAAATAGGTTTTGAAAATGTTGATGGATTAGTTGCTGATCTTGGGGGTGGTAGTTTGGAGTTAGCCCGAGTTGAAAACAATATAGTAACCAATACAACCTCATTACCCGTTGGCGTTTTAAGATTATTAAATAATCCCATAGTTAAAAAAAGAAATTTAGCAAAATATATTAAAAAATTATTAAGAGATGAAAAATGGCTCTCAAAAAAGAAGTTTAATAATTTATATTTAGTTGGAGGTACTTGGCGTGCATTATTTAAGTTACATCTTTTTCAAAATAATCATCCGGTACATATAATTCATCAATATAGTATTGATAACAATGTTTTATCTAAGTTTGTTGAAAAAATTTCATCTTTTAATAAATCTAAACTTAAAACAGTTGAGTATATTTCAAAATCTAGAACACCATATTTACCCTATAGTTGCATTATACTTGATGAAATTATGAGAGTTACAAATCCAAGAAATATAATTTGTTCTATAAGTGGTTTGCGTGAAGGTTCTTTATCAATTGACTATTTTAAAGATGTAAAAGAATCTGAAATCTTTTACAAAGCACTTGAGAATGTTGCAAAAAAAAGAGGTGATCTAGGATCGAACTATAAAAAATATTATGATTTTATTCAGCCAGTTTTTGAAGGCAATGAACATTTTAATAAGAAATTATTATATCTAGCATGTGTATTAAGCCATATGGATTGGGGATTAGGAGCATTTCAAAAAGCTGAATTAGTATTTCAAGAAACGATAAACACTCCGTTACTTAGACTGACACACAAAGAAAGAATACAATTAGCTTTGTCATGTTATTGGCGCTATTGCAGTATCAAATATAATCCAAAAATGGAGTACCTAACTTTTTTAAATAATAATGAAATTTTTTCAAGTAAACAAGTGGGAGCTGCATTGAGATTTTCACAATCATTGACCTCGATATCTACGATATTTCTTGAAGAGTTTAAATTGTATAAAAGAGGTAATGCTGTATTTTTGAAAATTCCATCACAACATCAAGAAATAATCTCAAAACAAGTTACTAAAAGATTTAAAGCTCTTGCTAGAGAATTATTTTTAGAGCCAAGAGTAATTTATTCAAATAATTCAAAATAAACCAAAGTTAATTAAACTTTAATAATAAGTAAATATTTCTGTAACTTAATCTTTTTAAGATAACTTACGAAATTTAAATATTCATTATTTATTCCCCTATTTAAATTTTGTTAATTAACTACTTTCTCCCTTCTTTTAAATTAAGAAGGGAGGAAGACAATTTATTTGATATTAATTATTTATAGATGCAGGAGACTGCTCTGCTTTTTTAGCAAGTTTTTTTGCTTTTTTTTCAGCAACCTTTTTTTCTAAACCAGCAATTTTAATATTAACTTTTGACAATTTTTTTTCTTTTGCCGTAATTTTATTTTTCAATCTATCAATTGCTTTTAAAATTTTTGTTTTTTTCTTCTCATTTTTTTTTAGTTTTTTTCTCATTACCGCCTCCGAATTGTTTGATATTTAATTTAATCATATAATTCTTAAAAAAAAAAGATATTTTGATACAACCTATAGTTTATAGTTTTTAAGACCTGTTATTAAATAAAAAAACATTGCTATATGAGAACTATTATTGAATTTTTGATTTAATATTAATTTAAATATGTCTCTTTGATTAAAAAGATGAATTCTAATACCTTGTTCTGGTTTCGAAATTTTAATTAAGTCTTCTGTGTAATAACCAGTAATTTTAGTAGTTAGTCGTCCAGGTTCAGTATAAAAAGTTATAATTTTACTTAATTTTGATCTTGATCTATATCCTGTTTCTTCTCTTAATTCCTTATATGCTGATTGCAGAGTTGTTTCCTTTTTTTCCACTATGCCAGAAGGAAACTCGTAATTAATTTTATTAATTGGAATTCTTTTTTGAGAAACTACTATATATTTGTTTTTAATTTTTGGTATTACCAATGAAAGATTAGAAGTTTTAAGATAATGATAGAATTCTTTTTTTTTAAATTTTTTATTAATCAAACTTATTTGATTGGTAAGTTTTATATCTTTCAATTTTTCTCTAAAAATAATTTTTTAACAATTAATACAGCAATTAACATTCCTATAAGCTCAGCTAAGATATAATAAGGAGTGTTTAAATAACTAATACCTGTAAAAGACTCTGTAAATGTTCTAGCAATTGCAACAGCTGGATTTGCAAAAGAAGTAGATGAAGTAAACCAATAACCAGCAGTAATATAAAGACCAACGCTAGCAGCAACAGCAATTTTACCTGACTTCATTGAACCAAAAATTATCACTATAAGTCCTAATGTTGCTATTACCTCAGATGTGAATATGTAAATTCCATCTCTTGATTTAGTAGACAATTCATAAATTTCATTTTCAAAAAAGAAATTGGCTAAACCAACTCCAATCAAGCAACCAATCAATTGAGCAATGATATAGTAGGCTAGAAGTTTCTTTTTTAATTTACCTGTTATTGCCATTGCGATACTTACAAATGGATTAAAGTGAGCCCCTGATACATCAGCAAAAACTGTAATTAGTACAAATAAACCTGCTCCTGTTGCTATAGTGTTTGCAATTAACATTACCGCAACATCATCAGTTAAGTTTTCTGCCATTAAACCTGAGCCAACAATAATCATTACTAAAAAACAACTGCCTAATAGTTCAGCAAGAAAATAACGACTTTTATTTTTCATTTATTAGTTCCCTTATTCTTTTATGAATATTATTGTAAACTTTTTCAATTATTTCGTCTTTTTTATTTAAGTCATTTGTTTCATTAAGTAATTTAACAGGATCCTCTATATCCCAATGAATTATCTGGTCTTTATTAGGCCAAATAGGACAGACTTCGTTATTGGCATTATTACAAACTGTAACAATATAATCCATTTTAATTTGACTATTGATAAATTCACTAAAATTTTTAGATCTACAATTTGAAAGATCATAATGTTTTGATAATAAATAATTTTTCACATCTTCATTTATTTTTCCTGTTGGATTACTCCCAGCACTAAAACCTTTATACATATCGTCATACTCGTTATTTATTATACTTTCAGCAATAATACTTCTTGCTGAATTACCTGTGCACACGAACAATATATTCTTCATTTAAAAAATAATCTTGTAAATACCAATTACAAACAATGGAATTTGTAATCCAAAGTTTGTAAGAATTGCCTTATCTTTGCTAATAAATCCAGCGACAGTCCATCCAACAACTCCTAATCCATGAAAGTAAATATTAATGGGGTAGATATTTAAGTTTGTAAGTAATATTCCGGTTAATACAAGGAATGTACTGATCCATTTTAAGTATTTTTTTAAAAACATTTTACTCCTTTTATTTCTTATATTTAAGTTTTGTTAAGATTTTATTAAATTATCATCTAGTAAAGAATATAAATAGTGATACAACTAAAAATATATGTCCACAGTTGCACTTTCATTAGACCAAATATACGATCTTGCCTTTAACACACTTAAAGCCAATGGTTGTGATGATGAAAACGCAAAAATTCTAAGTACTTTAATTACAAATGCAGAAAGAGATGGATCAATGTCTCATGGATTGTTTAGACTTCCTGCTTATGTATCAGGTTTAAAAAGTGGAAAGATTAATGGGAAGGGTAGACCTGAAATCAAAAAAATATCATCAAGTGTGATAAAAGTTGATGGTAAAAATTGTTTAGCTCCTATGGTACTAAATAAAAGTATTCCAGATCTAATTGCTGCAGCAAAAGAAAATGGAGTAGCTGTACTTGCTATAACTAATTCGCATCACATGGCAGCCATGTGGCCTGAAACAGAAATGATTGCTGAACAAGGTTTGGTTGCTTTTGCATGTACATCGTATAAACCTGCTGTAGCTCCCGCAGGAGCGAAAAAACCTTTATTTGGTACGAACCCAATTTCATTTGCTTGGCCAAGACCTGGGATGACACCAGTTGTTTATGATATGGCAACTGCATCAATGGCAATGGGTGAAGTGCAAGTTGCTAAAAGAGAAGGTCATAAAGTTCCGTTAGGTACAGGATTGAGTAAAGAGGGAAAAGAAACTACAGATCCGGCTGAGATTGCTGATGGAGGAGTTCTTTTACCTTTCGGTGGTTACAAAGGATCAGGTATCGCTATGATGGTAGAGTTATTAGCTGGAGCTTTAGTAGGTGATAACTTTAGTTATGAAACAGCTGCAAAAGATAATAA
>CACHWQ010000007.1 GCA_902583645.1 uncultured Pelagibacteraceae bacterium | reverse complement strand
GCAACAAGAGAAAGCTTCAGAAAAAGATTAAGAAATGGTGACTTAGACGATAATGAAATAGAAATTGCGGTGAACGAAGCAAATACCATGCCATCATTTGAAATACCTGGGATGCCAGGGGCAAATGTTGGAATGATAAATATTGGTGAGATGCTTGGTAAAGGTATAGGAAATAAAGCAAAAAAGAAAAAAATGACCGTTAAAGAGTCTCATGAAATTTTAATAAATGAGGAGTCTGATAAATTAATTGAACAAGATAAGATTATTAAATCTGCAAAAAATTCTACTGAAAATAACGGTATCGTATTTCTTGATGAGATTGACAAAATATCAGCTAGAACTGATAGAGTTGGAGGAGACGTGTCTAGAGAAGGAGTTCAAAGAGATCTACTGCCATTAATTGAGGGAACAACTGTGAGTACTAAGTACGGGCCAATTAAGACCGACCATATACTTTTTATTGCCTCAGGTGCATTCCAACTAGCAAAACCTTCAGATCTTTTACCTGAATTACAGGGTCGTTTGCCAATCAGAGTAGAGCTTGAAGCTTTGACGAGTGAAGATTTTAAGAAAATTTTAAGAGAACCAGACAACAGTTTAATAAAACAATACAAAGCATTACTTAAAACAGAAAATGTAGACTTGGAATTTTCTGATGATGGAATTGATGCCATCGCAAATATTGCTACAGAGGTAAATTCAACTGTAGAAAATATAGGAGCGAGAAGACTTCATACTATTATAGAAAAAGTTTTAGACGAAATTAGTTTTACTGCCACTGATAGATCGGGTGAGAAAATTATTGTAGACTCTGACTATATTAAAAAGAATTTAGGTGAATTAGTAAAAGATACAGATTTATCAAAATTTATTTTATAACTTTATATTCGAAATTTTGAGTAGTTTCATTAACTTGTAATTCAACTGCACCATTTCTTAGATGAAATTTTCTAGCCATATCAGTTAAGGGAGATAAAGTAACTAATCTATTAAGATGATTTGATTTTTTGATCATTTTATAAACCTCTTTTACAATTAGTTTTCCCCCACCCTTTTTTTTGGACCAAACTGTATAGGCAATTGCTATTCTTCCAACTTTTTCGGGATCCCTTTGAACATTTTTTAGAAATGCATCTTGACTAAATAAATCAAGTTCTTCAACAGATTTAGGAATTTCATCTGTAAATGCAAAACACATTACAGCATGAATTTCGTCTTTGAATTTTACTCCAAATATTTTTCGACCATAATTAGTTCTAAATATATTATCTAGTTCTGGTCTAACTGGATCTTCGGAAATATCACATTTCTCTAATTCTACAAGCTCGGCGCCCTTTACCCAGTCAAAGAAGTTTTTTATATTTGTTTTTATATTAGTTTGATTTTGAACAACTTTAGCTTTCTCAGTTACTACAAAAAGTTTTTTTTTAATATCTATTTTACTCTTTCTTATTCTTGCTTTAATTCTAGGATTAAATTTTTTCATAAAATTAGTTTTTTTTTAAATAAATATTAAAGTTGCCCTTGTTTTTTGACACAACTTCATCAAAGTTAATAGATTTAATTTTACTCATTAATTCTGGGTTATTTCTTATATAATTTGGAATAGAATTTTTTAACATTCCAAAATCTGAGGAAGAATAAGGATCCTCATAATTTTTAGACCTTAAGCCTTTGCCTGTTATAACGTTAATTGATTTAATATTTTTTGCATAGCATTCATTTATGAATTCAAATATCTTTTTATTAGCCTCGTCTAAAGAATAACCATGTAAATCTATTTCCATATGATCTATTTTGTTAGAATTTTTTTTTAAAAAGCTGTCTTTGTCCTCAACTTTATCATTTTTATTTATAAAATTTTGCCAGTCTTTTTTATCTTTTTCAGAAATTTTTTTAATCAAGCTTCCGTGCTAACTAATAACCAATTAGGGTTTGTAGAATTAATTTCTTTAGAAAATGTCCAGGTGTCAAATACTTTTTTTATTTTTTTTGGATCTCCGGATAAAATTTTATTATCTTTATCTTTTACACATGAAATAATCTCGCTCACAAAACTAACCGTTACTTCTAGAAAGCCTTTTTTATTTTCATGATTTTTAATTTCAGCTGAACTTATGCCAATGAATGTTGTTTCGGACACTTGTCCGCTAGCGTTTCGAGAATTAATTGCTTCGTCAAATTGTTCATATACTTTTTTATCCAGTAGTTGTTTTACCCCTTTTAGATTTCCTGATGAAAAACTTGTTATAATTGTTTCATACGCAATTTTAGCTCCGGAGAGGAAATCTTTTTTTGCGTCTTCATCGAAAGTTTTTTCATTGAAAGGTTTCTTAGGTGTTTCAGATGGAAAATCATGAGCAAAACTTGCGGACATTTTATCTTCGAAACCAGATTTTTTTCCTAAAATTCCTCTTAATCTTAGGAAAATAAAACCTGCAATCATGGCTAAAAGTATTATATCTATATATTCGAAACTATAATTCATAGTACAATAATATTTACTATGTTATTACATTTCAACTAACAAATTGTTTAAAAGACAAATGAACGCGATTTTATTAACTATAATTTTAATTCCTTTAGTAGAAATTTATCTTTTTATTGAGATTGGTGGTAAAATTGGAGCTTTATATACAGTATCATTAATATTTCTTACTGCTTTTGTTGGGGTTTATTATGCAAAATATGAAGGATTTAATACATTGCGATCTGGCATGGGTCAAATGATGAGAAATGAGTTGCCTGTTTATGAAATAGTTTCTGGAGCAGCTCTAGCATTTGCTGCGTTATTATTAATAATTCCTGGTTTTGCAACCGACTTGCTAGGTTTTTTAATGATATTTCCGCCAACCAGGAAATTAATGTTTAACAAATTTTCAAAAAAATATTCAAAAGAAAAAAAATTAAATGAGGACTTTATAGAGGGTGAATCGGAAGATATAGATGATAAAAAAGATGTGCGATAAATATAAAATACTTTCAAAATACATAAAAGATTTATCTAGTGAGACACCTAACGTTGAAAGTTTTCTTTATACAAAAAGCAATATATCGAAATATGAATTAGATATAGATATTAACTCTAAACCACTGAAAAATAAACTTGTTGAAATAAATACAACTTTAAAATTTCATAATAAAAATCAGGTCGAGAAAAAATCATACTTCGAAATAGTCTATGCTTCAATTGTAAAAATAAGCGAAAATGTCAAAGAGAAAAAAGACCTACAAAAAATAATACTATGCGATGTCCAAAACGAAATATTTCCTGGACTTGAAAAAATTTTAATTGGTATTTTAACAGACTCTGGTTTTCCCGGAATAAAGTTTGATAAGAAAGTTGACTTTACAAAGTTATTTAATGAAAAGTTTAATTAAAAGAAATTTTTTTTAATTTCTCTTTTTAAAAAATCTTTATGAAGCTTTAACTCATCTTCAGTAGGTTTTATAATTTTTTTAAAATATGAAATTTCATTTTTAGAAAAATTTAGATTTTTAGTATCATCAGTTTTGAAATCAAATAACGGTTCTTTTTGTCCGGCTAAATTTACATAAACTTTTGAGAGCAGTTCACAATCAACTAGGGCAGAGTGCTTTTCCCTTTTTGAATTATCAATCTTAAATCTTTTACATAAAGCGTCAAGACTATTTTGTGAGCCTGGAAATTTTTTTCTAGACATATCCAACGTATCGATGACAACGTCTTGGTTAATTTTTTTTTTTCCAATTAATGCCAGTTCGTTATTTAAATGAGATAGATCAAAGCTTGCATTATGAATAACTAATTTTTTATTTTCAATAAATTTTAAAAATTCTTCTGCTATATCGGAAAATTTTTTTTGTTTAGATAGAAATTCATCTGAATATCCATGCACTTTAAAAGCTTGTTCAGAAACCTTCCTTCCAGGGTTAATGAAGTAATGAAATTTTTTTGAGGTTATAACAAAATTATCGAGCTCTAAGCATCCAATTTCAACAATTCTATGTCCGTCTTTAACATCTAAACCAGTAGTCTCAGTATCAAGGATAATTTCTTTCATTTTTCAAAAATTTCTTTTTTTATGATTTTAATCTTTTTTTTTAAATTTTCACTTTTAAAATCATTTTTAATAACATAATCAGATCTTTTTTTTTTAACATTTTTAGAGATTTGCATAAGGCCTAATTTTTTTAAGAGCTTGGTATTAGATTTTTGTCTTTTTTTAAGAGCTTTATTTATTTTTTTTTTCGGAGATTCTATAAATATTATAATATCGTCATTTTTATTAATTTTATTTTCAAAATATAAAGGGATATCCAAAATAACACCTCCCTTTTTTTTATTTTTTCTTAAAAAAATATTCATCCTCTGTCTTACAAGGGGGTGTACAATTTTTGTTATAATTTTTAAGTTTTTCGCATTTTTATTCACTGCATTAGATAATTCATTTTTCTTTATTGGAAATGAATAAATAAATTTTGGAAGTTTTTTTCTTAATTTCTTATATGTAACTCTACTTTTATTATATATTTTATTAACTTCATTATCTGCATTAAATGTTGGAAGAGCAAATAGTTTTGCAGCAAAAGTTTTTCCGGATCCAATTTCACCAACTATAGCAATTCTTTTCATTTATCTAATAATTCAATTACTCTTTCATCAATTTTTGGAAAAACTTTATGCCAAATAGAAAATGCCTGATGTGCTTGATAAATGAACATCATTTTTCCATTTTCAGTATTATTTCCAAATATTTTGGCTTGTTTCAAAAAATTTGTTTGTGAGGGATTATATATTATATCATAATAAAACTTATTTGATCCTAATTTTTGATAATCCAAATCAATTTTATCATCCTTATTAATTCCAAGACTTGTTGCATTTATTATCATGTCAATATGCTCAGGAATTTCATTTTTTTCTATAATTTTAATGTAATTAAACTTATTTTTTAAATTTTCAGCTTTGTCTAGAGTTCTGTTGTAAAGAAATATATTCAAAGCTTTCATTTTTTTTAAAGCAACAATTATGGATGGAACAACTCCACCTGCTCCAAGTATAAAAATATTTTTTTTTTCAATATCGTATCCGTATGATCTTATTCCTAGCTCAAAACCAGCAATATCAGTATTATGTCCAATAATTTTCCCATTTTCATAGTAAATAGTATTAATAGATTTAGTTTCATCTGCCTCCTTTGTTAAAATATCAACGAAAGGAACAATTTTATTTTTAAATGGGACTGTTACATTAATTCCATTGATTTCTTGAGATTTAATTTTTGAAACAATATTTCCAATATCATTTTCTGAAATTAATTTTTTTTCATAAGAAGCATTTATATTATTTTGTTTTATCCAGTAATTATGGAGCTTTGGAGATAAAGAGTGTTCTATTGGATTCCCTATGACTAAATATTTTTTCATTAAAATAATTTTTTAAGTTTATTCTTTAACTTGTCTTCAACTTTATCCTCTAATTGATTTGGATCAAAATTATCAATTCTTTCTAAAAAATTTTCATTTAATATTTTTTCTTTTATAACTTCAGTTGTGTCAACGAATACATCTTTTAATATATCTTTATAGTTCCTGCTTTTACTTGTATTCCCAATATTATTAAAATTCATGTCATTTAATTTTATAGTTTTTTGAATATTTAGATTTAGCGAGAATGCAGATAAAGAAATATTTTTAGCATCTAAATTTTTTATATTGAAATATTTATTAGATTGAGAGTATGAGTTTTTATTTTCAAGATCTTTTTTCAAAGATCGTACATTATCAGAAATTATTTGTTCAGAAAAATTGAAATAATAATTAACTTTTATATTTTCTAATAGAACACTGTTAATGATAATATCATTAGAAAAAATTGAAAATGCATCTAGGTCTACCGCTATAGAATCAATTTTTAATAAATATCCATCAAATTTTTTATTTAATAGACTGACGTCTTTTGCCCTAGCTTCTCCACTAAGGTAATTAATATTTAATTTTTCAATTGATACATCTCTATTTAATGTACTGGAAATATTTTCTTGTAGTATATTCTTAATTAATCTATCTCCAATGAATTCTACCAAAAAATATATAGAAAAAACAATTATCAGCGATGAGATTAAAAACTTTTTCATGTAATTAAATATTCTTTAATTTTTTTGATTGGCAACCCCATAACCGTATCTTCATCTCCATCAATCTTTGAAAATAATTTCCTTCCCTCACCCTCGATTTGATAAACATTATATGCATATAAATCTTCATCAGAAATTTTAGATAAATAGTCTTTTAAGTTTTCTTCAGACATTTTTTTCATTGTAAGAATGGCTTTATCAGTATAATTCCAAATCATTGATCCGTTTTTAGATATACAAACAGAACTTATCAAAAAATGTTTTTTTCCATTTAAACTTTTTAGAATTTCTAAAGCTTCATTTCTGTTGTTTGGCTTTGAGATTAACTTTCCTTCCAAATCAATCACACTGTCAGCTCCCAAAACTAGATTGTTGTTATTCTTTTGGCTAACTTTATTTGCTTTTAATTCGGCCAAATTTTTAGAAATTAATTCAGGGGTAGCTCCCTCACTAAGAAGACTTTTTTTTACAGGGTCTTCATCTACATTAGATGGCTGTACTGAACATGAAATACTGTTCTTTTCTAAAATATATTTCCTTACCTTGCTTTGTGAGGCCAAAATTAAATTAAGCATTTTTTTTTTTAATCTCATAAATTTTAATAACTGATGCAGCTGTTTCCTCAACAGACTTTCTGCTGACATCTATTATTGGCCATTTAAATTTTTGAAACGTTTTTTTTGAGTTTTCAACCTCATTTTGAATTTTTTGAATATCAATGTATTTTTTATTACCTGTCTCATTTAAACTGTTCATTCTATTTCTTCTAATTTCGGCTAATCTTTTAGGTTCTGCTATTAAACCTATAATACATTTTTTTTTTTTATTTTCTTTTATATCATCTGGAATTGAGTCCTTATTAACAAGCGGTATATTCGAGACTTTATATCCTTTGTTGGCGAGGTAGATAGAGGTTGGTGTTTTGCTTGTTCTACTAACTCCTAATAATATTATGTCAGATTTTTGTATATCTTGTAATGAATTGCCGTCGTCATGGTTCATTGTAAATTGAATAGCATCTATTTTTTTATAATAATCATCATTCATAATATGTTGTCTACTGGGCACATGCAAAGCATCTTGATTGAGTATCTTTGAAAAACTTTGTATCAAATCACCCAAGACCCCGAAACAAGGAATGTTTTGATTTTTGCTTTCATTTACTAAGAAATCACTAAGTTTATCATCAACAATTGTATAAAGAATTATTACTTTTTTTCCCTTTCCAGTTTTTTCTAGGATTTTTTTTATCTGGTTTTCTGTTCTTGTGAATGAGAAATGATTTGTCTGGTAATTAAAATATTTAAACTGTGCTTTTAAAGCTAGGAAAATTCTATCCAAGGTTTCACCAGTGGAGTCGGATATAAGGTAAATCTGATAAATATTACTCATGTATAATTTGTAAGTTAACAGTTAATAATAAACTTATTTTGTGTGAAATTGAATATTTAAGTCCTTTCATTGAAAAAAACCAAATTAATCAACAATTTTAACCACATGTATAACTATTATTAACATTGTGGAACTAGCTAATAATAACTATTTTTATTTTAATTTAATTGAATAATATAGATTACTTGTTGTGGAAAAATTAATTAAAAGATGTTGATAAAAACTTATCACCAATATTAACAAGCTTAAATACTACTAAATTAAACATTATTATATATTTTATATGGGTCTTTTAAAGGAAATTATAAGTAAAAAAAATAAATCGTTAAAACCTATTTGGCTAATGAGACAAGCAGGCAGATACCTTCCAGAATTTAGGGAGATCAGAAAAAGAAATTTAGATTTTATAAAGTTATGTTTGGACATAAAAAAAGTTAAACAAATAACTTTACAACCAATTAAAAGATATGATCTGGATGCTGCCATAATTTTTTCTGATATATTAATGGTCCCATATGGCTTGGGTCAGAAAGTAGTTTTTAAAAAGAATTTTGGACCACAACTAGGCTCTATAAATTTAAATGATATTAAAAATCAACCTGAAAAAAAATTTTTAAAAAATCTTGAGCCTGTATACAAGTCAATGGGCATGATTAAAAAAGATAAAACAATCAAAAAAAAGGACCTAATAGGATTCGTTGGTGGACCATGGACTATCCTTCTTTATATGCTTAATAAGTCATCCCCGAAGAAAAATCTAAGAAAAGTATTATCAGATAGGTCATTAATTATTGATATGATTAGATATGTAAATCATTTTATTCAACTACATATTTATAAACAAATTAAAAGCGGTGCTAATATAATCCAAATATTTGATAGTTGGGCTGGCCTGGTTAAGGAAAAAAACCTTCAAGATTTTGTGTACGAGCCAACAAAAAAATTAGTTAAATTAACTAGGTCACTGAACACACCATGTATCTGTTTCCCAAGAAATATAAAAAATTATCCCGAGTATACTCAAATTGTAAATCCTGATGTAATTAGTATTGATTATAATGTTGATCCTAGAAAGATTTTAAAAAAAATTGAGATACCAATTCAGGGCGGAATGGATCCAAAAGTATTATTAACAAATAAGAAAAACCTAGAAAAAACAACTAATTACTATTTGGATGTTTTTAAAAACCACCCCTATATATTTAATTTGGGACATGGTGTGTTGCCTCAAACTGACCCAAGTATGGTAGAGTACTTAATTAAAATTGTGAGAAAATTCAATGATAGAGCATCCAAAAATTAATTTTGGTAAAACTGGTATTTTGCTAGTTAATCTAGGGACCCCAGATTCAACGAACTGGATTGATATTCGAAGATATTTAAAAGAATTTTTATCTGATCGAAGAGTAATTGAAGTAAACCCTTTTCTTTGGCAAGTTATTCTTAATTTTTTCATACTAACCTTTAGACCCTCAAAGACAGCAAAAGCTTATAAAGAAATTTGGATGAAAAAAGAAAACATGTCTCCATTAAGATATTATACACAAAAACAAGCTTTGAAACTAAGTCAAAAAATAAACGGAGATAATTTAAGAATAGATTTTGCAATGAGATATGGCAATCCTAGTATCAAAAGTGTAATGACAAAAATGCAAGATGATGGTTGCGAGAATTTAATTGTTCTTCCACTTTATCCTCAGTACGCATCTGCAACAACCGCAACCGTATGTGATGAAGTATATAGAATTCTGATGAAAACAAGGTGGCAACCAAGTCTTCAAATTATTCCACATTATGAGTCTGAGCCATTATATATCCAGGCTTTAGTAAATAGTATTGAAAAAAAAATTATAGAAATAAATTGGGCCCCAGATTTAATTATTGCTTCATATCACGGCATTCCAAAAAAATATTTTGATAAAGGCGATCCATACCATTGTTACTGTCATAAAACCACAAGACTGATTAAGGAAAAATTTAACAAAATTCCAATTGAAACCACTTTTCAATCAAGATTTGGTCCTCAGGAATGGCTACAACCATATACTGATAAAACACTAGAAAAACTACCCCTCTCTGGAAAAAAAAATGTATTAGTTATTTGTCCTGGTTTTTCATCTGACTGTGTTGAAACTCTTGAAGAAATAGCTATTCAGGGTAAAGATAGTTTCTTAAGTTCTGGAGGGAATAATTTTGATGTAGTTCCATGTTTGAATGATAATGAAGACCATATAAAACTTTTGAGCTATATGGTTGAGAGATATATCGTAAAAAAATGAGTTTTTATCTTACTCTAAAATCCCTACATTTAATTGCAGTAATTTCCTGGATGGCAGGACTATTATATCTGCCTCGTATTTTTGTGTATCATTCAGAAAATGGTAGTGAAAAAAAAATTACTGAAATTTTTAAAACAATGGAATTTAAACTTTATAACTACATTATGATGCCTGCGATGGTGCTTTCTTGGATATTTGGGCTATTATTAATTTCCAGTATTGGTTTTGATCAGCTTTCTAATAAATGGCTAATACTAAAGATAGTATTTGTGATAATTTTAACTTTTTACCATTTCTTCTTAGGTATATGTTTGAACAATTTTAAAAAAAATGAAAATAAATATTCTTCAAAATTTTTCAGAGTATTTAACGAAATTCCAACAATATTATTAATATTAATCATATTTATTGTTGTTTTTAAGCCCTTATAGGTATTGAAAAAAAATAATTTATATATATATTAACCTTATCTAACAAAAAAACCCCCACATTATGAATATTCAAGAACTTAAAACTAAAACATCTGAAAACCTTATATCTCAAGCAGAACAGCTTGGTATAGAAAATGCGAGCACACTAAGAAAACAAGAAATTCTTTTTTCTATTTTAAAAAAATTAGCTGAAAAAGGAGAGGAAATAACGGGTGGTGGCGTTCTTCAATTATTACAAGATGGATTTGGTTTTCTTAGAGCGATGGAATCTAATTATCTTCCTGGTCCTGATGATATTTATATCAGCCCAAGCCAGATCAGAAGATTTGGTTTGAGAACAGGAGATACAGTTGAAGGACCAGTTAGAGCACCAAGGGATGGAGAAAGGTATTTTGCTTTACTTCAAGTTAGCAAAATAAATTTTGAGGACGCTGAAAAATCAAGACATAAAATTGCATTTGACAATTTAACTCCACTTTATCCGAACAAACAATTGGTGATGGAGGTTGAAAGCACAAAGACAGAAAAAAAACCAGATTTAACTCCAAGATTGATTGATCTTGTCAGTCCTATAGGAAAAGGCCAAAGATCCCTAATTATCTCTCCGCCGAAAGCTGGAAAGACAATGATTTTACAAAGTATTGCAAATTCAATTACCGCAAATCATCCGGAATGCTATCTAATGGTTCTATTAATTGATGAGAGACCCGAGGAAGTTACCGATATGCAAAGAACTGTAAAGGGAGAAGTTATAAGTTCAACATTTGATGAGCCTGCTCAAAGACACGTTGCCGTAGCTGAGATGGTAATAGAAAAAGCTAAAAGACTAACAGAGCATAAAAAAGATGTCGTGATACTACTAGATTCAATAACAAGATTAGGAAGAGCATATAACGCTGTTGTCCCAAGCTCAGGAAAAGTTTTGACTGGAGGGGTTGATGCTAATGCATTACAAAGACCAAAAAGATTTTTTGGAGCAGCAAGAAATATAGAAGAAGGTGGATCTTTAACTATTATTGCAACTGCTTTAATCGATACTGGAAGCAGGATGGACGAGGTAATTTTTGAAGAATTTAAGGGAACGGGAAATAGCGAGACGATATTAGATAGAAAAATATCAGAAAAAAGAATATTCCCTGCAATTGATATTACTAAATCTGGTACGCGAAGAGAGGAACTTATATTTGATAAAACTGACCTTCAAAAAAATGAATGTATTGAGAAGAATAATTGCCCCAATGGGTTCAATGGATGCGATTGAGTTTATAAATTCAAAATTAAAAAATACCAAAAGTAATTCTGATTTCTTTAATTCAATGAATAAACCTGGATAAAGCTAAATATAGTTAAGCTCAGACATCTCTTTCTTAAACTTAAATTCAATTTCTTTAGACAATTCCTCACTAAGTTCATCTTTCCAACTTCCAATCTTTCCCTTTCTAAAAAAAGATTTACCCTTCCCTTTCTCTTCAAATCCCTCTTCTTTTTCGAGTTGACTTAAGCTTTCAAAGCTAGTTTTTTTTATAGAATATTTTATTTTGTCTTTATCAAATTTTATTTCTGTGATTTTTGATAAATAGTTTATAATTTTTGAAAAAGTATTTAACGTATCTGATATTAAATCTTCATATTTTATTATCAAAATTTTTCTTGAATTATATGTTTTCCAAGAATTATAGTGGTCTGACCAAGTCCCGGTTATAGCAGAACTATAATTGTCACCTGTTTGATATTCACCGTTATTGGAATCAAACATCCGTTCAAGTGTCTCTTTGTGGTTCAGTCCTAAATGATTTGAATATGAAATTAAAACATCTCTTGGGTCTCTTACTAAATAAATTCCCCCTAATGTGTTCTCTTTGTTTGTAAAAGGATAATTGTTAATTGTACACATCGCGTTATGTGTTTTGAAATAATTAATTTTCCCATTTAAATTGACAAAATCCTGCATGGGCACCCAATTCTTTACTATATTTACAAAACTCATATATTCTACATTTAGTTCTTTTAACAAAGATAAATTAGGGAAATATAAACTATAGAAATTATCTTCTTTTGTTGTTTTTAAAGTTAATTTCTGATCTGTTGGTTCAAAGTAAGATTTTAAAAAATATCTCACCCATGTATTTCCACTTTTAGGGTACGAAGCAATCCAAATTATCATAGTTTATTTTAACGATATCCATTAACTTATTTCAAGTTATAATATATTTATGACAATTTATGCACTATCCTCAGGACCCGGCTTATCGGGTGTAGCTGTAATAAGAATATCTGGTGAGATTACAAAAGAAGTGCTTCAATCTATTACTATGGGATCTTTCCCAAAACCAAGAGTTGCCTCTTTGAGAAAAATTATAAATTTTAAGTCGAAAGAACTCATAGATGAATGCATTGTATTATGGTTTCCTGGTCCAAATAGCTATACAGGAGAGGATATGGCAGAAATTCATGCTCACGGTAGTAGGGCTGTGATACAATCAATATTAGAGAATTTATCAAAAATAAAAGGCTGTAAAATAGCAGAGCCAGGTGAGTTTACTAAAAGAGCTTTCTACAATGAAAAAATAAATCTAATAAAAGCAGAGAGTATTGGAGATCTAATCGCTGCAGAAACCGAGATTCAAAGAAAGCAAGCATTAAAGATAATGAGTGGAAAGAGTTCTGATAAATTTAATTCATGGCGAGAAACTTTATTAAAAATATTATCAAATTTAGAGGCCAAAATAGATTTTCCTGATGAGGATCTTCCTTTCGATATATTAAATAATATAAAAAAAGACTCTGAGAAAGTTAAATCAGAAATAAAAAAGATATTAGACGATAGTAAAGTTGGAGAAAGAATTAGAGAGGGTTTTAAAATAGCTATACTAGGACCAACTAATGCAGGTAAATCTAGTTTACTAAACTATTTTTCCAAGAGAGAAGTCGCAATAGTTTCTGAGACAGCTGGGACAACAAGAGATATAATTGAAGTTCATTTAAATATTGATGGGTTTCCTGTAATTATGTCTGACACTGCAGGCATAAGAGATTCTAAAGACGAAATAGAAAAAAAGGGTATAAAATTAGCCCTCAAAAGAGCAGATGACGCTGATTTAAATATATTGGTTTTTGAGCCTAAAAGTGTTGATTTTACAAGCTTTTTGAGTGACTTAAATGTTGAAAAATCTATATTTGTTATAAATAAATCTGACCTTGGTAAAAAAGAAGGCAAAGATCTCGATAAATATAAACCTATTTTAATTTCCATTAAAGATGAAACAAATATCGATGAGCTAATTGACAGAATTAAAAAAAATTTAACAAATAAATTTATTAGTGTTGAGGACACCCTAATATCTCGTGAGAGGCACAGACAACATCTCGAACAATGTATATTACATCTAGATGAGTTTAGTAAAAAAGAAAAAGACAGCGATTTTGACAAAGCAGCTGAAGACATTAGATTAGCAACAAGGCATCTTGGGATGTTGGTAGGAAAGGTGGATGTAGAGGAGATACTAGGTAGTATTTTCAATGACTTCTGTATTGGCAAATAATAAAAAAATAACTATATTTTTGATATGACAAAAGAAGCATTTTTTGATGTGGTGGTAATAGGTGGAGGCCATGCCGGATGTGAGGCCGCTGCAGCATCGGCAAGACTTGGTATTAACACTGCTTTATATACTCACAAAATAGAAACTATAGGAGAAATGTCGTGTAATCCAGCTATTGGCGGATTAGGCAAAGGTCATTTGGTTAGAGAGATTGATGCTTTAGACGGCTTAATGGGAGTGGTAGCAGATAAATCAGGCATACAGTTTAGGCTTTTAAATAGAAGCAGAGGCCCTGCTGTAAGAGGACCAAGAACACAAAGTGATAGATCACTATATAAAAAATATATGCAAGAAAAACTGCTAAACTATTGTAATTTAAGCGTTTTTTCAGACCCCGTAATTAAGTTCATATTTGTCAAAAACGTTGTAAAAGGAATTATTACACATTCGGGACATAAGATTACATGCAACAAGCTTATACTTACAACGGGGACATTTTTAAATGGCTTGATACATATAGGCAATGAGAAGACTCCAGCAGGAAGATTTAATGAAAAGCCAACAACAGGTTTAACAGAACAGTTAGAAAAATATAATTTTGTAATCGGAAGACTTAAGACAGGGACACCACCAAGATTGGATAGCAGGACAATAAATTTCGAAAGTTTGGAGGAGCAGCATGCGGACGCTGATCCTTACTTTTTTTCTTTTCTAACAAAAAAAAATAATAACCCACAAGTCTCATGCAGGATGACTTATACTAATCAGAAAGTACATAAGATCATTTCAAAGAACATCAAATCTAGTGCCATGTACTCTGGCAGTATAAAGGGTGTTGGGCCAAGGTACTGCCCTTCAATTGAGGATAAAATTTTTAAGTTCTCTGACAAATTAAGACACCAAATATTTCTTGAACCGGAAGGGCTTAATGATAATACGATTTATCCAAATGGTATATCAACTTCCCTCCCAGCCGAAATTCAAGCAGAAATATGTCGTAATATCAACGGTTTAGAGAATGTTAAAATATTGCGTCCGGGGTATGCAATCGAATACGATTATGTAGATCCACGTGAACTTTTTCTAACCCTAGAAACAAAAAAAATAAAAAACCTTTATCTTGCTGGACAGATAAACGGAACTACGGGCTATGAAGAGGCAGCTGCACAAGGGTTGATCGCAGGAGTAAACGCAGCGCTCTCAGTTAAAAATTTAGAACCATTTATTCTTGATAGATCCGAGGCATATATAGGTGTTATGATAGATGACCTCGTTACTAAAGGGGTGGCTGAACCATATAGGATGTTTACCTCACGAGCTGAGTATAGGTTAAGTCTTAGAGCAGATAATGCCGATCTAAGATTAACCAAGCGGGGAATAGATATAGCCCTTGTTCAGGACTGCAGGAAGAATGTATACAATCAAAAGTCTAAAGAACTCAACAAATTGGCCAAATTTATGATTAATTTAAGCATTTCGCCCTCAAAAGTAGCTAAATATGGGGTTAATATAGCAAAAGATGGCATAAGCAGAAATGCTGAACAAATTTTAAGTCAAATAGGAGTAAAAATGTGCAAAATTAGGGAAATCTGGCCTCAAATACCCTACAAATCAAACGAAATAGACGAACAAATGGAGATAAATGCACATTACAGGGGTTATTTAACAAAGCAAAAAGCCGATATAATAGCATTTAAGAAGGATGAAAATCTAAAAATACCAGAAGCAGTCAACTATGACAGTTTAAGTGGTCTTTCTAACGAGGTAAAGTCTAAATTTAAGAAGATTCGACCAAAAACAATGGGTCAAGCCTTAAGAATAGACGGAATAACTCCAGCAGCTGTATATATTTTGTTGTCTCACGTCAAAAGAAAGTCTATTAAGAATATAGCTTGATTGATTCGAATATTTTACAATATAAAAATCTTGAGCCTCTGAATGTTTCACGTGAAACATTTCCACAGTTTGAGGCTTACTGTGAGTTATTGAAAAAAGAAAATAGCAAAGTTAACTTAATAAGCAAATCTACAGAGAAAGAAATGCGAAAAAGGCACATCGTAGATTGTGCGCAAACCATTGAATTTATTGATGAAAAATACGATATTTGCACAGATGTAGGATCAGGCTCAGGACTTCCAGGTATAGTTCTTGCAATCATAATGAAGATCAAAAAACCAAATATGAAATTTCATCTTTACGAAAAGAGCTTTAGAAAATGTGAATTCCTATCCTCAGTTAAAGAAAAACTAAATCTGAATGCAGAGGTTTTTCAAAAAGATATATTTAAGGAAAAAAATATAGAAACAGACTTAATAATTACTAGAGCATTTAAGCCTTTGCCCATTGTTTTAGATTTGGCGGAAAAAAATTTTAAAAAATTTAAAAGTGTAATAATTTTTCTAGGAAAAAACAAAAGGGATATTATAGAGAAAGCTTTAACTAACTGGAGTTTCGATTTTAAAGAAAAAAAAAGCATAACAAGTTCAGAGTCAAAAATAATCAAAATTTGTAATTTAAAAAAAAATGAAAAGTAAGATAATTTCTGTAATCAATCAAAAGGGAGGTGTTGGAAAAACAACAACAGTTATTAATCTAGCTGCCGGACTAGCCGAAAATGAAAAAAAAATATTGGTAATAGATCTTGACCCACAAGGAAACGCAACAACTGGCCTAGGTCACTCCAATACAGATGGATCAGAAAAAAATATTTATAACGCTCTAAGTGGGTCAAAAAATATTTCAGAAATTATACAGAAAACTGAAATTAATAACCTAGACATCATTACCTCAAACGTTGATCTATCTGGTTTAGAAGTAGAGACTGCAGGTGACAATGGTAGAGCTTTTATTTTAAGAGATAAATTATCAATATTTTTCAAGGAAAATAGTGCTAATTATACACATGTTTTCATTGATTGCCCTCCATCATTAAGCCTGCTTACCGTAATGGCTCTAGTCGCATCAAATTCACTAATCGTTCCCTTACAAACAGAATTCTTTGCACTAGAAGGGCTAACTCAACTGGTTAAAACTATTGATAGAGTTAAAGAAAGCCTAAATTCAGATTTATCTATTAGAGGTATAATTTTAACAATGTATGACAAAAGAAATAAACTTTCAAGTCAAGTCGAGAAGGAAGCGAGGGATTATTTTAAAGAGAAAGTATATAATACCGTTATCCCTAGAAATGTAAGATTATCTGAAGCGCCTTCACATGGAATACCAGTGCTAATATATGATAAAACTTGTCCTGGGAGTAAATCATATTTTAACTTAACAGAGGAATTTTTAAATCAAGAAAAAATTATGGAGAGTGCCGCTTGAGTATTTTTAAACAAAAAAAAGGTTTAGGACGGGGTTTATCCTCACTAATTGGTGATACTAAAAGCACCTCAATAAAAAATAAAATTTCCATCAGTGAAATTGTCCGAGGAGGATTTCAGCCAAGAAAAATATTTAATAAAGAAAGTTTAGAAGAACTGAGCAATTCAATTAGAGAAAGAGGAGTTGTGCAACCCATAATCGTAAGAAAATCGAAGGAATTTATTGGTAAATATGAAATTGTCGCTGGTGAAAGACGATGGCTCGCATCTCAAAATGCAGGATTAAATGAGATACCGGCAGTGATCATTGAGGCTGATGATATAAAAGCACTGGAGTTTGGAATTGTAGAAAATGTCCAAAGAAGCGATCTTAACCCCGTAGAAGAGGCAACTGGTTATAAAAGACTAATGGATGAGTTTGGTTATGACCAAGAAAAAGTTGGTAAATTTATTGGGAAGAGCAGGGCACACATTGCAAATTGTTTAAGATTATTATCTTTACCAAAAGATGTAATTAGTATGATTGAAAATGGTAAAATTACTCAGGGTCATGCTAAAGTATTAGTGGGTATGGAAAATGCAAATCTTCTAGCAAAAAAAATCTTTGAAAAAAAATTATCAGTAAGACAAGCAGAGAATTTAGTAAATTTATTTAAAAAACCAAAAAAAATGCAACTAATTTCTAGAGACTCAAATTTAAAAGAACTTGAAAATATACTAATAAATAAATTAGGAATAAGAGTTTCAATTAAAAACAAAAAAAATAATTCTGGTTCGATATCCTTTAACTACAAAGATCTCGATCAATTAAATAAATTAATCTATATAATTAAAGCTAATTACTAGTCTCGAATTGACTTAATATAAAATCTTTAAGTATATTTACAGATAGATTAGTATTTTTTTTAATTGATAACTCCAGTTCATTTGTTTTGTAAATGAAATTTTCAATATTATCTATCTTCCAAGATTTTAATTGTTCAATAACCACATTTTTATCTTTCCAAAATATTGGAGGTTTATAATCTGAAATAGTTTTTTCCATATTATTATTAATTTCATTCATTTTTTTTAGACGGAGTATTCTTTTAGCTTTAATTAAAAATATTCTAATTATACCTATACAATCCTCGGATGAGTAATTGTTTTCATTTATTATATTAATTGTTTTTCTTTTATTTCTACTTAAGCAAGAGTCAGCAAGTTCAGAAAAACTGTAATTTTCAGCTAAGTTTGTAAGTTTTAAAATTTCATGATGTGTAACTACTTTATTTGTACTTAAATACGACTCAATTTTCGACAATTCGTTATTTAAATTAATTCTATCTCCTCTGCTTCTTTCAACAAGTAAATTAATAATCTCTCTAGATACCGAAATTTTATTTTTATTAAAAAAATTACTAGCAAGATTTGTTAAAGTTTTATTATCATCACTGTAAAAGGGGACACAAACTAAACTTTTTTCTTTTTCAAAAATTGATCTTAATTTAGATTTTTTTTCTAGGACACCACAATTGATTATAAGTTTAATGTCACTAAAGTCTTTAATTTTCATTTCATCGATAATAGGTAGTATTTTATCAGAGGCCCTAGAAATTATAATTATTTTTTTATCATCAAATAAAGATTTATTAAACGACTCACTTATAAAACTATCATAATTACCTAGGACTTCACTTTCATCATATTTCTGAATTGTTTTGGAAAATCCAGAGTTAATTATTACTTGAATAGCCTCAGCTTTTAATCCTTCATTTTCTCCATAAAATAAAAAAAAATTTGATTTAAAACTGGGTAATTTATTTAATTGAAAAGATTTTAAAATCATTAATCAGTCTATGTTTTTAATATACAATATCAAATCTGAAAAAATTTTTTCAGACATATTTTGAGTTAAATTATTTTCATAAATCTTAAGATCAAATTTATTGTCATTGTTTTTATATGAACTATTTTCTGCGAATTTTATTTGTCTTTTTTGATTTAAGTTATCAACTAATGTCACATCAACCTCAATCCTCAGGGAAAACTGGGTTGGGTTCCCTTTTTTATTTTTAGCTGTTATATTTTTTTGCTGGCTAGATATTATTGAAATATCAAAAGATTGAGCAGCTGAAACATTTTTTGTAAAATTTCTTAATCTTTTGCTAAATATTCTATTTATATTTTTGTTACCTGATAATGAAATATTTCCAATTGAAAAAGTTTGACTTTTCGTTGAATAAATAGGAGCAAATCCACAACCATAAACCAAAATTAATAACAAATTTAATGCAAATATTTTTTTAATCATTCAAAACAATATTTATTAGTTTATTTTTTACAAAGAAAATTTTACTTACTTTTTTGTTTTCTAAATTTTTGCTAATCTTATCCTCTTTTCTAACAAGTTCCATAACTGTTTTTTCACTTGCTTCTTTTTCTGCTTGTATTACGCCTCTTTTTTTACCATCAAATTGGACAACTATGGAAACAATTTTCTCTTCTAAATATTTTCTATCTAAGGATGGCCACTTCTGTGAAATCTCTAATTTATTATTTTCTAAACACTCGTTAATTACATGAGGTATAACAGGGGACATTAGGGACAATATTTTCCTATAATTGTCAATTAGAATTCTCTTACTAAATTTTTTTTCTAAGATTTTATTTAAAAAATTATAAGTTTCATACATATTTGCTACTATCACATTGTAATTAAATTTTTCTAAATTATTATTCATTTTATTAATAAGTTGATTTGTAAATTTGTTTAGTTCTTCATCACCATTTTCTTTGATTTCATCTTTGGCATTATTAATTTTCTCAGTAATTTTTTGATTTAATAACCAAAACTTTTGTATAAATTTAAAGGATGCAACCATTCCCTGATCAGACCATTGTACATCTTTTTCGGGCGGACTATCTGATAGGATAAACAGACGAACTGCGTCAGCACCGAAACTTTCAATCATAATTTCAGGATCTATAGTATTTTTTTTTGATTTTGACATTGATTCAGCCGGGCCTACTTTCACTTTTTTGTTTGGATGATTTTTAAGAAAAAAATTTCTCCCATCTTTAGTTTCTACCTCATCAGGACTTAACCAATTTTTATCATCATCTTGATACGTTTCATGACAAACCATACCTTGGGTGAAAAGACTCTCAAAAGGCTCCTTTAAAGTAAAATTTTTGTTTTTATGATCTATCGCTCTCATAAAAAACCTTGAGTAGAGTAAGTGAAGTATTGCATGTTCAACACCGCCAATATATTGATCAACAGGCATCCAGTAATTAATCGCCTTTATATCAAATCCATAATCATTAAAATTTGGTGAGCAAAACCTTAAAAAATACCAGGATGAGTCAACGAAAGTATCAAGAGTATCTGTTTCCTTACGATATGTTTTTCCATCAATAATGATTTTTCTCCAATCTTTCTCATTATCAAGAGGATTGCCTTTTGCTTCGAGATTTATTTTTTCGGGTAACTTTATTGGAAGCTTATTTTTTGGTACAGGATGAACTTTTCCTTCGCTATCATATACCATAGGAATTGGACAACCCCAATATCTTTGACGAGATACACCCCAATCTTTTAATCTAAAATTAATAGTTTTTTTTCCTAATTTTTTTTCTTCAATAATTTTAATTGTTTCTATTATTGATTGATCTGGAACTTTTAATCCATTTAAAAATTTTGAGTTTATTATCACACCTGATCCAGTGTAAGCTTCATTTTTTACACTAAAACTCTCATTTTCATCATTTGGCTTTACTACAGTTTTTATAGGGAGGTTATATTTAATTGCGAAGTCCAGATCTCTTTGATCATGTCCTGGACAACCAAACACAGCTCCAAATCCATAATCCATTAAAACAAAGTTTGCAAAATAAACAGGCACTTTTTCATTTTCGTTTAATGGATTTAGTGCAAATAATTCAGTTTTGAACCCTATTTTTTCACCCTGAGCAATAGATTCTTCTGTTGTCCCAGTTTTAGAACATTCCTCTTTGAATTTTTTAAATTTTTCATCGTTTTCATAAAATTTTGATATTGGATGATCAACCGAAACAGCAAGAAAAGAGAAGCCAAAAAGAGTATCAGGGCGAGTTGTAAAACACTTAATTTTGTCTATAGGTAAGTTGCCTTGGACTTTAAAATCTATCTCGCATCCAAAAGATTTTCCAATCCAATTTTTTTGCATGATTTTAACTTTACTTGGCCAATCATCTAGTTTTTCTAGTCCTTCCAAGAGATCATCAGAAAACTTTGAAATGTTAAAAAACCACTGATTTAACTTCTTCCTTTCAACAACAGCTCCTGAACGCCAACCTTTTCCATCAATTACCTGTTCATTTGCTAGAACTGTTTTATCTACTGGATCCCAATTTACATAATTTTGCTTACGGTAAACTAAACCTTTCTCGAATAATTCTATAAAGAATAATTGTTGATGTTTGTAATATTCTTCACTGCAAGTAGATATTTCTCTGTCCCAATCAATTGATAATCCTAATTTTTTTAATTGATTTTTCATCACTGAAATATTTTTTTCAGTCCATTCTTTTGGATGTAAATTATTTTGGCGAGCGGCATTTTCGGCTGGCATACCAAATGAATCCCAGCCCATTGGGTGTAAAACGTTAAATCCTTGCATCAACTTGTATCTAGATAATACATCTCCAATTGTGTAGTTTCTAACATGGCCCATATGGATTTTGCCAGATGGATATGGAAACATTTCCAAGCAATAAAACTTTTTTAGATTAGAATTTACCTCTGCTTTGAAAGATTTATTTTTTACCCAAAAATCTTGCCATTTTTTTTCTACTTTTTTAAAATTATATCTTTCCATAACTAGTTTTAGAAAGATCTGAAATTATTTTTTTTTTGATTTAGTTTCAGACTCTTTTTTCAAAATAGCTGCTTTTTTTAAAATTGCTAATTTAATTTCATTACCAATTTTACTCTCTATTTTGTTAATATTGCAATTAACTTTACTTTGATCTGAGCATACTTTTTCATGAATAACAATTTTTATTCCGTCAGCTCTAATTTCATTACTTAGAAATCTTACAGTTATTTTTAGTTCTCTTTGAGAGTTGTTATCTTCGTTATTAGTATTTCCGGAAAACCAATCAGTTATTAAAATACCTCCTGAATAACTTGCGTTTGTAAAACTTACAAAATCTAAGACTTCAATGGAGGCTCTCCATAATTCGTTTGAAGACGCAAAATCAAACACGCCTCCTTGCTTCTTACCGCCTAAAATTGACATTCCTCTACCTTCTTCAATATTTTTTCGAACTCTTTCATCTGCATTCACAGGTGTTTCACGCGCATCTGTGTATCGAAATGGATTTTTACAACCTTGTAAAACAAGCAATAAAATTATTAAAAAATTGATTAAATATTTATTGGTTTTCATTTTCTAATATTGTTGTTTAAGATATTATTGAAAAAAACACATCAAAAACTTCTAATTCAATTAAAAAACACCAAAATGATACTATTAATTTAAAAATACTGTTAAATATGGCTTTTATATGTGATATATTTGCAACATATATCAAATTAATCAGGTTTTAAGGGACTAAAATGGGACTAATTAGATCAATATTTTGTATAAACCAATCATTCATATGAATAATTATAACAAAGGAGTAGTTATTATGAATACATTAAAAAAAATTGGACTTACAGCTTTAGGAACATCTTTAGTTGCAGGTTCAGCATATGCGGGTGAAATAACTGCATCAGGAGATGCTGGTTATACATTCTCATCTGAGCAAATAGGTGCGTATTCTGACGAAGGTTATGGTTTTAACCATGACATTACGTTCTCTGGTTCAGGTGAATTAGATAATGGTTGGTCAGTATCAACAACTATGATCTTAGTAGAAAGCTCTGCTCTTTCATCTTCAAACGTAGCTTTGACTATGGGTGGAATGGGAACAATAACTATCGGTAATGGTTTAGGAAGCGTTGGTGGCGGCTATGATGCTGTAACACCTTTTGCTTACGAGGAAAACCACGACGGTATGGCTACAGCTACAGCTTTAGATAGCGTAGGTTCATTTACAGACGGAAACGCTGTATTGTACGCTTCTCCATCATTTGATTTAGGTGGTGCTTCAGCATCGTTTACTTTTGGATACACTCCAGAAGCTGGTGATGCAGCAACTGGTGAAGGCGGAGTAGCAGCTCAGTCAGCTAATTACGGTTCAGGTATGGCTGCAGGTGTTAAAGTATCTATGGCAGGACTATCTGCTGGTATCATGGGTGAAGAAGTTAAAGATGACACTGGTGATGGTTCAGTTAGTGGTGCTTCAAGAAGAGAAGATGCTATGAATGCAACTTGGTTTGCTAACTACACAGTTGGCCCAGTATCATTCGGTTACCAAAAAGCTGGTGTAGATAATGGAATCAACGCTGCTGCAACTACAGCAAATACTGCTAAAACAGTAGCTGCTGCTGGTGGTTTCTTTGAATCTGAATTGATGTCTGTTGCATTCAACGTAAATGAAAATTTATCAATTTCTTACGGTGAATTAACTGAGACATACAACGCTCAGGACAACGCTACAGCTGCGATCGCAAACGTTGATATGGAATCTGATTCAATTCAGTTTGCATACACAATGGGATCAATGTCAATCAAAGGTTATCAAACATCGACTGATAATCCAGGTTGGGATGCTAACGCAGACTCTGACGAAGTAACAGAATTAGCAGTTAATTTTGCGTTCTAATTATTTCGAAGCTTAAAAATTTAAAACGGCCTAAATTTTATTTAGGCCGTTTTTTTTTATCCAAGAAATAGAAGCCACACCTCTAGATTTCGTAAGATTAATTTTCTTCAAATTTTGATCATTTATACCACCAAGAGCTACGATTTTATTTTTTGTCTCTTTTGCTATCAAATTAAATTTCAAAATATCTAAATGGCTTCTATGTTTTGATGTCTCAAATATAGGGCTTATAAATATTTCTTCACAATTTTGCATTTCTTTTATTTTAATTTCAGAAATATTATGAGCTGAACCAATAATTTTAAATTCCTTTCTTAAATTCAAATTTTTGTAAATAAGCCTTTTGTTAAAGGATGGTAAATAAACCCCGTCTAACTTAAGTTTTGACGCTAGTTTTATATTGTTTGATAAATAGATACTGTGCCCTCTTTTTCTGCATAAATTTCTTACCTTAATTAAGTCATCACTAAAATCATTTTTTTTGTAGTTTCTAAATATTATATTTATTGATTTGTTAATTTTTGATAAGTCCTTTAAATTAAATTTTTCTATGAAATAATAAATTTTAAAACTTGTATGCATGATATTGTAAATAATCTGATTTTAATCAATAAAGAACTAATCGCAATAAATTCTAATACAAAAATAATTGCTGTATCTAAAACCTTCTCAATTGATCATATTATGCCAGCAATTGAACATGGTCATCTTCATTTTGGTGAGAATAAAGTTCAAGAAGCTGCTGAAAAGTGGACAAAAGTTAAAGAAAAAAATAGCTCTTTAAAGCTCCATCTAATAGGAAAGTTGCAAACTAATAAGGTTAAATTTTGTTTGCCTTTATTTGATTTTATTCATTCATTAGATAGCATCAAACTTGCAGATAAAATAGCAAACGAACAAGTTAAAAAAAACTTTAAACCTAAAGTATTTATTCAAATTAACATTGGTGATGAAGATCAAAAAAATGGAATCTCATTAAATGAATTTGAAAGTTTTCAAAAAAAAATAGAAGATTTTAATTTAGATGTAATCGGCTTGATGTGTATACCACCTTTTGTAAATGACACTGAAATTTATTTTAAAAAAATGGTTAAAATAAAAGAAAAAACAAACTTAAAAGAATTAAGTATGGGCATGTCTAATGATTATATCGAAGCGGCAAAAAACTCCGCAACTTTCGTTAGAATAGGTTCAAAAATTTTTGGAGCTAGAAGCTAAAAAATCCTTATTTTAGTTTTTTTATTAATTAATCTTAGTAATATTAAAAGGTCTTTTTTATTTAAGGCTATACACCCAGCAGTACTTCTATAGTTTTTAGTTAAGTGTAAAAATATTGCACTTCCCTTAAATGGTACTGGTTTTTTTAAATTATAACTTATTACTACAAAAATATCATATTTGTTATCTTTCCTATACAATTTTTCATGTTTAAATTTATCTTTTATTTTTATCAGAGAATTATATTTTTTGCTATTTGGGTCGTCGCACCAACCCATACTCTTTTTAATTTTTATTAACTTAAGTTTTGTTTTAATACTTCTTACTCTATCTGACCTATAATAAACAGTTCCTAAGTTAAAGGATCCTCTAGGAGTACAAAAATCACCCTCTTTTTTTCTTGAAGAAATTCCTTTTTTTCCAACTGCACAACGAAAAATAAAGTCGTCGAAAATTAAACTCTCTTTATTTTTAACCTTTATTATCATAAATTAATAAAATGAATAAATCAGCTGTTTATATTTTAAACTTAGAAGATTTATATAATATTATTTTTGAGATTAAAAACTTTTTAAACTTTGATTTATTAAAATTTCAAGATGAAAAATCTTTAATAGAAGACCAAAAAAACAGAGGTATAAAAAGTTTTATTGTAGTAGCTCAAGAAAAAATAAATAACGATTTAATAAATGATAATCAAATAATAACTATTGAAAAGTATCCCTTAAATTTTTTAAGACTAATTGAAAAAATACATACAAATCTTTTAATGCAACAGTATGATTATCAATCGAATATAACTATCAGTAATTATAAATTAAATATCAATTCCAAGGTAATATCATCTAAGGGTCAAAATCTTAAATTAACCGAGAGAGAAACACACATAATACTATTTTTAAAAAAACAAAAACAACCCATAAATATCAATATTTTACAGAAAGAAGTTTGGGGTTATTCAGAAGATCTAGAAACCCATACGGTAGAAACTCACATTTACAGATTACGAAAAAAGTTCAAAATTTTTTTTAATGATGATGCCTTTATAAAAAGTGATAAAAAGGGTTACTTCATACAATGAAAAAAAAAAATTCTATCGCAAAAGACTTGATGACACCTAAATATAAAACAAGAGTTATTAAGCCAAAAAAAGGGAAGGGAAGTTTTAAAAGAAAAAAAAAATAATTAAAATATTTTAAAGTCTCGCCCCAATTTGTTGGATTACTTTTGACGACATTTCAGTGCCTTTATCCAAGCTTTCTTTTAATGACATGTTATTCACATGACCGTGCAAAAATCCTGCTGCAAAAAGATCCCCAGCACCTGTTAAATCAACAAGTTTAAGACCTTGTTTTATTCCACACTCAACAACTTCATCTTTATTAATTGCGACAGCTCCTTTCTCTCCTCTTGTTAAAACAATTATTTTACCAAGAGATTTTGAGAAATTAATAACTTCATCGAAAGATTTAGCATCTATTAATGACATTATTTCTTGCTCATTAGCAAAAGTAATATCCAATTTAGTTTTTACTAAGTTCAGAAAATGAGATTTATGTCTATCAACACAGAACTGATCAGACAAAGACATTGCAACCTTATTTGCATTTTGGATAGCTTTATCAAATGCTTTTTTAGGTTCACCTTCATCCCATAGATATCCTTCTAAAAGAATAATTTCGCTTTGTTTAATTGCGTCTGTACTGACATCGTTTTCATTTATTTTACCTGCGGTACCTAAAAAAGTGCACATCGTTCTTTCAGAGTCAGGAGTTACTAATATCAAGCAAGTTCCAGTTGGCAGATCTTCTTTTTTTTTTGAATAAAAGTACTTAACATTTTCTTGCTTTAGCCCTTCTTCATATTTACTACCGAGAACATCGTCGGAAACCTTACCAATAAAGCCTACTTCATCACCCAATTGAGACAAACCAACTATAGAATTAGCAACTGATCCACCTGATACAGTCTTTTCTATTTTAAGACTAGAAAGTAAACTTTTGAATTCTTTGTCATCAAAAATTAATTTCATTGTACTTTTAGTTAAATTATTTTTACTTAAAAAATCATCCTCTACTTTGCAAATAACATCAACAATTGCATTTCCTATACCTAGAATTTTCATATCAAGCTTTCTTTGTTTGAATTGGTTTTTTTCTATTAGGATAACAACTGGTACAAATTTTACAAGTTATTCCGTAACATTCTCGAGCTTTACAGTAATCTCTGCCATAATAAATTATTTGTAGATGTAATTTATTCCAATATTTCTTTGGAAATAATTTTTTTAAATCTTTCTCTGTTTGAACAACACTTTTTCCATTTGTTAAACCCCACCTTTGAGCTAGTCGGTGAATATGTGTATCGACTGGAAAAGCAGGATATCCGAAACCTTGAGACATGACTACACTTGCAGTTTTGTGTCCAACTCCAGGTAACTCCTCTAATTCTTCAAAAGTTCTAGGCACATTACCCTTATATTTTTTAACTAATATTTTTGATAGATTATAAATACTTTTAGATTTAATTCTAAATATACCTATCTTCTTAATTAGTTTTTCAATTTTTTTTCTACCTAAATTTAAAAAATGGTTAGGCCTATAGTAATTAGGATAAATATTTTTTGTAACATTATTAACATTAACATCAGTACACTGAGCTGATAGTAAAACAGATATTAGTAAGGTAAAAACATTTCTACTTTTTAATGGTACAGAGATTTTTGGATATATTTTATTTAAAATCTTTATAATTATTTTCGCTCGATCTTTCTCTTTCATCAACTAAAATTCAAGACATCTCTCATAGAGTAAAGACCGGGTTTTTTATTATTCAACCACTTAGCTGCAGCCAAAGCTCCTTCAGAGTAAAGTGCTCTATCAAATGCCTCATGGTTTAACGTAATTATTTCTTTTCCACTTGAAAAAGCAACTTCATGTTCACCTATAATTTCTCCCTTTCTAAGAGAATTAAAGTTAATTTTTTTTCCATAAGGGAAAGATTTCTTATTTAAATATTTTTTACCCATTAACTTATAAAATTCCTTATTTTTACCTGTAGCTATACCTCTGCCAAGCATTAATGCTGTTCCTGACGGATGATCTTTTTTATGTTTATGATGTATCTCAAAAACCTTACTTAAAAATCTATCACCTAACGATTTTGATGCAATTTCTGTTAAGAACATTAACAGATTAATACCTAAGCTCATATTTCCTGCTTTAAGAATAGGTATTTTTCGTGAGTATTTTTTTATTAAATTTTCTTCTTTTTTTGAAAATCCTGTTGTTCCAATAACCACTTTCTTTCTAAGTTTGTTTGAAATTTTAAGAATTTCGAAGGTACATTTTGGTACACTAAAATCTATTATCAAATTTGCTTTTTTAAAAGCTTCAATTGTATTTAAGCAAGGCTTAATCCCATTTATGTTATTTTTAATAACCCTATTTTCTGTAAGGGTTACAATCTTGAAATTTTTATCAGATCTTGCCGACTTAATGATTTGTCTGCCCATGCGCCCCAAGCAACCAGTTATAGCTAAATTTATTTTTTTCATTTAATAAAAGAAGTATAGAAATACCATAACAACTAAAACAATTACAGCCCAAATAGATATGTTTTTTAAAAAAGTTCTTAAATTTGAATTGGAAGATAAAAATCCAGGAAGCACCAATACTAATACTAATATCATTGCTATTGCAGGCATTATTTGTTCCAAATTCATAATTATAAATTTTTAAATTTAGATATATTTGTTTTATGGACTAAAAAAAAATTTACTGATCTATCATCTAATTTATTTCCTATTTCATAAATATTTTTAACTTCATCAAAATTTTCATTTAAAAACTTGTAATTTAATTCTTTTTTAATAAAATCTATGAGAATTTCTGGCGAATAGCCAAATTCTTTATAAAGATAAGGTGCAAATTCAAAATAAATTAATGGTTTATATTTATTTATTATTTTTTTTCCACTTTTAAGTACATCGATTTCATAACCATCTACATCAATTTTAATGAAATCTATTTTTTTTCCGATTTTATTTAGAAGTTGAGAAAGTGATCGTGTTTTGTTTGATGTTTTTTTTAGAGTTCCGAGGTGAACTTTGTGCTTTTTTTCTTTTGTTTTTAGGCCCCATGATGAGTGGACAAAATTAACTTTTTTTCTTTTATCGGATATAAAAATATTAAATAATTTAACTCTTTTTTCTAAATCTGGATTAAGTTTTAAGTTTTTTTTTAATTTTAAAAAAGCAAAAATTGTAGGCTCTATGGAAACTACATTTGATAAATGAAACAACCTAGCCAAAGGCAACGTTACTGAACCAACGTTTGAACCTATATCGACCAAAACATGTTTTTTGTTGAAACTTAAAAAACTTTTAATCTTATAAAGTTTTTTTTCATTTTTGATCCCTAAAAAGATCCCCAAATCAATTGCTTGATTTAGATCAATCTCATATTTAATCTCATTTCTGAGTATAACTCTTTTTTTGTCACCTAAAAAAAAAATCAAAATTTTGCTTAAAATATAGGCAATATAAATTTTTGATTTTGTAGATAGATAAAACATAATATTAAGATCTATTATGCTTTAATGAGATTAATTTTTCCAGAAACTTTTAGCTTTTTGAAAGAATTTTTTGATACTTGGATTTGATTTTTCGTTTTCTATTTCCCTGAATTTTTCTAATAATTCTTTCTGTTCTTTATTTAAAGATATTGGAACTTCAGTATTTACTTGAATATAAAGATCTCCTGTTCCACTTCCTCTCATAAAAGGCATACCCTTGCTTCTTAATCTAAATTGTTTACCACTTTGCGTTCCTGCGGGTATTTTAATTTTTGCTTTTCCTCCATCAATTGTTGGTATTTCTATAGACGTACCTAAAGCAGCATCTGCGATTGATATTGGGCACTCGAAGAATAAGTTTTCATCAGATCTTTTGAACAATTCATGTGAATAAACATTTATAAATAGGTATAAATCTCCATTCCCTCCTCCTTTTGTTCCAGCTTCACCTTTACCTGATAATCTTATTCTAGTTCCATCATCAACACCTTTTGGAATTGTTACAGATAATCTCTTAGATGATTGTTTTTTACCTTGTCCTCCACAACTAGAGCAAGGATTAGTAATTTCTTCTCCCGATCCTGAGCATTGTGGACATGTTTGTTGGACAGTAAAAAATCCTTGGCTTGATCTTACTTGACCATGACCTCCGCACATTGAACAGGAACCCACGTTATGTCCTGGTTTAGAACCACTTCCTTTGCACGTATCGCATTTTTCGGATGAAGAAAATTTTATGTCTTGTTTTTTTCCAGAATAAGCTTCTTCAAGCGTAATAGATAAATCATATCTTAGATCAGAACCTCTATTGTTTGATCTTCTAGATCTTCTGCCTCCACCAAATCCTTCACCAAAAAAGTCTTCAAAAATATCAGAAAAATGGCTTGAAAAATCAAAATTACTAAATCCTCCTCTTCCCCCTCCGCCATTTTCAAAAGCGGCATGTCCAAAATTATCGTAATTTTGTTTTCTTTCTGCATTTGATAGAACGTGATAAGCCTCAGAGGCCTCTTTAAATTTATCTTCAGAAGCTTTATCTCCTTTGTTTTTATCAGGATGATACTTTACGGCTAACTTTCTGTAGGCGGATTTAATCTGTTCAGGAGTTGCGCTCTTGTTAACACCTAAAACATCATAATAATCTCTTTTTGCCATAACAATTTAGAGACAATCTGTTGTTATTTAGGCACTTTTCTCTTTATTCTCGTCTTTTACTTCTTCAAAGTCTGCATCAACAACGTTATCGTCTTTTTTTCCTTCTTCTTTTTTATTTTTTGGTGCATCTCCAGGTTTAGCACTTTGTTGGGATTTGTAAATTGCTTCACCTAACTTCATTGAAGACTGAACTAAATCTTGTGTTTTCTTTTTAATATCTTCTACGTCAGTTCCCTTAAGCGCATTTCTAAGATTTGCTGATGCTGTCTCAATCGATTTTTTATCTGCTTCTGAAACTTTTGATCCGTGTTCTTTCAAATTTTTTTCTGTTGAATGTAAAAGTGTATCCGCTTGATTTCTTGCATCCACTGACTCTCTTTTTTTCTTATCAGCTTCTTTATTAGCTTCAGCTTCTTTAACCATTTTATTAATCTCATCTTCGCTCAAACCTCCGGATGCTTGAATCTGGATTTTTTGTTCTTTTCCAGTACCTTTATCTTTAGCTGAAACGTTTACAATTCCATTTGCATCTATATCAAACGCAACTTCTATTTGTGGGACACCTCTTGGAGCAGGAGCAATACCAACCAACTCAAAGTTTCCTAAAACTTTGTTGTCAGCTGCCATTTCTCTTTCGCCCTGAAGAACTCTGATCGATACAGCAGGTTGATTATCTTCAGCTGTAGAAAAAACCTGACTTTTCTTTGTTGGTATAGTTGTATTTTTATCAATTAGTTTTGTTGAAACCCCACCTAGTGTTTCAATTCCAAGTGAAAGTGGAGTTACATCAAGCAAAAGAACATCTTTTACATCACCCTGTAAAACACCTGCTTGTATTGCAGCCCCCATTGCTACTACTTCGTCTGGATTAACAGATTTATTTGGATCTTTACCAAAAAAGTTTTTAACTTCCTGAATTACTTTTGGCATCCTTGTCATACCACCCACCAAAACAATTTCGTCTATTTCACCTGCTGATAAGCCAGCATCTTTCAAGGCTGTCTGACAAGGCGGAATAGTTCTTGAAATTAACTCCTCAACCAAAGCTTCTAGCTTTGCTCTTGTCATTTTTAAATTTATATGTTTTGGACCTGTTTTGTCTGCAGTAATAAATGGAAGATTTATTTCTGTTTGTGTAGCTGAAGAGAGTTCTATTTTTGCTTTTTCAGAAGCTTCTTTTAATCTTTGTAAGGCTAATTTATCAGATTTTAAATCAATTCCGTTTTCTTTTTTAAATTCGTTTAATAGATATTCAACAATCGCATTATCAAAGTCTTCTCCACCTAAAAAAGTATCACCATTCGTAGATTTAACTTCGAACACACCGTCACCTAATTCTAAAATTGAAACATCAAAAGTACCACCACCCAGATCATAAACTGCAATTTTTTTGCTGGCCTTTTTGTCTAATCCATAAGCTAGCGATGCAGCAGTTGGTTCATTTATAATTCTTAAAACTTCCAAGCCTGCGATTTTTCCAGCATCTTTTGTTGCTTGTCTTTGTGCATCATTAAAATAAGCTGGTACTGTTATCACAGCTTTAGAAACTTGTTGACCTAAATACTTTTCAGCAGTCTCTTTCATTTTCTGAAGAACAAAAGCTGAAATTTGAGATGGAGAATATTTTTGACCCTTAGCTTCTATCCATGCATCTCCTTTTTCAGAATTTATTATCTTAAAAGGGGCAGTTTCAATATCTTTCTTAACTGTAGCATCGTTAAAATTTCTTCCGATTAATCTTTTTACTGCAAATATTGTGTTTTCTGGATTTGTAACTGCTTGTCTCTTAGCTGGTTGGCCAATTAGTTTTTCATCACCGTCAGTAAAAGCTACAACAGAAGGAGTAGTTCTTGCACCTTCTGCATTTTCTAAAACCTTTGCTTGCGTTCCATCCATTATAGCTACGCAAGAATTCGTTGTTCCTAAGTCTATTCCTATTACTTTGCTCATATCAGTTAAACTTCATATAAGTGCTAATTTGTTGACTACAAGCTAGTTTTTGCTCATTTTTCATTATTTTTCTCCTCATTTTCAGGTATTTCGTCTTTTTTTTCGGATTTATTTAATTTTTTTGATACTGCAACCAAAGCTGGTCGTAAAAGCCTGTCTTTCATCATATATCCTGATTGTATTTCCTGAACTATAGTTCCAGGTTCCTTAGCATCGTCCTCCACCTCCATCATAGCTTGATGAAAGTTAGGATCTAATTTTTTATTTAAAGTTTCTATATGTTTGATGTTATTTTTTTTGAATATTGAAATCATGTCCTTTTTTATTATATCCAAATGCTCAAGTATCTTTTTAATTGAATCTGAATTTTTCAAATTCTCATCATTTTCTAGAGAAATTCTAGATCTGTCTAAATTATCTAGTAAATTAAGTGTTTCTCTTGCAAAAGCAAAACCACCATATTCAAATGCATCTTCTTTTTCTTTTTCATATCTTCTTCTTTGATTTTCCATTTCAGCATACGTTCTCGCTACTTTATCTTCTAGTTCTTTTATTTTTTCCTCAGGAGATAGCTCTTCTTTTTTAACTTCTTTTTTTGGATTATCTTTTATATCTTTATCCTCTAATTTTGAATTTTCATCGCTATTTTTTTTGTCCATACAATGTTATATGGTAAGAAAATTAATAATTTCTAGATGAAAACTAAAAAAATAAAAAACATACTAATAGGTTCAAATAATCCAGGAAAAGTGCGCGAAATAAGGGAGTTATTACCAAAATATATTCATGTAAAATCAATAATTGATTACAAACTTAAAAGCCCAAAGGAAACGGGTAAGAATTTTTTACAAAATTCATACTTAAAATCGAAATATTTCTCAAAAAAAACAGGTAAAAATTGTTTAGCTGATGACTCTGGATTGGAAATAGATATTTTAAATAATAAACCTGGAATATTTTCTGCAAGATGGAGTGGAAAAAAAAATAATTTTAATTTGGCAATAAATAAAGTTTTTAAAGAACTTAACAAAGTTGATAAAAATTGGAGAAAAAAAAAAATAAAAGCAAGATTCATTTGTGCACTAACTATTTATGGTCCAAATATAAAAAAAAAACATTCAATTGGTAAAATTGAGGGAAAAATTTCAAATAAAAAAATTGGAAAAAACGGTTTTGGCTATGACCCGATTTTTATTCCAAACGGAAAAAAAATAACATTCGGACAAATGAAATTAAAAAATAAGTTTAAGATTGATCATAGGGCTCGAGCATTCAGAAAGCTCAAAAAATTCTTATAAAGTTTCCGTCATTAACACTATAAAAATTTAATTCATGATTTATTTTTTTATTCTTAATTTCAAATATTCCAGACATACCTTTAAATCTATTTTCTTTTTTAAAAATATTATCACTTATTTCAAAATTGTTTTGTGCGAGTAAATAGTAAACCAAGCCAACTAAGTCGTACGTTATTAGTGATAATTGATTTGGATCGTAATTATAAAATTCTTTGAAGTTTTTTTTAAATTGATCAAAATTTTCTTTATTTATTGAAGGAAAACTAATTGGTTGTGATGCAGTCTCTTTAAATAAAGTTTCATCAAACCACTGATTGAGAGAAATAAAGTCAATTTTTTTTGGAGTAATGTCAGTATATAGTAGAGAAGTTGTAACACTTTTTAAACTTTCATCAAAATCTGCAATTACAACAGAATCATAACCAATCTTTCCAAGCGTATCCTTTTTACTTAAATTTTCTAATTTTTTTTCTTTATTATCTTCATTTGAATTTTCTAAACGTTTAATTTCATCTTCTAAATTTTGTTTTCTAATTTGATATCTTGTAATTTTTTCTATTTGTTTTGTTAATTTAGTAGGCTCTGTATCATAGTAAAAAACTTGTTTTGCTTTGAACTTAGTTTCTTTTATCGCTTGCTCAATTTCTTTTTTATAATCTTTTTTGGGTATTAAAATTAAAGTTTTTTCTAATTCATTTATTTTTTGATATTTTTTAATCGCATTAAACTGTGATCTAGCATTAATACCCGCACTAATAACATTCTTTGGATTATTCAAAATTTTATTTGTTAAAGATAAAAAATAGGCATCCTTAAATTTTTCAAGACCTTTTAAATTTTTGTTAAATACAGGACCTATAAAAATTCTAACACCTTCAATATATAGCTCCTCTACCTGCTTAAGTGTTTCTAAATTTTTACCTTTTGTATCTCTTGGAAAAATACTTATGTTTTTATTATTTATCTTGTTTAAGGCTATTCTTGCAGATCCAAAAACTGAGTCGCCTACATTTTTGAATTCACCAGAAAAAGGAGCTAATAGCCCGATTTTTATTTCACTGTTTGCATTTGCAATTTTAGTGGAAATTACTAAAAAAATTATCACTAAAAAAAATTTAATATCTGCTTTCATTTATTAATCTATATTATAATTATATTTATAGATGATTCCATTAGATCAAAAAAAACTTATAAACTTTAAAAGTGGTTTATATGTGGTTTCTACCCCAATAGGTAATTTGATGGATATTACTTTAAATGCTATAGAAATTCTAAAACTTTCTGATCTTATTCTATGTGAGGACACTAGGGTTTCGAAAAAAATTTTGGAAAAATACAGTATAAAAGATAAAGAACTTTTTGCTTATCATAAGTTTAATGAAAAAAAGAGCCTTACCAAAATAATCAAATTATTCAATAATCAAAAAATAGTATCAATAATTTCAGATGCTGGAACACCGTGTATTTCAGATCCAGGGTCTATTCTTATCAACGAGTGTATAAATAAAAAAATAAATATTTTTTCAATTCCAGGACCATCTTCAGTGACTTCAGCAGTGTCTATTAGTGGTTTTTCAGATAAATTTATTTTTTATGGTTTTTTTCCTGAAAAGACAAAAGATATAAAAAAAGATATAGGTCTACTATCAAAAATTAATTTAACTATAGTTTTCTTCATATCTGCAAAAAAATTTAGGAAAGCATCCGTTCATTTAAAAAATTTTTTTTTTGATAGAAAAATATTAATTTGTAAAGAATTAACTAAAATGTATGAACAACATTTTAGGTTAAATGTTTCTGAAATAGATGATTTTAATACTGATCTTCGTGGAGAAATCACACTGGTCCTTTCTGAAAAACTTGAAAGCGAATCAAATAATAAATTATCTGAAAAAGACAAATCAATTATAAGAAAATTAATGAAAAAATTAAGTATCAAAGATGTTGTAACAGAAATAAAAAAACATAAAGATATATCAAAGAAAGAAATTTATAATTATTGTCTTCAGATAAAAAATGAAAAATAAATATATATTATTCTTATTATTTTTATTTATATTAAGTGGATGTGTTGGAACTTCTTCCCAGGGGTTGTTTGGTACTGGAGTAAGTGTAGCAATTGATCCAAGATCCTTAGGAACCCAGATAGACGACAATTTAATGCAAAAAAATTTGACCGCGAGGCTAGTACTTGAAGACAAAAAATATCTTTTATCAATTAACACGAAGGTTTTAGATGGAAGAATATTTATTGCTGGGAAAGTTGATGATCCAGAAGAAAAATTAAAAATTACTAAAATGGCATGGGAAACTAAAGGCGTAAGATCAGTAAGAAATAATTTAATTATTAAAGAACAATTTAATTTTAAACAGTCAGCAGTCGACATTTTAATTACTTCTCAGCTTAGAACAGCTTTAGTTTTAAATAAAAAAATTAAATCAACTAATTACAATATAGATACCTATAAAAAAAAAATCTATATTTATGGTATTGCTCATTCTAAAAATGAGCAGAAAGAGGTAATTAAAGAGGGCAAAGCAATAGCTGATGTTGATAGAGTAATAGCAAGTATTTTGTTAGTGGAAGATTTAAGAATTCAAAAAGACTAGGTTAAAATTAATAATAAAATTTGACTCACAAAAGACATCAAAATTATGAAGCTTAAAAAAACAATCGAGTACATAATTGTTACTGCTCTATTTCTTTTTCTTCTAAGTAAAACAAAATCTTTATCATCAAGAATTGAAATATCTCTTTTCCCTTTGACTGGATAATCATAACTCCATCTCCATATAGAATTTCCAAACCTCTTATCCATATTATTAAAATATTTTATCCAAGCTTTCGACCAGAGAAAAATAAAATATAAAATTAATAGCAGCAGGATTTCGGTAAGCATTAAAAATTAATTTGCTTTTCCATAATTTATTACTCCAGCGGAATAAGCTGCTACTGAAGCAAGATTTAGTATTTCAGATGTTGAGGATCTTAAAGGAACAATCTCAATTGCTCTTCCAAGTCCGATAAGCAGAGGACCAATAACTTTTGCTCCTCCAAGTGTTTTCATAATTTTGTAGGCTATTGCAGCACTATGTTGACCAGGCATCACCAAGACATTTGCTTTCCCAACTATTTCTGAAAAAGGGTATAAATCCCTATATTCCTCACTTAAAGCTACATCAGGCTGCATATCCCCATCAAATTTAAAATCAACCTTCATTGATTTTAATATATCCACAGCATCTCTTATATGCTTAGTTCTACTTGTGATTGGCTGTCCAAATGTTGAGTGAGATAAAAAAGCTATTTTAGGATCAAATCCAAATAATCTAACTACTCTTGCTGCAGATATCGCGATCTCTGCCATTTGTTTTGATGTCGGATATTCATGAACTGTAGTATCAGCAATAAATACAGTTTTACCTTTATTAACGATCATATTTAGTCCAAACATAATCTCACCTGGTCTTGCATCAACTACTTTTATAACTTTTTTGAGTGACGATGAATATCTTCTTGTATTACCTGTAACCATTGCGTCTGCATCTCCACACTCGACCATACAAGATGACCATACAACTCTATCATTTCTTATCAATTTATCGCAATCTCTCTCAAGAAGTCCTTCTTTTCTATGAAGTTTCTCAAATAAAAATTTTACATACTTCTCTCTTAACATTTTATTTTTCGAATTGATGATCTCAATGTCAAGATTTTCACTGTATCCAATATCTTTTAATTTTTTTTTTATAATTTCTTCTTTGGCAACAATTATTGGTATCCCTAATCCACCTTTCTTAAAAGCTATCGCAGCTTTTAAAGTTTCTTCATCTTCTCCGTCAGCAAAAACTACTTTTTTTTGATTTTTTTTAATTTGATTATTTATCCCTTGCATAATAGTAACTGATGGGTCCAATCTTTGTTTTAGTTGTTCTGAATAATTTTCAAAATTTTCAATCTTTTTTCTCGCTACACCAGTCTTCATGGCAGCTTTAGCTACCGCTAAAGGTATTACACTAATCAATCTTGGATCAAATGTTGATGGTATTATGTAATCTTTTCCGTAAGAGGGCCTATCCCCTCCCATCGCAGCAACTACCTCATCGGGAACTCTTTCTCTAGCTAATGAGGCAATAGCATTTGCTGCTGCTATTTTCATTTCTTCATTAATCGTTTTTGCTCTAACATCCAGAGCTCCCCTAAATATATAAGGAAAGCCGATTAAGTTATTTACTTGGTTCGGATAATCAGACCTTCCAGTTGCAATAATTGCATCTTTTCTAACCGCTTCTACCTCTTCAGGAGTTATTTCAGGGTCAGGATTTGCACATGCGAATATTATTGGATTTTTTGACATTTTGCTTACCATTTCTTTTGATAATATACTTTTAGAAGATAGCCCTAAAAAAACATCTGCGCCTACTATTGCATCTGCTAGTGTTCTTTTTTTTGTATCAATCGCGTGAGAAATTTTCCATTCATTCAGATTATCTCTTCCTTTGTAAATAACACCTTTGCTATCTAGCATGATAATATTTTTTGAAGTAACGCCAGTTTTCTTCAATAAATTTGTACAGGCAATAGCAGAGGCGCCTGCGCCATTTACAACAACTTTTATCTTTTTAATTGATTTTTTTGAAATATCTAAAGCATTTATAAGTGCTGCAGTTGTTATTATTGCTGTTCCATGTTGGTCGTCATGAAAAACTGGAATATCTAAAATTTTTTTTAACTTCTCTTCTATAATGAAGCAATCTGGTGCTGCTATATCCTCTAAATTTATACCACCAAAACTTCCAGATATGCTTTTAATACTTTTTATAATCTCTTCAGGATTAGATGAGTCTATTTCTATATCAATAGAATTTATATCTGCGAAACGTTTAAATAAAACTGCTTTTCCCTCCATGACAGGTTTAGAGGCAAGCGCACCAAGATTACCCATTCCTAAAATTGCTGAGCCATTACTTATAACAGCTACCAAATTTCCCTTGCTCGTGTAGTCATAAGCAGCTTCTGGATTTTTCGATATTGCCTTGACCGGAGCTGCCACTCCCGGAGAATATGCCAGAGCAAGATCTCTTTTAGTTGTCATTGGTTTTGACGATATAATCTCAATCTTGCCAGATTTTTTATTATAGTGAAAATCGAGAGCCTCTTTATCTGAGTAATGTTCAATTTTCTTTTTTTTCATAATTTATTAAATAGATATACTAAAGGAACTAATTTATAAGACTAATATGATTTATGAATCTAATTAAGTCAACAAGCACATATAGCTTCTTTCTTCTAATAAGTAGAATACTCGGATATCTTAGAGACGTTTTAATCGCAATATACTTAGGATCTGGACCAATAGCAGATGCATTTTTTGTTGCATTTAGAATACCAAACACATTCAGAAGACTTTTTTCAGAGGGCACTTTTAATTCTGCTTTCGTCCCAAGCTATATCTCTGAGTTAGATAAAGGAAAAAAAAGTGCGGAGACTTTTGCAAATAATATTTTTAATTTTCTATTTCTTACTCTTTTGTTTCTTATCTTAATTATTGAAATCTTTATGCCATTATTTGTTTTTCTGATTGCACCAGGTTTTGTAGAAAGTTCTGAAAAACTAGAAATGACAATTGATCTAACTAGAATTACTTTACCATTTCTTTTATTTGTAAGCCTGTCCTCGTTTTTTGGTGCAATTTTGAATTCTTATAATAAATTTGCTATTGCATCTGCAGCACCAATTATTTTAAACGTTTTATTAATTCTAACGCTTTTTTTTGCCAATTATTTAAATGATAGGCTAGTTTTTTATTTATCTTATGCTGTTACTGCTGCAGGGTTAATACAGTTAATTTTTTTAGTTTTTTTTACAAAAAAATATTTTAAGCCAAAATTTTCCTTGAAAATAACTTTAAATAAAAAATTAAAATTTTTTTTTAAAAAACTAGTTCCAAGTATCTTTTCTTCTGGAGTGACTCAAATAAATATTTTAGTGGGCACAATAATTGCGTCGTTCCAAGCGAGCGCTGTTTCATACCTCTATTATGCTGATAGGATATACCAAATTAATTTAGCAATTTCAGGTATTGCAATTGGTACAGTGTTATTACCAAATTTAAGTAAGTATGTAGAACAAAAAAATATAAAAAAAATAAACTTTATTCAAAATAAGTCACTTGAATTAAGTTTATTTTTAAGTTTGCCAGCAACATTTGCACTTTTAGTTTCCTCAGAGCAAATTACTTCTGCACTTTTTGGTTACGGCTCTTTTAATTATTTAAGTGTAAAAAATTCAGCAGATGCTTTATTTTTCTTTGCCATAGGTCTTCCTGCTTTTGCACTAATTAAAGTTTTCTCAAGTTATATTTTTGCAAGGCACAATACAAAAACACCATTTATCATTTCAATTTACTCTGTGGTAATTAATATTTTTATAAGTTTATATTTTTTTAGAGATTTAGGATTTATAATTATTCCTATAGCTACAACCATTTCTTCCTGGTTTAATGCTTTGATGCTATTTGTATACTTAACTCAGAGGAAATACTTCTTTTTTAACAAAGGTTTAATTGTTGCAATTTCTAAAATTTTGTTTTCTTCACTAATAACTTCTTTTCTATTTTACCAACTAATTCAACATTTAGGGCATCTACTAGACTATGAAAGTGAATATAAACTTCTTACAATATTATTGCTCGTTACTGTGACTTTTATTATTTATATCTTGATATCAATCTTGACAAAAGCTTTCAAAATTTCCGATATTAATTTAAAGTACTAATTGAGATGTCAAAAAAAATCTTTTCTGGGGTACAACCAACCGGTAACTTGCACCTAGGAAATTATTTAGGAGCTATAAAAAATTTTGTAAGTTTACAGAAAGATAAGCAAAATAATTGTATATATTGTGTCGTAGACCTGCACGCTATAACTGTTAAACAAGATCCTAAAATCTTAAAAAAAAATATTAGAGAAACAACAGCAACATTTGTAGCTAGCGGATTAAATCCAAAAGAAAGCATTATATTTAATCAATCGATGGTACCTTCACACTCTGAAGGAGCTTGGTTATTAGGATGCGTTGCAAGAATGGGTTGGTTAAATAGAATGACGCAATTCAAAGAAAAAGCTGGTAAGGATAAAGAGAAGGCTAGTGTAGGTCTTTACATTTATCCAATACTTATGGCGTCAGATATTCTTTTATATGATGCTACGCATGTGCCTGTTGGGGAGGATCAAAAACAACATTTGGAACTTACTAGAGATATAGCTCAAAAATTTAACTTAGATTTTGATTGTAAAAATTTCTTAACTTCTCCAGAACCTTTAATACAAAAAGATTTTTCAAGAATTATGAGCCTGAAAGATGGAACAAAAAAAATGAGCAAATCTGATCCTTCCGATCAAAGTCGAATTAATATGACTGATGATAAGGATTTGATAGTAAGTAAAATAAAAAAGGCAAAAACTGATAGTGCAAAATTGCCTGAAAATGACAAAGATATAAACAACAGGCCTGAATTAAAAAATCTTTATGGAATTTTTTCGAGCATTCAAAATCAGGCTTTGGACTTGACGATAGAAGAATTTAAAGGAAAAAATTTCTCAGAATTTAAAAATAAATTAGCAGAAGCTTTAGTTGAAAAAATTTATCCAATTTCCAATGAAACAAATAAATTATTAAATGATGAAAAATTTATTGATCAAATATTACTAGATGGATCTGAAAAAGCAGAAGCAATTGCCAAAAAAAAGGTTAATGATATTAAAAATATAATAGGTTTTTAAAAAAACACTTCAAATTTAGAGAATTATAATTATATATATACTTACTATGTTTATTCAAACTCAAAAAACACCAAATCCTAATTCATTAAAATTTTTACCTGGTAAAAAAATTTCAAGCGCTGACCCAATGGAATTTACAAACAAAGAAAAAAATGAAAGCCCTTTATTAAGAAACATTTTATCCATTGATGGAGTTGAAAGCGTATTCTTAGGTTCAGATTTTTTATCTGTTAATAAAAAGGAAAATGTAGATTGGGAAGATATAAAGCATATTGTGATTTCTTTAATTAATGAATTTTTTGATGAAGGAAACGAATTAATAATTCATAAAAATTCAAGTAATCAAAGTAAAGATAATTATGAAGATATTGAAAAGAAAATTATATATGTCCTTGAAACAAAGGTTAAGCCTGCAGTTGCAAATGATGGTGGTGATATAAAATTTTTAGACTATAAAGATGGCATAGTTAAAGTAAAACTTCAAGGAAGTTGTTCAGGATGCCCTAGTGCTACAATTACTTTAAAGCAAGGTGTACAAAACCTTCTAAAGCATTATATACCAGACATAAAGCAAGTAGAGGCAGTCGCAAATGATTAAATTTCAGAAAATTAAAAAAAAGAAAATAAATTTATCGAATTTAAAAAAGATATTAATTGAAAAAGGATTTGTTGTAAAAAAGAAAAGTAACACTTTTTTCTCAAATGATTTAAAAAGTTTTTATCTAACTGTGATCAGTAGTTTTGGTTTAATTTTAATTTTTAGCCTAATTCCCCTATCAGTTAATATTAAAGATGATATAAAGGTTGGCAAGTCAACAGTTGATAATAATTCAAATGTCAATTTCCAAAAGGTTTTAGATGGTAAAAGTATTCAACAAAAAAATGTTGATGTTGGTCTTAATGTAAAAAACTTATTCGAAGATATATTTTCAATTGATGAATTACCAACAGATACAGTAAGATTAAGTGCAGAGACAATTAATCAACTTTTTAAAGATACTAAATATAATTTAGAAAAAGTAAGAGAAAATAAAATTGTAAAACCAATCAGAATTTCACTTCTGCCAACGGAGATAAAAAAAATTGAAAATACTAAAAAAAAAAAGAATTTATTTATTCAAATAATATTGCCATTAGTATTAGAGGAAAATAATCGTATAAGGCTTGATCGTAAAAAACTATTTAGCATTTTAAATAAAAATATGAATTCAGATAAAGAAAAAAAATGGTTATTATCTAAATTTAAACAATATGGAGTTGTTAATAATGATTTATCGACTTTAAAAGTTCGAATGGACATAATTCCAGTTTCTTTAGCAATAGCTCAAGCAGCAAAAGAAACAGGATGGGGAACATCAAGATTTGCAATTGAGGGAAACGCTCTGTTTGGGCAGTGGACATGGTCCGGGGAAGGCATAAAGCCAGCGGGAGTAGATTCCAAAGAGTCAAATCATAAGGTTATGAAGTTTAAAGTTTTAAAGGCCTCAGTAAGAGCTTATCAAAGAAATCTTAACACACACGGAAGTTATAAGGAATTTAGATCTGCGAGGGCAAATATGAGAGATGGCGATGAGGAATTGGATAGTTTACTTTTAGCTGACTATTTAGATAAATATGCGGCAACAGGTAAAGAATATACAAAAATTATTAAACAGATTATAAAACAAAATGACTTACAAGATTTTGATAAAGCCAGATTACTTCCATCCAGTATTCAATTAAAAAATATTATTTAATTTAGTTTTACAGAAAATTGTAAACCAAACCATCTCCAACCATCAACATCATTTAGAGAGCAGTTTATTCTTCCTCTTCTGAAATTAAATTTATCAGAGAATTTTACTAATAATTTATTTCTACTAAATTTAATATTTGTTTCTTTCCACCCAGAACCTTCATCTGAAAAACAATTAATATTTTTTAAATTCTTTTGATCATTGAAAAATTCAATTTCTAGATTAGGAGGATTATTATCTATAATATACTTATCTTCAGGTTTTACTTTTTTATATTCCAAAGGTAATAGATCTATATTAAATGCAAATCTTTTTAAATCTCCATATTTTTCATTAATTGGAAATCTTGGAAGTTCATATGGATTTTTATTTACATCTATAACACCAGAATGTTGACCAAAACCATACTTAAAATGTTTTTTTATAAAAAAAGTTTGCTCGAGGCTAAATTCGCCAAATGGATATGAAAAATAAATTGGATTATATCCTAAATTATTTTTAAAAATCTCTATGGATTTTAATATATCATTTTTAAATTTATCTATGTCAAATTCTAATAAATATTCATGTGAATGGGAATGATTACCTATAAATGCAAAACTTTTTTTTTCTACCTCTTTTATTTGCTCCCAACTCATATATCCATTTTTTCCAACTGCTTCAGTAGAAATAAATAAAATAAATGGAATTTTTTTCTCTTTTAAATATGGCCAAGCATGTTCATAAAAAGATGAAAACCCATCATCAATAGTAATTAGTATTTTTTTATTTTTTTTGACTTTAGAGAAATTTTTATCGAAATCTTCTGGATTTAAAAAATTATATTTTTTATTCATTATTATCTCCATGTGTTTTTTAAAAATTTCCATATTTATATTAGTTGATGGATATTTATTTTCGTTAAATCTGTGATACATAATTGAAAGAATACCTTTATCATTTGCAAAAGATTTAATTTTATTTTCCTCACATTTTACACTAAGAGTAAGAAAAAGAGATATTATGAAAATATTAATAATAGATGCTACAAACGAAAAAATTTTATTAGGCCTCATTTTAAATAAAAATATTTATACAGGCACTTACATTAATAGTAAAAAGAATTATGATAAATTGATAATTTTAATTAATAAATTCTTGCTTAAATACAAAATTAATTTAGATAAAATTAAAAGAATTTATGTCAACAGAGGCCCAGGTAGTTACGCTGGTATTAGAAATTCCTTATCAATTGTTAAAGCCATACATTTATCAAAGAAAATTGATTACTATTCTTATAGTTATCTTGATTTTAAAGACAAAAAAAAAAATGAAGTAGAGCCAGTTCCTATAAAAAATCTAGGAGAATTGCCTAATTTATGTAATAAATTTAATATTAAAAAAAATTTGATTAAACCCATTTATTTAAGTTAAAATAAATCTATGTCAGATACTATTGAACAAAAATGTTTAGCCAGAGGAGTAAAACTTACCGATCAAAGAAAAACTATTGCTAGAGTTCTTTCAGAGTCAAAAAAAAATTATGGAGAGTCCGATCATCCAGACGTGGATGAACTTTACAAACGTGTTCTTAAAATTGATCCTAAAATCAGTATTGCTACTGTATATAGAACTGTAAAGCTTTTTGAGGAAGCTGGAATTTTAACAAAACATGATTTTAAGGGTGGAAAAGCTAGGTATGAAGAATTAAGAGAGAGTCATCATGATCATTTGATAGATATTAAAACAGGTGAGATAATAGAATTTGTTGATAATGAAATTGAAAATCTACAAAAAAAGGTAGCAGAAAAATATGGTTATGAACTAGTAGATCATAAACTAGAGTTATACGGCTTCAAAAAAAAAAATAATTAATGTCAAAAAAAGTATTTGTTAAAACTTTCGGTTGTCAAATGAATGTTTACGATTCGGATAAAATAATTGATGCACTTAAAATCATTGGTTATGAAAAATCAGAAAATTTGGATTCAGCAGACTGTTTTGTCTTAAATACGTGTCATATAAGGGATAAAGCTAAAGAAAAAGTTTATCATGAAATTGGAAGGGTCAGAGAAGTATTTCTAAATAAAAATAAACCATTAGTAATTATAGCTGGATGTGTTGCTCAGGCTGAAAATACCGAGATGTTAAAAAGAGAACCCTACATTGATTTGATTATTGGACCACAATCATATCACAAGCTTAATGAAACTATTCTGCAGTTTGAAAAAAATAAATTGAAAAATGAAATTACAGATTTTGACACTTCAGAAAAATTTAATTACTTAAGTAAAATTCAAAATAAAAGAAGTAAAGTTTCGTCATTCCTAACAATTCAAGAAGGTTGTGATAAATTTTGCCATTTTTGTGTTGTGCCGTACACAAGGGGACCTGAATATTCTAGACCTTTTAATCAAATTATAGATGAGGCAAACCTATTAGTACAAAACGGATCTAAAGAAATTATTTTATTAGGACAAAACGTAAATGCATACAATTATAAAGTAGCCAATAAAGAACTCAGACTCTCAGATTTAATTATGTCTCTTGAAAAAATCAACGGTATTGAAAGGATACGTTATACAACCTCCCATCCAAGAGATATGACCAAAGATTTATTGGATTGTTACAAAAATTCTAAAAAGCTTATGCCATTTGTTCACTTACCTATCCAATCAGGTTCTGATAAAATTTTAAAATTAATGAACAGAAAACATAAAGTTCAAGAATATATTTCTATATTTAACTATTTAAGAGAAATTAATGATAAAATTGAATTTTCAAGCGATTTTATCGTTGGGTATCCTGGAGAAGAGACTGAAGATTTTGAAAATACAATTAGATTGATAGATACGGTTAAATTCATAAATTCCTACTCTTTCATTTTTAGTGCAAGACCAGGTACAAAAGCATCAAAACTTAAAATAATAGATGATGACATTTCTAAACAAAGACTTAAAATAATTCAGGAAAAGTTATTTGGATATCAAAAATCAAAAAATAAATCTTTTGAAAATAAATATATAGATGTTCTGGTAGAAAATGAAATTAAAAGACAAAATAAATTGTTTGGAAGAAATGAGTATATGAATTCAGTAATTTTCGAAGGTAATAAGAATTTAATTGGAAAAATTGTTCAAGTTAGAGTTACAGAAACTAACCAAAACACCTTATTTGGTGAACTGAGTAAAAAAAATAAATTTAAGGCAGCATAAAATTGAGAAGAATAAAACCAAATTTAAAAAGTAAAATAAATTTAGTTTATTCTGACAATGATAGCTTAAGTGTGATATTCCAAGATAATGATTTACTAATGGGTGTTGTTGGTGAATTTAATGAAAATTTAAAAGAACTTGAGAAACTTACCGGCACAAGTCTATATTTTAGAGGTAACTCTATAATTATCAAAAGCGACCAAAAAAATAATGAAATTGTTAAAAATGCGATTATGTTTCTTTCTGATCAATTTATAAATAATGGAACGATAGAGAGAAAAGATATATTATCTTCAATAAATAAGTTTATGATTAACGAAAATACAAATGCGGGTCAAAAAATTGAATATATAATTAAGACGCCAAAAAAATCAGTCATTCCTAGATCTGAAAAGCAAAAAAATTATGTTAGAGCTATTAAAGAGAGCGAAGTAATAATTTCTACTGGCCCCGCAGGAACAGGAAAAACTTTTTTAGCTGTTGCTGTGGCATTAACCATGCTCTTGGAAAAAAAAATTGAGAGAATAATTTTATCTAGACCAGCCGTGGAAGCCGGTGAGAGACTTGGTTTTTTGCCTGGAGACATGAGAGAAAAAGTTGATCCTTATCTTAGACCACTTTACGATTCTTTATACGATTTGTTGGACTTTGAAAAAATTCAAAAAAAAATAGAAATTGGAGATATTGAAATTGCGCCACTTGCTTTTATGCGAGGAAGGACATTAAAAAATTCTTTTGCAATTTTAGATGAAGCTCAAAATGCAACAGATACACAAATCAAAATGTTTTTAACAAGAATTGGTGAAAATTCAAAAATAGTTGTAAATGGTGATCCTTCACAAATTGATTTACCTAATAAATCATTATCAGGCCTAAATAGATCTAAAAAGCTTATAGGTCATTTAGATGAAATTTCAGTTATTGATTTTGACCATACTGATGTTGTAAGACATCCACTTGTCTCAAAAATTGTAAAAGCCTATTCAGATAAAAAAGATGATTAAAGCTGAAGTTATCTTTGATAACGCAGTTTGGAAAAAAAAAACAAGAAACATCTCTCAATTATTTAATAGAATATTAAAAAATTTACCAAATAGGTATATCTTAAAAAATAAAAAAACAATAATAACAGTCCTGCTATCAAACAACTTAAGAATTAAAAAATTAAATAAAATCTTTAGAAGAAAAAACAAACCTACAGATGTTTTATCTTTTCCAATTAAAAGAAAAATAGATAATAAATTTTTTTATTTAGGGGATATTATAATAAGTTATGAATTTATGAATAAACCTAAAACAATAAATTTAGCTGAATTTAAAAAAAAAGTTGCAAAAATTTTTATTCATGGTTTTTTGCATTTAATGGGATTTGACCATAAGAAAAATAAAGATTTTAATAAAATGCAAAAAGAAGAAAAAAAACTTTACAATCTGGTAAAAAATAAGATTTGAAAAAAATTTTTAAAAAAAAATTATTATCTTATGTATATATCTTTTCTCTTGGGATATTGAGCTCCTTTAGTCTTCCACCGTACGCCTTCTTTTGGATAAATTTTTTTACATTTTCAGCTTTATTTATTTTTTTTATAAAACAAAAACTTACATTAACTAAAATAGATTATTTTTTAAATGGTTGGATATTTGGCTTTGGTTATTTTATATCCAGTTTGTATTGGATCGTCATATCTCTAACTTTTGACCAAACTTTCAAGTTATTAATCCCAATCGCTTTTTTATCAATTCCATTATTTCTTGGAATATTTTATGGTTTAGCTACATACTTTTTCTATTATTTTAGAAAATTTAGCAATATCTCTTTAGTACTAACTTTTTCTGCTTTATTTTCAATTCTGGAATTTATGAGAGGAAATGTTTTATCAGGCTTTCCTTGGAATTTAATATCATTTTCTTTTTCAGAATTTTTACCATTGTTACAAATACTTTCTTTAATAGGTACATATAGTTTTAATTTGCTTTGTCTCACATTATTTATTTTACCTTCACTTTTTTATTTAAAAAAAAGTAAATACGATATGTATTTTGTAGTTTCTTGTGGATTATTATTAATTTCCGGAGTTGCGTTTGGTCAACTAAAGCTTGAAAGGTCAAAAGATACTTCTCTAAAAGAAAATAACTTTATAATTAAAATTATTTCTCCAAAAATTGGAATTGAAAGGTTTTACTATACTGAAAATGAGGAAGAAATTCTTCAAAGTTTAATTAAATTAAGTAAACCAAATAATGAGGTTAAAACGATATTTGTATGGCCAGAGGGTGTATTTAATGACACGGAATTGAAAAATTTAAAAAAATACCGAAATATTTTTAAAGAAAAATTTAGCAAAAAACATATAATTATATTTGGCATTAACAATTCTGTTGATGAAAAAACTTTCAACTCATTAGCTGTAGTAAATAATAATTTAGATCTAATAGCATTTTATAACAAAAATAATTTAGTTCCATTTGGTGAATTTATACCTTTTGAAATATTTTTAAAAAATTTAGGCATGAAAACTATTACAAATTTTTACAATTCATACTCGTCTGGAGAAAAAAGAGATGTAATTAATTTACAAAACTATGAATTTGATATCAGCTTTCTGCCTTTAATTTGCTATGAAATTATATATTCAGGAAAACTTTCAAAGAATAACAATTATGATTTGATTATAAATATTTCAGAGGATGGGTGGTTTGGAAAATCAATTGGACCACATCAACATTTTTCGCATTCTATTTTTCGAGCTATTGAGGAGGGTAAAAGTATCATTAGATCAACCAATAATGGAACATCAGCTTTAATTAATCCTTATGGACAAATTTCTGAAATATCAGAGTCAACTTATGAGGGAGTAATTGAAATTAATCAAATAAAAAACCCTAAAAAAACTTTTTTTTCTAAATATGGGAATAATATGTTCTTTTATTTTATCACTATTTATATTAGCTTAATTTTTTTTTTAAAAACAAATAGGGAGATAAAATAAAATGAAAAAAGATTATTTGTTCACTAGTGAATCTGTATCAGAAGGTCACCCAGATAAAGTTTGCGATAGAATTTCAGATATGGTTGTAGATACCTATTTAGGCATGGAGCCCCAAGCAAGGGTAGCATGCGAAACATTGACAACCACAAACAAAGTCGTTTTAGCAGGAGAAACTAGAGGACCTGATATTAAAAAAGATGAATTAATCTCTAAAGTAAGAGATTGTATTAAAGACATCGGTTATGACCAGGAAGGTTTTACTTATAAGGACGCAACCAAAATTGAGTGTCATTTACACTCTCAATCAGCTGATATAGCTATGGGTGTTGACTCTTCTGGAAATAAAGATGAAGGTGCTGGAGATCAAGGAATAATGTTCGGCTATGCATGTAACGAGACTGATGTACTTATGCCAGCCCCAATTCATTTTTCACATAGAATTTTAAGACTTATGGCTGAAGATAGAAAATCTGGAAACCTTAAAGGGATAGAACCAGACTCGAAAAGTCAAATTACTATAGAATATAAAGATGGTGTACCAAAAGCTGTAAAATCAGTTGTGATTTCTACACAGCATTCAAAAGATGTGAACTTAGCTCAAGTAAAAAAACTATGTATGCCTTATATTGAAAAATCTATTCCAAAAAACTTACTTGGGGATCTTGATGAAAATGAAATATATATTAACCCCACTGGAAATTTTGTAATTGGTGGACCAGATGGAGACAGTGGTTTAACTGGAAGAAAAATAATTGTAGATACATACGGTGGAGCAGCACCTCATGGTGGTGGAGCTTTTTCAGGTAAAGATCCAACTAAAGTTGATAGGTCTGCAGCATATGCATCTAGATATTTAGCGAAAAATATTGTGGCATCAAAAATTGCGGACAAATGTTTGATACAATTAGCTTATGCAATAGGAGTATCAAAACCTTTATCTATTTATGTGGACTTATTCAGTAATGATGAGGAAAAAAATCTTCATGTTGAGAAACTTATAAAAGAAAATTTTGATCTAAGCCCAAGAGGAATTAGAGAAATGTTAGGATTAAATAAACCAATATATGAAAAATCAGCTGCCTATGGACATTTTGGTAGGGACCCAGGCACTGATGGATCATTTTCTTGGGAAAAAACTGATAAAGCATCAGTTTTTCAGAAGTAAATAAAGTTGAAAAATTAATAAAAATACCTATATTCAACTAACATTATTGAAATATCAAAATGGGCTTCGGCCCATTTTTTTTTGGAAGGAAAAAATGCTAAATCGTAGAGCTGATAAACTAGAATTAATAAGAATAGCAGAATCAGTAGCTTTGGAAAAATCTATTGATAAAGAATTAATAATAAATTCAATGGAAACCGGTATAGCAAAAGCAGCCAAATCAAAATTTGGATATGAAAATGAAATAGAAGTTCAAATAAACAGAGAAAATGGAGATATCGGAATATTTAGAAAATTAGTGATATCTGAAAAGCCAGAAAATTTAAATACAGAAATAAGCTTAAATGATGCATTGAAATTGAGCGATGAAAACAAAGAGAAAAAAATTGGAGACTCAATACTTCAACCTTTGCCATCTTTTGATTTTGGTCGAATCGCAGCACAAACTGCAAAACAAGTAATTAGTTTTAATGTTAGAGAAGCTGAGAGAGAAAGACAGTTTAACGATTTTATAGATAAAAAAGATACTATATTAAGTGGAATTGTAAAAAGACTTGAATTTGGAAACGTAATTGTTGATTTAGGGAGAACAGAGGCAATAATCCAAAAAAACGAAATGATCCCACGAGAAAATATTAAAGCAGGAGATCGTGTGAAAGCTTATTGTAGCGATGTAAGAAGAGAGCCTAGAGGACAACAAATTTTTTTATCTAGAGCACATCCAAAGTTTATGGAAAAGCTTTTTATTCAAGAAGTTCCAGAAATATATGATGGCTTAATAGAAATTATTTCTTCCGCCAGAGACCCCGGAAGTAGAGCTAAAATATGTGTAAAAGCAATTGATAATTCATTAGACCCGGTTGGAGCGTGTGTTGGGATGAGAGGAAGCAGAGTTCAAGCGGTTGTAAACGAACTTCAAGGTGAAAAAATTGATATTGTTAATTGGTCTGAAGATCCAGCTGTTATTGTTTCTAATGCATTATCGCCTGCAGAAGTTCAAAGAGTAAATGTTGATAATAACAATAAAAAACTCGATGTAATATTAACTGAAGAAAATTTAAGTAAAGCCATTGGAAGAAGAGGTCAGAATGTTAGACTTGCTACAAAATTAATGAATTACGAAATTAATATAATGACTGACCAAGAAGATTCTGAAAGAAGACAAGCTGAATTTAAGGAGAAAACTGAAAATTTTGTAAAAAATTTAGAACTGGATGAAACTCTTGGCCAACTTTTAGTTGCAGAAGGTTTTTCATCAATAGATGACTTGAAAGACTCTTCAGTAGAAAACTTGGTAAAAATTGAGGGTATAGAAGAGGACACAGCTAAGGAACTTTTAGATAGAGCAAATGAGTATTATAAGAAAGATCAAGAGGAAATATCTAAAAAAATAAAAGAACTCGGTTTAGAAAATAATTTAATTAATCATGAGGGATTAACACCCGGAATGCTGGTTACGCTCGGAGAGCAAAAAATACTTACTCTTAATGACTTTGCTGATTTAGCCTCTGATGAATTAACAGGTAGCTATGATATTGTGAAGGGAGAAAGGGTAAAAATTAGAGGTTATTTGGAAGACTTTGCTTTATCAAAAAAAGAGGCTGATGATTTAATTATGTCTGCAAGAGAAAAAGTTTTTAAAGATTGAAAGATGATTTATGGAAAAGAAAAAAACCAAATTGAAACTGTCAGGAAATTTAAAAAGATCTATAACCAATATTGAAAGAGCCAAAACTCAAGGCACAAATTCTGTTGTAATCGAAAAAAGAAAAAATAAATTTTCCAATAAAAAACCTTTTAGTTCAAATAGATCAGATCAATATCCAAAAAAAAACTTTAGTACTAAATTTAAGCCACTAAATACTGAAAAACAAAGCTCAACAACAAATGATTATGAAAAGAGAAAGCTTGCTGAACAAAGAGCAACAAAAAGATTAAAAGCTGATCCTGAAAAGAAGGAAATTAAAGGAAAAATTGGTTCTAAAAGAAGAGAGCTTAAACTTACGGTTTCCAGGGCGTTAAGTGGGGAAGATGAAGGCAGAGCTAGAAGTTTGGCTTCATTAAAAAGAGCTAAAAAAAAAGAAAATAGAGAAAGTCAAAAAGAGGAATTTATAGAAAGATTAAAGCCAATAAAAAGAGATGTTAAAATTACAGAAGTGATTACTATTAGGGAGTTAGCTAATAGAATGGCTGAGCAATCAGGCAGTATTATTAAACACCTTTTAGGAATGGGAGTAACAGCCACAATAAATCATTCTATAGATTCTGATACTGCTGAGTATTTAGTTAAGGAATTTGGACATAATCCAATAAAGGAGCAAAAAGCTGAGGAAATAATAAAAAAAATAAAAAATTTAAAGTCTGAAAACCTTAAAAGTAGACCACCTATTGTAACAGTTATGGGTCATGTAGATCATGGTAAAACTTCAGTGCTTGATGTTTTAAGAAAAGCAAATGTCGTTTCTGGTGAGTTTGGAGGCATTACTCAACATATTGGCGCATATCAAATCGAACATAATTCAAATAAAATTACTTTTATAGATACGCCTGGACATGCAGCATTCACTGAAATGAGAGCTAGAGGATCAAAACTCACTGATATTGTGGTTTTAGTAGTTGCAGCAGACGATGGTGTAAAGCCACAAACTATCGAGTCTATCAAACACGCAAAAGCTGCAAAAGTACCGATTGTTGTAGCAATAAATAAATGTGATCTCCCTGATGCTGATCCACAAAAAATAAAAAATCAACTTTTAGAATATGAGCTTATAGCTGAGGAGCTATCTGGAGATACGTTAATGGTAGAAATTTCAACTAAAACAAAACATAATCTCACAAAACTTGTTGAATCAATTATTCTTCAATCTGAACTTTTAGATCTAAAAACAGATTATGATACAAAAGCAAATGGAATTGTTCTTGAGTCTAAAATCGATATAGGAAGAGGTCCAATAGCAAACATAATTGTTACAAGTGGAACTTTAAAAAAAGGAGACTATTTTGTAAGTGGATTAAAATGGGGAAAAGTGAGAGCAATAATAAATGATATTGGAAAAAATATTGACGAAGCTTCACCAGCATCGCCAATAGAGGTTTTGGGTATTAATGGAGCATCAAAATCAGGAGATGATTTTCTTGTTTTGGATAATGAAAAAGAAGCAAAGTCGTTATGTGATGTTAGAATCCAGGAATCAAAAATCGGGAAAAATCCTTTAAATTTCGCCACACAAGAATCAGCATTTAAAGATAAAATTTCTGAAGAATTAAATATAATAATTAAATCAGATGTGCACGGATCATCTGAAGCTATTAAAAATGCAATTATCCAAATAAAACATGATGAAATAAAACCAAAAATAATTTTGTCTGATATCGGGATGGTTACAGAAACAGATGTTACTTTAGCCAAAGCTTCAAAAGCTTTGTTAATTGCTTTTAACGTTAAGCCTACTAAAGAAGCAAAAAAACTAGCTGAACAAGAAAAAATATCCATCTCTTCTTATAATATAATTTATGAGGTGTTAGACTTTATTAAAAAAAAGATGTCTGGTTTGTTATCGCCAGACGTTGAAGAACAAGTGATTGGCTCCGCAGAAATCCTTGAAATATTTAAGGTATCTAAAGTTGGTAAAGTTGCTGGATCAAAAGTATTAGATGGAGAAATTTTAAACGACTCAAATGCTAGATTAATTAGAGATGGTGCGATAATTTACAATGGAAAAATAAATAGTATTTTTAGAGAAAAAAATCAGGCAAAACAAGTCGCTGCAGGGTTAGAGTGCGGTATAACTCTCAAAGATTTTAATGATTTTCAAAAAAAAGATATAATTGAGGTATTTAACTCTAAAATCACTGAAAGAACTATATGAGAACGAAAAAAAACAGTAGAACTCTTACTCAAAGACAATTAAGAGTAGGCGAAATGATAAAACAAGCTTTGGGCACTATATTTATGAGAGGAGAAGCTAAGATACCTAATATCGAGACTAGCAGCATAACAGTGACCGAGGTAAGAATGAGTCCGGATTTAAAATCTGCCAAAGCTTTTGTTCTTCCACTAGGAGGCAAAAACTCTGATGAAATAATAGATATTCTTAAGGAATTCTCTTTCATAGTTAGAAAAGTTCTATCGAAAAAAATTTCAACAAAATTTCTTCCAAAAATATTTTTTGTAAAAGATGAATCCTTCGACTATGCAGAAAAAATAGAAAATTTAATTAAAAAAACTAACAGTCAGGAAAAATATGAGTAAAAAAGTAAAGGATGTAGCAATTAACGAAAAAGATACTGGGTCCTCAGAAGTTCAAATAGCGTTATTAACAGAAAAGATAGAAAATTTATCCAAGCATATGAATTTATATAAAAAAGACAAACATTCATCTGTTGGCTTATTAAAAGCAGTTAATAGAAGGAAAAAATTATTAGATTATCTAAAAAGAAATAAATTAGATTCATACAAAAATGTTATAAGTAAACTTAACTTAAGAAAGTAAAAAATGTTTAAAGAGTTTAAAAAAGAAATTGAGATAGCAGGAAAAAAAATTAAATTAGAGACAGGAAAAATAGCTCGTCAAGCTGATGGAGCCGTTATAGCCACGTGCGGTGAGACCGTTGTATTAGCTACTGTTGTTGGAGCTAAAAAAGTAAATCCAGAAGTTGATTACTTTCCATTATCAGTAAATTATCAGGAAAAATATTATGCAGCAGGAAAGATACCTGGGGGGTATTTCAAAAGAGAGGCAAGGCCCACGGAAAGTGAAACTTTAATTTCCCGATTAATTGATAGACCTATAAGACCATTGTTTCCAAATGAATTTAAAAATGAGGTACAATTGTTACCAACCGTAATTTCTTATGATAAAGAAAATGAAGCAGATATTTTGTCAATTATTGCGTCATCAGCAGCATTAGCAATTTCAGGAATGCCATTTTTAGGTCCTGTAGGAGCTTCAAGAGTTGGCTTTATAGATGGCAAATATATATTAAATCCATCAAAAGTAGAATTAGAAAAATCTAAATTGGATTTAGTTGTTGCGGGAACTAAAGATGCAGTTCTAATGGTTGAGTCTGAAGCAAATGGATTATCAGAGGAAGAAATGTTAAATGCAGTAAAATTTGGTCATGAAAATTTCGTCCCTATAATAAAAATGATAGAGGAACTAGCTAAGGAATGTAGAAAACCAGATTGGGTTGTAGAGAAAAAAGATTTATCAGAAGTTAAGAAGAAGTTGGAGAAAGAATTTACTAAAGATCTAAATAAGGCTTTTTCTACAAGAGATAAACAGGATAGATCAAATCAAATTTCCGACATTACTGAAAGAGCTAAAAAACTTTATGAAGGGGATGAAAATTATACTGAATTAGATGTAAATCATGAGCTTAAAAACTTAGAAAAAAGAATTGTAAGAACAGATATTCTTAAAAATAAAAATAGAATTGATGGAAGAGGACTTGCAGACGTGAGACCAATAATGTGCGAAGTAGGTATACTACCTAGAGTTCATGGTTCTGCTCTTTTTACAAGAGGAGAAACACAAGCAATTGTTACTACAACGCTCGGAACTTCAGATGATGAACAAAGAATTGAAAGTTTAGATGGCCTTCAAAGGCAGAGATTTATGCTTCACTATAATTTTCCACCATTTTCGGTTGGAGAAACTGGAAGAATTGGAACTGGTAGAAGAGAAATTGGTCATGGTAAACTTGCTTGGAGGGCAATAAATTCCTCATTGCCATCAAAAGAAAGTTTTCCTTATACATTTAGAATTGTATCTGAAATAACCGAGTCTAATGGATCTTCTTCGATGGCAACTGTTTGTGGTTCATCTCTAGCACTAATGGATGCGGGAGTTCCAATAAAAGAGCCAGTAGCAGGTATTGCAATGGGATTAATCAAAGAAGGTGACGATTTTAGTGTTCTATCAGATATTCTTGGAGATGAAGATCATTTAGGTGATATGGATTTTAAAGTTGCTGGAACTAAAGACGGTATCACTTCTCTTCAAATGGATATTAAAATTACAGGAATAACATTTGAAATAATGGAACAGGCTTTAAAACAAGCAAAAGATGGAAGAATTCATATTCTTGGGGAGATGAATAAAGCTTTAGCTAAATCAAGAGACAATGTTGGAAAACATACACCTAAGATGGAAAAAATTACTGTTGATAAAAAAGATATTGCAACAGTGATTGGTAAAGGTGGAGCAACAATAAGAGAGATTGTTGAAAAATCAGGAGCAAAAGTTGACGTTAATGACGAAGGCGTTGTAACAGTTGCAGCTCCAGACGAAGACTCTAGAAACAAAGCTATGCAAATGATTAAAGACTTAACTGCGAAAGCTGAATTAAACAAAATTTATAACGGTAAAGTTATGAAAATTATGGAGTTTGGTGCATTTGTTAACTTCTTAGGCAAACAAGACGGACTTGTTCACATTTCTGAACTTGCTGATAAAAGAGTTGCCAAAGTAACAGATGTTGTAAAAGAAGGCGATGAAGTTAAAGTTAAAGTAATCGGTTTTGATAGAGGAAAAGTAAAACTTTCAATTAAACAAGCATCGATATAAAGTAAAATATGCAGAATCAAGAAATAATTAAAATAATTGAAAACTTAAAAGGCCGAAGAGGCTATGAGGAAAAAAAAGCAACCAAGTTAGGCTTCGCTTCACTTTATACATATTTTGAAGATAAAATTTTAAAAGAGAAACAAGCTCTTGAAAAACAAAAGAAAGAATTAGAAGAAATCAAATCTGATACTTCATCAATAAAAAAAGAAAAGAAAAGCTGCGGTTGTTGCTAACTATCTAATGAAACTTGGGACACCTGGCAACAAAACACCCCTACTTATTTATTTTGTGTTTAACTTTACTTATTAAGAAAATAGCAACAGCACTTACTACAGCAAATACTTCGAGCGCATGTCCGGAGTCGCCAAGTACCATTTGGACTATGTAAAATATAATACAAACAACAAACCAAATCAGAATTAACATTGATTATGTTATATTTTTTGGGTCAGGCATGCCGACTTTGTTATATCCAGCATCTACGTAATGAATTTCACCTGTAACACCTCCAGCCATATCGCTTAACAAATATAAAGCTGAATTTCCAACATCGAGATTATCTACATTCCTTTTTAAAAAAGAGTGGTCGGCATTCCACTTATATAAAAATTTCGCATCACCGATTGCAGATGCTGCCAAAGTTTTAATTGGACCTGCGCTTATAGCGTTTACTCTTACTCCTTTAGATCCAAGATCTCTTGCAAGATATTTTACACTTGACTCTAAAGCTGCCTTACATACACCCATTACATTGTAATTTGGTATAGCTTTATTTGCCTCATAACTTAGAGTAATCATACTTCCACCCTGCTTCATTATTTTTGAGGCTTCTTTTGCAACTTCTGTAAATGAAAAACATGAAATTAACATACTTCTTAAAAAGTTTTCTCTTGTCGTATTTAGATATTCTCCTGATAACTCAGATTTATCTGAAAATGCTATAGCATGTACTATAAAGTCAATCTCACCCCATTTTGATTTTACATCCTCAAATAGTTTTACAACTTCTTCTTTCTTTTCAACATCGCAGCTAAAAGTTACATTTGAATTTAGTTTTTCTGCCAATGGAACTACTCTTTTTTTTAGAGCATCTCCTAAATATGTAAAAGCTAATTCCGCTCCAGCTTCTGCTAATTTTTGTGATATTCCCCAAGCAATAGATCTCTCATTGGCAACGCCCATGATCAATCCTTTTTTGCCCTTCATTAAACTCATTGTTATACTTTCTCGAAAACTAAAGTTGCATTTGTTCCACCAAAACCAAAACTATTGGACATTATAGAATTTAAGGAAACATCTTTTTCTACTTTTGTAACAATTGGATATTTCTTAGCCTCGTCATCCATATCAACAATATTTGCGGAGGCTGATATGAAATTGTTTTTCATCATTATTAAACTGTAAACAGCTTCGTGAACTGAAGTAGCACCTAAAGAATGCCCAGATAATGATTTAGTTGAGCTTATTTTAGGTTTGTAGTCTTTAAATACCTCGCCTACTGCTTTTAATTCGGTTATATCACCCACAGGTGTAGAAGTTCCGTGTGTATTAATATAATCAATTTTATTTTTTGCTGTTTTTAAAGCCATTTGCATACATCTAACTGCACCTTCTCCAGATGGAGCAACCATATCGTAACCATCAGATGTTGCGCCATAGCCAGTTAATTCTGCATAAATTTTTGCACCTCTTGCTTTTGCATGTTCGTATTCTTCAAGAACCAAAACACCACCACCACCTGAAATAACAAATCCATCTCTTGTTTTGTCATAAGGTCTTGATGCTTTATCTGGTGTATCATTATATTTAGATGATAAAGCGGTCATCGCATCAAACATTGCTGTCATTGCAAAGTGAACTTCATCACTTCCACCCGCAAATATAACATTCTGTTTTCCTAATTGAATTAGTTCCATTGCATTACCGATACAGTGTCCACTTGTAGCGCATGCAGAACTTATCGTATAATTTACACCTTTAATTTTAAATGGTACAGCTAGTGTTGCGGATGCTGTACTTGCCATAGTTCTTGGTACTACGAACGGTCCCATTTTTTTTGGATTTTTCTCTCTAGTCTTATCTGCAGCTAAAATTACATTTTCAATAGAAGGTCCTCCAGATCCCATTACCATTCCTGTATTGATATTACTTACATCTTTTTCTTCCAAACCAGAGTCTTTAACAGCTTCATTCATAGCTATGTAATTATAAGCTGAGCCCTTACCCATAAATCTAATAACTTTTCTATCTACATGATCTTCTAATTTAATATTCGGTAGCCCATGAACATGACTTTTAAGATTAAATTCTTTATACTCTTCAGAAAAAGTAATACCTGATTTTGAATTAATTAGTGAATTATAAACTTCTTCTTGATTATTGCCCAAACAAGAAACTACACCAATTCCAGTTACAACTACCCTTTTCATTATTTAAACAATCCCACTTTTAAATTTTCAGCAGAATATATTTTTTTATCATCTGCTTTAAGAATTCCATTTGCTAAACCTACTGTTGTACCCTCTTTAACTAAAATTCTCTTCATATCAATTTCATAAGTTGCAATTTTTACATTTTTTAACACTTCACCTGTAAATTTTACTGCACTAACCCCTAAAGCTCTACCTCTTCCAGGGTTTCCAAGCCATCCTAAATAAAATCCAACTAGTTGCCACATTGCATCAAGTCCTAAACATCCGGGCATAACCGGATCTTCCTTAAAATGACAATCAAAAAACCATAGTTCATCTTTAATGTCCAGTTCTGCTCTCAAAATACCTTTTTTAAAAGCACCTTTATTTTCTCCAATTTCTGTAATTCTGTCAAACATCAGCATCGGTGGCAAAGGAAGTTTTGCATTTCCGGGTCCAAAAAGCTCGCCATTACCACACTTTATTAAATCATTGTAATTATATGCTGATTTTTTTTCCATAAAATTTGCTCTTTAATACTGTATTTAGATAATTTACAATATACAATCAGATTTGAAATGATAAATTAGGCAAAATAATGAATAATAATACTTATTTTGAGGAAAAATTAAGATCTGTTGGCTTAAGACCTACTAAGCAAAGATTGAAAATGTGTGAAGTCCTATTTGATAGAAAAGAGACTTTTCATTTTACAATTGAAGATCTTCGAAAAATTTTAAAAAAAAAATTAGATATTAAAATATCTCAAGCTACAATTTATAATACGATTAACGCACTTAAGAACAAAGGTTACATAAAGGAAATTTCATTAAATTCCGATAAAACATATTTTGATACGAATGTAACAAATCACCATCATTTTTATAACGAAACTACCAAGGAGCTCATTGATTTTCACGATAAAGATGTAGAGGAAATAAAATTAAGAAAAAACCTCCCTGGAAAAAAGATTAAATCAATAGAGGTTTTGGTAAAAGTCTCGAATAAATAGTAACTATTATTATACACCTTCTATATTACTTATATTACAAAGTAGGACAAAAAAACACTTTAGAATTATTCTAATATATTGACATATTTATCAAACTCATTAAATTAGTGTCGTGAGTAAAGAAATTTTAAAAGAACAGTCAAAATGTCCTTTTACGGGCGCTGGGACACCACCAAAACACCCAACTGGAAAAGGAACTTCTAATAGAGATTGGTGGCCAAACAGTCTCAATCTAAAAATATTAAGCCAGCATTCCAGATTAGTAAATCCGATGGATAAAAAATTTAGTTATGCAAAGGAATTTAAGAAATTAAATTATAAAGCTCTTAAAAAAGATCTACATAAATTAATGACAGATTCACAAGATTGGTGGCCAGCTGACTATGGTCATTATGGTCCACTATTTATAAGACTTGCTTGGCACGCAGCGGGTACATATAGAACTGGCGATGGAAGAGGAGGCGCTGGCACGGGAAATCAGCGTTTCGCTCCACTCAACAGTTGGCCAGATAATGTTAATTTAGATAAAGCGAGATTATTATTGTGGCCAATTAAGAGGAAATATGGAAGGAGTATTTCTTGGGCTGATTTATTTATTTTAGTTGGCAATGTTGCACTAGACTCCATGGGTTTTAAAACTTTTGGTTTTGGTGCTGGTCGTGAAGATATTTGGGAACCAGAAGAAGATATTTATTGGGGATCAGAAAAAGAATGGCTTGGTGTAAACAGATATAGCGGGAAAAGAGATTTAGAACAGCCATTAGGTGCTTCACACATGGGATTAATTTATGTTAACCCACAAGGCCCAGATGCAAATCCAGATCCATTACTAGCAGCACATGATATTAGAGAGACATTTGGTAGAATGGCAATGAATGATTATGAAACTGCAGCATTAGTTGCTGGAGGACATACCTTTGGAAAATCTCACGGTGCAGCCCCTGAGTCTCATAAAGGTCCAGAGCCAGAAGGTTCAAAAATTTATGAACAAGCAACTGGCTGGAATAGTAATTACAAAAGTGGAAAAGGAGCTGATACTATAAGCAGTGGAATTGAAGGTGCGTGGACTCAAAACCCTACAAAATGGGATATGGGTTATTTGGATTGTTTATACGATCATGAATGGGAATTAACAAAAAGCCCAGCAGGCGCTCATCAATGGACGCCAAAAAAAAACGGTCAAAAAATTAAAATGGTTCCTGATGCACACGACAAAGGAAAAAAACATCCTCCAATGATGCAAACGACAGATATTTCGTTAAAAGTTGATCCAAGTTATGGACCTATAACAAGACACTTTCACAAAAATCCGAAAGAATTTCATGATGCTTTTGCAAGAGCATGGTTTAAACTCACTCATAGAGATATGGGCCCTAGAATATGTTACTTAGGTCCAGATGTACCAAAAGAACAATTAATCTGGCAAGATCCAATTCCAAAACAAAAACATAAAATTAACAAAAGTGATATTAAAAAACTTAAAGCTCGGATTTTAAAATCAGGCCTTAAGACTTCAGAACTAGTATCAGCTGCCTGGGCATCTGCATCAACTTTTAGAGGATCTGATAAAAGAGGTGGAGCAAACGGTGCAAGATTAAGACTTGAACCCCAAAAGAACTGGGAAGTAAACAGGATATCAAAAACTGATAAAGTAATTAAAGTGTTAGAGAAAATTAAGAAACAATTTGATGGTAAAAACAAAAATGTTTCAATCGCCGACTTGATAGTTTTAGGTGGTTGTGTTGCTATTGAAAAAGCAGCAAAAAAAGCTGGTCATAAAGTTGATGTACCTTTTTCTGCAGGAAGAGGTGATGCATCACAAGATCAAACAGATGTAAATTCATTTGGTTTGTTAGAACCAAAGGCAGATGGATTCAGAAATTATTTAAATTTAGAAACTAATATCTCAGCTGAAGAACTTTTAGTAGATAAAGCACAGCTAATGAGATTAACAGCACCTGAGATGACAGTTTTAGTTGGTGGTATGAGGGTGCTCGATGCAAATTATAATGGATCAAATAATGGTGTATTTACAAATAAACCTGGATCACTATCAAATGATTACTTTAAAAATTTATTAGATATGGACACAACTTGGAAAGAGGTGGATAAAAAAGAACAGCTGTTTGTTGGTAAAGATAGAAATACAAACAAAGTTAAATGGAAAGGTACTAGAGTTGATTTAATATTTGGCTCCAACTCTCAATTAAGAGCTATAGCAGAAGTTTATGCTTGTGAGGACGGAGAGAAGAAATTTGTAAGTGATTTTGTTGCAGCATGGGTAAAAGTAATGAATTCGGACAGATTTGATTTAAAATTTAACTAGGCTATAATCATTGTATGACTGAGCTAACTCGTGGAATATTTCAAACTAGTAAATCATTTTATGATAGTAACAAAGGCTCATTATTAAGAACATTAATCTATACTATAGGACATTTTGTAATTGCTATTACAGTTTTAATGTTAATAGCAGACGTTTCGTTCATGATTGCATTAACTGATGCAATAGTTGAGCCTTTAGCTAATGCAGTATGGTATTTTTTGCTAGATAAAATTTGGACAAGCAAATTGGGGAAAAAAAAATAATTAATTTTTACCCCATACATCTTCTGTATTAATCCACCCTATATAATTTTGACTTTTAACTTCGCACCAATCATTTTTACATTTTTCTAAAAAAAACAATCTACCACTTTTAATATTTGCAATAGGCTTTGAATTTAGAGTAGGTTTTTTAAAGAGAATTCTATCTGATAAAACTATTATTGAGTTTACTTTTTTTAATTGAGATATATGTATCCATCCACTATTTTTTTTGTGATCAATTACTTTTCTAAAATTCTCTTTTTTATCTATTACTTTCACAGGTAAATATTTTTTCCTATAAATAAATTTAATTGGATAATCTAAGCCTGGGCCTATTCTGACATTTACTTTGGAGTTTTTAAGCATAAGAAAATAACTTTCGTTACCAAAAGCATTTGTACAAAACGAAATAAAAATTAAAAAAACTACCTTTCTCCACATATACAATTCTTTTTTTTTGAAAACTTGGTCTGTCTGAAGGTTAGATTTAATAAATCAATTATTAAAATTTTATCTTTTAATTCATTTTTTAAATTTAATATATTTTTTAGAACTTCATTTGCCTGCATGTTACCCACTATACCTGCCACTGGCCCTAAAATTCCATCTGTCTCACAATTCAAAACCTCTTCATTAATTTCAGATTGATAGAAACATTTTAAACATGCTTCATTATTTCTTTTAAAGTCAAAAGAAAATACATGCCCATCATACCTACTTATAGCCCCAACGATGAAAGTTTTTTTTAATTTAAGTGCAAATTGATTTAATAAAAACTTAGTTTTAAAATTGTCAGATCCATCTACAATAATATCAAATTGTTTTAATATTTTGTTTGCATTTTTGTTTGTTATTTTACTCTTAAAAATTTTAGTTTTTACGTCAGGATTAATATCCTTTAATTTTTTTTTTAATACTTCAACTTTATATTTTCCTATATCCTTATATGTATAAATAGATTGTCGGTGGATATTTGAAGCATCTACTTTATCATAATCAATTATACCTATTCTTCCAACCCCAGCTCTCGATAAATAATCAATGACTGGACATCCAAGACCACCAGCACCAATGACTAAGACGCTTGAATTAAGTATTTTTTTTTGACCAATGACACCAACATTTTTCAAAACTATTTGTCTTGAATATTTTTCAATTTGTCTTGTGGAAAGATTTTTCCTCATTTACCTGTGGAGCCAAAACCTCCAGTTCCTCTAATAGTCTTAGGAAGTTCACTTACCTCTTCAAATTCAATTTTTAAAATAGGCGTAAGAACTATTTGTGCTATTCTATCATCACAATTTACTATAAATTCATTTTTTCCATGATTAAATATTATAACTTTTAGCTCACCTCGATAATCACTATCAATTGTTCCTGGAGTATTTAGAACTCCTATACTTTGTTTTGCTGCTAATCCAGACCTTGGTCTTATTTGAACTTCAAATTCTTCAGGAAATGCAATTGATATTCCAGTTGGAATTAAAGCTGATGAGCCAGGTTTGATTTTAATAGAACTATCAATAAATGCCATTAAATCCATTCCAGATGAACCACTAGTTTTGTATTTTGGCAATTTTACTCTTGGATCAAGTCTTTTAACTAGAACTTTAACCATTGTTTACTCGAGATTTGAAACAATTTTTTTTACAATTTTGTTAGCAATTCCAGATTTTTTATCTTTGGAAATTTTTTCAATTTTTCCATTTTTATACAAAATGTTTACTTCATTGAAGTCTGAGTCAAAACCTATCTCTTGATTTGAAACATCATTTGCTATCATCCAATCGCAATTTTTCTCATCCATTTTTTTTATCGAATTTTTGATTATATCATTTGTCTCAGCTGAAAAACCTATAACTAATTTAGGTCTTAAGGAATTATGGTTAGAAACATGTTTTAACATGTCAACATTTTTTTCTAAATTTAGATTATAATTTTCTTTATTTTTAATTTTAGTTTCAGATACGTTTTTGACCTTAAAATCTCCAACAGCTGCAGAAAAAATTGCTACATCCACAGGTAGATTTTGAATTACAGCATCAAACATTTCTTTTGCTGAATTAATATTGATTGTCTTAACACCTTTAATTGGATCAAGTTGTGTTGGTCCAGATATAAGCGTCGTGTTAAATCCACTTCTTCTCAGCGAATTTGCTATCTCATACCCCTGTTTTCCACTTGATTTGTTCGTAATATATCGCACTGGATCAATAAATTCTTTAGTAGGACCAGCAGTAACAAGCGCCTTTAGACCGTTGTTTTTTTTCAATTCATTAAATTTTGTCTCTAAATAGTTAACTATTTCCAATGGTTCTGTCATTTTGCCTTCACCATATTCCCCACACGCCATATCGCCGATATCTGGACCTATAAACTCATGACCCATATTTTTTAAAATATTTACGTTGTTTTTATTGGATTTGTTTTCCCACATTCTTACATTCATAGCTGGAGCAATAAAAAATTCTTTATCAGCAGCCAGCAATACAGTTGATGCCAAGTCATCTGCACTGGCATTTGAAATTTTTGATATTGTATTTGCTGTTGCAGGTGCAATTAATATTATATCCGCCCATCTAGATAACGAAATATGATCCATTTCAGCCTCAGTACTTGTATCAAATAAATCCGAATAAACCTTTTCTTGAGATAGCGAGGTAACTGAAAGAGGAGTTACAAACTTAGTAGCATTCTTAGATAGAATTGTTTTAATTAGATTTCCTTTTTTCTTTAGAAGTCTAATTAATTCTAAAGCTTTATAAGCTGCAATTCCTCCAGTGATAACTAATAATATTTTTTTATTTTTTAATTCACTCATTCTCAGATTAAAATACCATGAAACCTATAAATACAAGCAGTAATAAACCAATAATACTTTGATTTCTAAAGGATTTCATTTCGATTTCTTTATTTTTCATTGCTGAGTAAGAATTTGAATTTTGAGGGATTTGACCACTTGCTAAGAACGATAGTGCTTGATTAGCTTTTTCCATCATTTGAGGTAATTCTGGAAGTTTTCTCAAAACCTCAGCAGAATCTTTTAAAGTTTCTGTAAAATTATTTATTGGATCCTTAGTCTCTCTAAGCCATTTTTCTAAAACTGGTTTTGAAGTTTCCCAAATATTAGTTTCGGGATTAAGTTTTCTTGCAACACCCTCAACAACCACCATTGTTTTTTGTAATAAAAGAAGCTGCGGCTGGGTTTGCATATTAAATTTCTCAGTAATATCAAATAATTGCTTAAGCAACCTTCCCCCTGAAATATCTTTAACGGATTGACCAAAAATTGGCTCACCTATTGACCTTAAGGCTTGAGCGAGTTCATCAACGTTGACATTACTTGGTACCAGACCTGCCACCAAGTGAACTTCAGCAACTTTTTTATAATCTCTTTGAATAAAACCAAATAAAATTTCTGCGAGATAGCGTCTATTAAGTTTATCAATTCTTCCCATTATACCAAAATCAATTGGTACGATCTGTCCGCTTGCATTTATAAATAAATTGCCTTGGTGCATATCTGCATGAAAAAAACCATCTCTTACTGCGTGTCTTAAAAAATGTTGAATAATATTAGAGGCTATATTTTTTGTATCTATATTTCTTTCATTTATTAAATCTTTTTCTCTTATGGAAACGCCATCAACCCAATCTAACGTTAAAACTTTTTCACTAGTATAATTCCAGTAAATTTTAGGAACAAAAAAACCCGAGTCATTTTCTGTATTTTCGGCGAATTCGTTAGCAGCAGCTGCCTCAAATCTTAAATCCATCTCATGATTAGTAATTTCTTTTAAGAGAAAAACTATCTCTACTAATTTTAGTCTTTTTGTTTTTGTTACTGTGCTCTGAATTATATATGCTAGAAGCATCAATGCATCTATCTCTTCATTAAAAACTTTTTTGATTTCAGGTCTAAGTATTTTAATTGCAACATCTTTTATAATTCCATCTTCGTTAATTTGCGCTTTGTGAACTTGCGCTATAGATGCTGCAGCGACTGGTTCACTAAGATTTAAAATAGAATTGAAGTTGTCTAGGCCTAAACTCTCTTTTAAGATGTTTTTAGCTTTCTGCATAGTAAATGGAGGCAATCTATCTTGAAGTTTCTCTAGTTTTTTTGAAACCTCCTCTCCAATTATATCTGGCCTAGTGGCTAAAAACTGACCTAATTTTATAAAAGTCGTTCCCATACCCTGGATTGACTCACATAATTTGTCTTCATCAGATTTATTATCCAAATTATTATTTTTTTTATAAAACGAAAAGGAAAGAATATTTAAAAAAATCTTAATAATAAGAGGTGGCTGATGTATTCTTGAAATAATTTCTACAGCATCAGATACAGCTAATCTTCGTGCAATTCTGAATAAAATAAAAATTTTTTTTAACATTAAACTTTCCAACCAGAATGTATTGCGACTATTCCTCCATTAAAATTTCTATATTTGCAATTCGTAAAATTATTTTTATTCATACAATAAAGCAATTCTTCTTGATTAATAAATTTATCTATGCTCTCAACTAAATACTCATATGGCTCTTTCTCTCCTACGATAAAATCTCCTATTTTAGGTATCAATTTTGAATATTTTTTATAAATTTTTCTGAAATTTTCATTTTGAACTTTTGAAAATTCAAGGCATAAGAATTTTCCGCCTGGTTTTAAAACCCTAAAAGCTTCTTTAATAGACTTATCAATATTTTTTGTATTTCTTAATCCAA